>NZ_SOFV01000025.1:0-71825 GCF_004402465.1 Cryobacterium sp. TMT2-14 | reverse complement strand
GGGGCTGTCGCTTCGAGGCAACTTACATAACTTAGCTGCCCGGCCACACCCTGTCAAATCACGGAAAGCAGCCGATTCCAAGTGCGCCAAAGCGACTCGGACAACCACCCACCAGACCAAACACGCAGCCGGAGAGAGTTACCATCTTAGGCCTCCCCCACACCCACCTGAAACAGGAACAAGCATGAGACGAAGCGAAAAACTGTGGTTCCACATGAGGCCGGGAAGCTCTGCGGCTTTCCGCACCTGTGGGGTACGTTTGAATACATTACGGCCGACACACCGGACCGTCAAAACCAGCAACCGCCCGGGCGTGTCACGCCCCAACGGGGCGGAACGACCAGGCGACATCCGTCTCTGAATCAGACGACGAAAACGCCGGCCAAGGTCTTCTTCCCACGGCGGAGCACGGCCACTCCCCCGGGAAGCACGGCACCCTCGATGGTCTGGTCATCGCTCAGCACCTTCACGTTGTTGAGATAGACCCCACCCTGGCTGATGGCACGGCGGGCTTCGCTCAGACTCATGCTGAGTCCGGTGTCGACCAGCAGCTGCACCACGGGGGCGTGCGGGGCGGTCGTCGTGTTCGGGAGTTCTCGCAGCGCGGCTTCGAGGGTGGCCTCGTCGAGATCGGACAGCTCACCCTGGCCGAAGAGGGCATGCGCGGCCTGGATGGCGGCATCCGTCGCGGCACGGCCGTGAACAAGGCTCGTCACGGACACGGCGAGCGTGCGCTGGGCGAGGCGTTTGAACGGTTCCGCCGCCACGGCACCCGCGAGCTCCTCGATGTCGGACCGGGTGAGGAAGGTGAACACCTTCAGCCGGTTGAGGACATCGGCATCGTCGGTGTTGAGCCAGAACTGGTAGAACGCGTACGGGCTGGTGAGGGTGGGGTCGAGCCAGACCGCGTTGCCCTCACTCTTGCCGAACTTGGTGCCGTCGCTGTTCGTGATCAGCGGGGTGCCGATGGCGTGGGCGCTCTCCCCCTCCGCCTTGCGGATGAGGTCGATACCGCTGGTGAGGTTGCCCCACTGGTCGCTGCCTCCGGTCTGCAGCACGCAGCCGTACGTGCGGAAGAGCTCGAGGAAGTCCATCCCCTGCAGAACCTGGTAACTGAACTCGGTGTAGCTGATGCCGGCGTCGGAATTCAGCCGGGCGCTCACGGCATCCTTCTTGAGCATGCTGCCGACCCGGAAGTACTTGCCGATGTCGCGCAGGAAGTCGATGGCACTGAGCGGGGCGGTCCAGTCCAGGTTGTTCACCAGGGTGACGGCGTTGTCGCCCTCCGAGCTCAGAAAGCGCGAGACCTGGGCCTGGAGGTAGCCCACCCACTCGCCGACGACATCCCGAGAGTTCAGGGTGCGCTCGGCCGTGGGGCGCGGGTCACCGATCAGTCCGGTGGACCCGCCGACCAGGCCGAGGGGCTTATGTCCGGCCAGCTGCAGCCGGCGCATGAGCAGCAGCTGCACGAGGTTGCCGAGGTGCAGGCTCGGGGCGGTCGGGTCGAAGCCGCAGTAGAACGTGACCGGCGGGCCGGCGAGCAGCTCACGCAGTTCGGTGGTGTCGGTGGACACCTGTACCAGGCCTCGCCAGGAGATCTCCTCCCAGACGTCGTCGAAGGTCGGGTCGTTGGCTTGCAGGGCGAGGATGGCTGGATCTGACACGAGCCAAGGATATCAGCGCCCGACTCGCTGCCCGGGAATTCAGGACCACACCTTGATCGGCAAATATTAAGCCTATAGGCTGAATTAGTGTAGATTCATCGTGGAAGCTTCATATCAGCCCGCCAACTCCGTCGGAGGTCCCGCCCATGTTCGTCATCACGGCCGACCAGGTCGACAGCCGCAACGATCGCGATCGGGCCGGCGAGATGATCGCCGAGCTCATGGCCGCGTACGGCCCGGCGTTCACGCTGCCGCCCGACCAGACGTCCGGCGATGAGATCCAGCTACTGCTGCCCGACGCCGGCACGGCCCTTGCCGCCGTTCTCGCGCTGCATCGCGCGGGCCATTGGAGCATCGGGCTCGGCATCGGCGAGGTGCGCACCCCTCTTCCAGAAACAACCCGGCAGGCCTCCGGCGGTGCGTTCGTCGCGGCGCGGGCGGCCGTGACGCGGGCAAAGAAGGCCGAGGCCCGTTTCAGTCTCGAGGTTGATCCGGCCGCTGGCCGTACTGCTGGCCGTACTGCTGGCCGCTCTGCTCCGCTGCTCGACGCCGACGGGGTGGAAGCACTCATCACCAATCTGCTGCTCCTTCGCCAGCGTCGCTCGCAGGAGGGCTGGGCGGCCATCGACCTGCTGGCGAGCGGGATGTCCCAGGTGGAGATCGCCGCCGAGCTCGGCATTTCCCCCGCCGCCGTCAGCCAGCGCATCCGAATCGCCCTCTGGAGGGTCGACCAGTCCGCCCAGCCCGCACTCGTTAGGCTGCTGGAGAACCTCGAGCACGCCACGACCGAAACGGACCCTGCCGCATGATCTCCTCGTCCTTCCCGATCGTTGCCTACCTCTACTGGATGTCCCTCCTGGTCGTCACCACCGGCTCGCTGGTCTTCGCCATCCTCGCGTTCCGGCGCCAGAAGCCGCAGTTCGCCGCGGTCTCCGGCGGCGCCCTCGCTGCGGCCCTGATGATCGCCGCCCTCCCCTCGCCCGGAGGCGCGACCGTGTCGGGCGTGCTCCTCGGCATGGTGGCCCTCGGTCTCGCCGTGGTCGGCGGCGGCCCGGCGGCGCTGCTTGCGCTGAGGCTGGCCACGAACAACTCCGTGCCCCAAGGCCAGCACGGCGGGATCCTGGTCGACAACGGCGGCGCTCCCGTGACACCGGAGCCGGGCCGCGCGTCCGGGGTTGATGCCGGCGCACCGGATGCACCGGATGCACCGGATGCACCGGATGCACCGGATGCACCGGATGCCACCGGTGTACCCGATGGTGAGGGGACGGCCGGAACGCACGGCACTTTCGTGCACGAGGTGCTGCGCGGTGGATTGATGATCGGAATCCTGGAGCGCCTCGCCGTGGCCGGCGCGATCCTGGCGGGCTTCCCGGAGGCCATCGCGGTCGTCGTGGCGATCAAGGGCGTCGGCCGCTTCACCGAGCTGGCCACGGCCGAGGCCCGGGAGCGGTTCATCATCGGCACGCTGGCGAGCCTGATCTGGGCGTGCGCGTGCGCCGCCCTGGTGCAGATCGCCCTGACGTAGGCGCCGGTCGGCGGTCGGCGGTCGGCGGTCGGCGGTCGGCGGTCGGCGGTCGGCGGTCGGCGGTCGGCGGTCGAGCTTGCCGGGATCCGGTGACCCGAACCTGCCGCGCGACCCGGGGCATCCGTGCCGATCGCGCTGACGTAACCTCGGAGATTTTCGCGACACGCCGGTCGGCCCCCGAACCGGCGTTTCCCGAAAATCTCCGCTTTTATATGACGACGGATGCCCCAGCGCGGGTCCCGGTGATGGCGCGAGCCCGGCGACGGCCCGAGCCTGTCGACCGCCCGACCCTGTCGACGGTGCTCGCCTGTCGACGACGCGCGCCTAGCGAGAGTCGGGCTCAGCGCCCAGCTTCGGATGTCGCCGGTACGGCGACACCGACGCGTCGCCCGGGATCCAGAATCGCCACGGATACTCCGCTCCCCCGCCGACGCCGCCGACTCCGGTGCGGGGTCCGCTGCGGAAAGCGACCGGTTCGGGAGGCAGGGTCAGCGTGAACGGCGCCTCACCGAGGTCCGCACCGTCGTCTCCCAGCCCGATGCCGAGCGCCAGCGTGAGCCGGGCCGGGCCGCGCGCCAGGTCGCGGTCGCTGCGTGAGGTGGGGCGGCGCATCCGTGCCTCGGCGACACCGTCGACGATCTCGCCGGCGCGCAGCAGCACGGCGGACGCTTCGCCGCCCGGCGAGCAGACGATGTTCGCACAGACGTGCATGCCGTAGCTGAAGTACGCGTAGAGGTGGCCGCTCGGGCCGAACATCGACGCGTTCCGCCGGGTCTGGCCACGGAAGGCGTGCGAGCCGGGGTCGAGCCCTTGCCCGAGGTAGGCCTCCACCTCGGTGATGCGCAGCCGCACCCCGGCGCGGTCGAGCAGCGCGCCCAACAACTGTGGCGCGACCTCAACGGCCGGTCGCGCCAGAATGCCGTCGGCGAGTGTCACATGCCGAGCGCAGCCGCCAGCGCGCGCACCCGGGTGACGAGCGCCGCGCGCTGCTCCGCCACGCGCACCGGGGCGGTCCCGCCCTGGCCGTCGCGGCGGGACACCGAACCGGTGATGGTGAGTACCTCGCGCACGTCCGGCGTGAGGTGCGGCGACAGCGCGAGCAGCGCGGCGTCGTCCACCTCGTGCAGGTCGAGCCCGTTCCGCTCCGCGAACTTCACCAGCGAACCGGTGATTTCGTGCGCGTCCCGGAACGTGACCTGCTGCTTGACGAGCCACTCGGCGACGTCGGTGGCCAGGGAGAATCCCTGGGGGGCGAGCTCGGCCATCCGTTCAGTGTGGAAGGTCAGGGTCGCGATCATTCCGCTGAAGGCCGGCAGGAGCACCTCGAGCGTCTCGATCGAGTCGAAGACTGGCTCCTTGTCTTCCTGCAGGTCGCGGTTGTAGGCGAGCGGCAACCCCTTGAGAGTGGTCAGCAGACCGGTCAGGTTGCCGATCAGGCGCCCCGCCTTGCCGCGGGCCAGCTCGGCGATGTCCGGGTTCTTCTTCTGCGGCATGATCGACGACCCGGTGGAGTAGGAGTCGTCGAGGGTGACGAAACCGAACTCGCGGGTGTTCCAGAGGATGATCTCCTCGGCCAGACGGGACAGATCGATACCGATCTGGGCGGTGATGTACGCGAACTCGGCGACCAGGTCGCGGCTCGCGGTGCCGTCGATCGAGTTCTCGACCACGGCGCTGAAGCCGAGGTCGGCCGCCACCAGGTTGGCGTCGAGGCCGAGCGTGTTGCCGGCCAGGGCACCAGACCCATAGGGCGAGTAGTCGGCGCGCGTGTTCCAGTCGGTGAACCGCTCGAGGTCGCGCACTAGCGGCCAGCAGTGCGCGAACAGGTGGTGGGCGAGCAGCACCGGCTGGGCGTGCTGCAGATGCGTGCGGCCCGGCATGATGGCCTCGTCGTTCGCTTCGGCCTGCGACGCCAGGGCGTCGATCAGGTCGATGACGTGGGCGGAGATGCCCTTCGCCTTGTCGCGCAGCAGCATCCGCACCAGGGTGGCGACCTGGTCGTTGCGGCTGCGGCCGGCGCGCAGCTTGCCGCCCAGTTCGACGCCGACGATGTCGATCAGGCCGCGTTCCAAGGCCGAATGCACATCCTCGTCGGATTCTGCGGGAAGGAAGCTCTCGTCGACCACGGCCTGCATCAGGGTGTCGAGGCCGGCGATCATGGCGACGAGTTCCGGGGCGGTCAGGTAACCGGCCGCGGCCAGGGCCCGCGCGTGGGCCTGGGAACCACGGATGTCGTAGGGAGCCAGCGGCCAGTCGAACTGGGTCGACTTGCTCAGCTTCGCCAGTTCCGGCGACGGTCCCCCGGCGAAGCGGCCACCCCAGAGGGCGCCCGCCTTGCCCGCGCGGTTCTCGTGCGTGTCCGTGTCGCCAGCCACGTCAGCCCTACTTGCCGGCGAGGTCGCGGCGGGCCGAGATCTTGCTCGGCAACGACCACAGCTCGATGAAACCCTTGGCCATGGACTGGTCGAAAGTGTCCCCGGTGTCGTAGGTGGCGAGGTTGAAGTCGTAGAGGCTCTGCGTGGACTTGCGGCCGGTGACGACGGCGGTGCCGGCATGCATCTTCAGACGGATGTCGCCGGTCACGTGCTTCTGCGTCTCGTCGATGAACACGTCGAGTGCGCGCTTCAGGCCGGAGAACCAGAGGCCGTCGTAGACGAGTTCGGCCCACTTGGACTCGACCGTGCGCTTGTAGCGGGCCAGGTCACGTTCCACGGTCATGTTCTCGAGCTCTTCGTGCGCGGCGATCAGGGCGATGCCGGCGGGGGCCTCGTAGACCTCGCGGCTCTTGATGCCGACGAGGCGGTCCTCGACGATGTCGATCCGTCCGACGCCCTGGTTGCCGGCGAGCAGGTTCATCATTTCGATGGCCTGCAGCGGGGTGACGGCGACGCCGTCAATCGCGACGGGAACACCCTGGTCGAAGCTGATGACGACCTCGGTGGGCTCGCGAGTCACGGCCGGGTCCTGCGTGTACGTGTAGAGGTCTTCGATCGGGGCATTCCACGGGTCTTCGAGGAAGCCGGTTTCGACCGCACGGCCGTAGACGTTCTGGTCGATCGAGTAGGGGCTCTTCTTCGACTGTGCGATGGGCAGGTCGTGCAGCGCCGCGTATTCGATGGCTTTGTCCCGGGTGAGGGCGAAATCGCGCACCGGGGCGAGCGAGGTGAGCTCGGGCGCGAGGGCGGCGACGGCGGCCTCGAAGCGCACCTGGTCGTTGCCCTTGCCGGTGCAGCCGTGCGCGACGCTGTTCGCTCCGAGCTCCTTGGCCGTGGAGGCGAGGTACTTGGCGATCAGCGGGCGGCTGAGCGCGGAGACGAGCGGGTAACGCTTCTGGTAGAGCGCGTTGGCCTTGAGGGCCGGCACGACGTAGTCGCTGGCGAACTCGTCCTTCGCGTCGACGACGATGGACTCGACGGCGCCGCAGTCCAGGGCGCGCTGGCGGATGACGTCCATATCCTCGCCGCTCTGTCCCACGTCGATGGCGAGGGCCACGACCTCTTTGCCAGTTGCATCCTTCAGCCAGCCGATGCCAACCGAGGTATCGAGTCCGCCCGAATATGCCAGCACAACGCGTTCAGCCATGGTTCTCCCTAAAAATTCGATCTGATCAAGTTTACGGTCATGCTGTGACGCCCGCCGGGGCGTTAGGCGCTGTTCTGGGTGAGCAGCCAGACGAGCAGCGCCTTCTGGGCGTGCAGGCGGTTTTCGGCCTCGTCCCAGATGATGCTCTGCGCGCCGTCGATGACGTCGGCGGTCACCTCGAAACCGCGGTCAGCCGGCAGACAGTGCAGGAAGTGCGCGTCGGGCTTCGCGAGCGCCATCAGGGCGGCGTCCACACGGTAGCGACCGAGGTCACCCAGGCGGGTGGCCTTCTCCTCTTCCTTGCCCATCGACACCCAGGTGTCGGTGACGACCACGTCGACGCCGGTGACGGCCGCGACCGGGTCGGTGAAGAGCTCCACGGAGCCGCCGGTGCGCAGGGCGATCGCCGCGGCATCCGCGACGACCTCGTCGGTGGGCGTGTACCCGACCGGGGAGGCGATGCGCACGTGCATGCCCGCGGTCGCGCCGGCAAGCAGGTAGGACTGGCCCATGTTGCAGGCTCCGTCGCCGAGGAACGCGAGGGTCTGACCGGCCAGGTCGCCGCGGTGCTCACGGATGGTGAGCAGGTCGGCGAGCAACTGGCAGGGGTGGAAGTCGTCGGACAGCGCATTGACGACGGGCACCGTGGTGCCGAGGGCCATCTCCTCGAGTCCGGCCTGGCCGTAGGTGCGCCAGACGATCGCGGCCACCTGGCGCTCGAGCACGCGGGCCGTGTCGGAGGCGGTTTCCTTGCCACCGAGCTGGCTGTTCGCGGTGCTGATGATCAGCGGGCTGCCGCCGAGGTCGGCGATCCCCACGGCGAAGGAGACCCGGGTGCGGGTCGATGACTTGTCGAAGATGACAGCCACGGTCTGCGGGCCGGCCAGAGGTTTGACCGCGAATCGGTCACGCTTGAGGTCCAGGGCAAGGTCGAGGATCTCGGCCTGTTCGGCCGGTGAGATGTCGTCGTCGCGCAGGAAATGGCGGGTCACGGTGTCACTTTCGCTTCTGGGGAATAGATCGTTCAACTCTAGAGGCTGGCCAGAGCGAGCCCGAATCGGCACTCGAAATCGGCCAGTTCGTCGTCGCCGACGATGAGGGGCGGGGCCAGACGGATGGTGGACTCGTTTGCGGCGTTCACGATCAAGCCGTTGCTCTGGGCCGCGGCCGCCAGGCGGGTGGCGACCGGTTCGGTCAGCCCGACACCGAGTAGGAGCCCGCGGCCGCGCACCTCGCCGATGAGGGGGGAACCGAAGCCGGCGAGGATCTCCCGCAGCTGCTCGCCGCGCCGCGCGGCGTTGGCGACCAGGCCGTCGGCCTCGATGGCGCCGAGCACGGCGTTGGCGGCGGCCGTGACGAGCGGGTTGCCGGCATAGGTTGAGCCGTGCTGGCCGCGCTGGAACAGCTCCGACGCTGCCCCGAAGGTGACGAGGGCGCCGATGGGCAGGCCGCCGCCGATCCCCTTCGCCAGCGTGAGCGCATCCGGCTGGATACCGTCGTGCTGGTAGGCGAACCACTCGCCGGTGCGGCCGGCGCCGGTCTGCACCTCGTCGAGGATGAGCAGCACGCCGTTTCGGGTGCACAGCTCGCGGGCGTGGCGCAGGAACCCTGCGGGCAGGTCGACCACCCCGGCCTCGCCCTGCACGGGCTCGAGGAAGAGGGCGGCGACGGTCTCGTCGATCGCGGCGTCCAGCCCCTCGAGCGTGGCGTGGAGGTGCTCGACCCCCTCGGGGACCGGCAGGAACGGCTCGCGCATGGCCGGCTTGCCGGAGAGGGCGAGCGCCCCCATCGTGCGGCCGTGGAACGAGTCGTGCAGGGAGAGGATGCGGGTTCGGCTGCCACCGTCGGTGTTCAGTCGGGCCAGCTTGAATGCGGCCTCGTTGGCCTCGGCGCCGGAATTGCAGAAGTAGACCCGGCCGGCCTGTCCCGCACCGGTGAGGCGCTTGAGCCGTTCGGCCAGTTCCAGCTGCGGTGGCGACGCGAAGTAGTTCGAGACGTGGGCAAGCCGGCCGACCTGGTCGGTGACCGCGGCGACGAGAGCCGGATGCGCGTGGCCGAGCGAGTTCACGGCGATTCCGGCGAGGAAGTCGAGGTACTTCGTGCCCTCGTCGTCCCAGACGTAGCACCCCTTCCCGCGCACGAGCATCGCCAGCGGCGGTGCGATCGTGTGCATCATGGCGGCGCTGAAACGCTCGCGCCAGTCGGGGGTGCCGGAATCGGCCATCTGTGCGGTGCTCGATTCTGGGTGCGTATTGCTCATGCCGGGACCACTTCGGTTCCGATCCCGCTGCCGGTGAAGACCTCGAGCAGGATCGAGTGTGGTACCCGGCCGTCGATGATGGCCGCCTTCGCGACGCCACCCTCGACCGCGTCGAGGCAGGCCGTCATCTTGGGGATCATTCCCGACTCGAGGCCCGGCAGCAGGGAGCGAAGCGAGTCCACGTCGATGACCGACACCAGCGAGTCGTGGTTGGGCCAGTCGCTGTACAGCCCCGCGACATCGGTCAGGATGACCAGTTTGACGGCGCCGAGCGCGACCGCGAGGGCCGCGGCGGCGGCGTCGGCGTTGATGTTCAGGGACTGGCCCGGGACATCCGTGTCGGGTGCGATCGAGGAGACGACCGGTATACGGCCGGCGGCGAGCTGGGCGAGCACGGCCTCGGGGTCGACGCCGATCACGTCGCCGACGAGGCCGAGGTCGACCTCGCCGCCGTCGATGACGGTGCCGCGGCGACGGCCCTGGAACAGCCCGGCGTCCTCGCCGGACAGCCCGGCCGACAGCGGGCCGTGCTGGTTGATGCGGCTGACCAGCTCGCGGTTGATCTGGCCGGTGAGCACCATCCGCACGACGTCCATCGCCTCAGGCGTGGTCACCCGGTAGCCACCGCGGAACTCGCTCGCGATGCCGAGGCGGTCGAGCATCGCGGAGATCTGCGGGCCGCCGCCGTGCACGACGACGGGGCGGATGCCGGCATAACGCAGGTACACCATGTCTTCGGCGAACGCTCGCTGCAGTTCCTCGCTGACCATGGCGTTGCCGCCGAACTTGACCACGATGATCTGGTCGTGGAACCGCTTGAGCCAGGGTAGCGACTCAATCAGCGTGGCGGCCTTGACGGCTGCCTCCGCCCGGCTGTTCGTCTCGTCGCCTGGGGTCGTCTCGTCGCCGGGGGTTTCGTGGACCGGGTTCAACTCGAGTACGCGCTGTTCTCTTCGACGTAGGCGTGGGTGAGGTCGTTGGTCCAGATGGTGGCCGTCTCGTCGCCCTCGTGCAGGTCGATCAGCACGGAGACCGAGCGGGGGGTGAGGTCGACGAGCTCACGCGGCTGGTCGGGTTCCCCCGCGGTGCAGACCTGCACGCCATTGATGGCGACGTCGATGCCGTAGGGGTCGAAGGCGGCATCCGTCGTACCGACCGCCGCGAGCACGCGGCCCCAATTCGGGTCGTTGCCGAAGATCGCGGTCTTGAACAGGTTGCTGCGGGAGACCGCGCGGGCGACCGTGACGGCGTCGGCCTCGGTGCCGGCGTGCCGCACCGTAATGGCGACGTCGTGGGCGGACCCCTCGGCGTCGGCCTGCAGCTGCAGGGTGAGGTCCTGGCAGATGGCGATCAGGGCATCCGTGAATTCGGCCAGGTCGGCGGTGACCCCGCTCGCCCCGGAGCCGAGGAGGGTGACAGTGTCGTTGGTGGACATGCAGCCGTCGGAGTCGAGGCGGTCGAACGTGACCCGGGTGGCCTGGCGGAGGGCCACGTCCAGCTGCTCGGAGTCGAGCACGGCGTCGGTGGTCAGCACCACGAGCATGGTGGCCAGGCCAGGCGCGAGCATGCCGGCGCCCTTGGCCATGCCGCCGATGGTCCAGCCGGTGTCGGAAACGAGCATGGTCTGCTTGGGTGTGGTGTCGGTGGTCATGATCGCCTGCGCCGCGGCCAGGCCGGCGGCGTCGGAGGTGGCCTTCTCACCCTGCAGCGCGAGGGTCGCGTCCCACACGCCGGCGGTGATCTTGCCGAGGTCGAGCTGTTCGCCGATCAGGCCGGTGGAACAGACCAGCACCTCGCCGGCGGAGATCTCCAAGCGGTCGGCGATGGCCTCGGCGGTGGCGTGCGTGGTCTGGAAGCCGATGCTGCCGGTGTAGCAGTTCGCGCCGCCCGAGTTGAGCACGATGGCCTTGACTCGGCCGCCCTTCATGACCTGCTCGCTCCAAAGCACCGGGTTCGCCTTGCACCGGTTACTGGTGAAAACGCTGGCCGCGCTGGTGAGCGGGCCGAGGTTCTGCACGACGGCGAGGTCGAGCCCGCCGGACTGTTTCAGGCCGGCGGTAACTCCGGCGGCGGCGAACCCGGCGGGGGCGGTGACACTCATGGGGCAACTCCATTCGTGCTCAGGCCCGTGGTCTCGGGCAGTCCCAACGCCAGGTTGGCGGACTGGATGGCGGCACCGGCGGTGCCCTTAGTGAGATTGTCGACGGCGGTGATCGTCACGACGCGGCCCACGGCCTCGTCGACGGCGAGGCCGATCAGCGCGGTGTTGGCGCCGAGCACATCGCCCGTGCGCGGGAATCGGCCCTCCGGCAGCACATGCACGAACGGTTCGTCGGCGTAGGTCGCCTCCCAGGCGGCGCGCACCGCGGCGCCGGATGTGCCGGGCACGAGACGGGCCGTCGCGGTGCAGAGGATTCCCCGCGACATCGGCACGATCACCGGGGTGAATGAGATGGTCGGGTTCGAGGCCCCTGCCCAGCGCAGGCTCTGCTGGATTTCGGGGATGTGGCGGTGCACGCCGCCGACCGCGTAGGGGTTCGCGGAGCCGAGGATCTCGCTTGCGAGGTTCGGCAGCGTCAGACTCTTGCCGGCGCCGGAGGGTCCGACCGCGAGCACCGCGGCCAAGTCTTCGGGCTCGATCACCCCGGCACGGATGCCCGGCGCCAGCGCCAACGCCACCGTGCTCGCGTTGCAGCCGGGGGCGGCGACGCGGCGGGAGCCGGCCAACCGGAAGCGCTGCGTGCCGCCGACCACCGGGAGCTCGGGCACGCCGTAGGTCCAGGCGCCGAAGTAGTCGCCCCCGTAGAACGCCGCCCAGTCGCTCTCACTTTCGAGCCGATGGTCGGCACCGCAGTCCACGACGAGCGTGTCGGCGGAAAGGTGCGCGGTGAGGGCACCGGATGCCCCGTGGGGCAGGGCGAGGAACACCACATCGTGCCCGGCGAGGGTTTCGGGCGTCGTGTCGACCAGGGTGAGGTGCGCGAGCGAGCGCAGGTGCGGCTGCGCGTCGATCAGACGCTGCCCGGCAGTGCTGTGCGCCGTGACCGTGCGCACCTCGAAGTCGGGGTGCCCGGCCAACAGACGCAACAATTCACCGCCCGCGTAACCACTCGCACCTGCCACCGCCACCGAAAAAGACATGTTCCCAACCTAGCGCGCCGCCCCGCGCGCCGAGAATCGCCGTTCGCGCCGATAATCGCCGCCCGGGCGGTGACACTCGGCGCGCGGAGCGGGCGCCAGCTCGCGCCACTCGCGCCACTCGCGCTACTCGCGCTACTCGCGGAGAGTGGCCCCGAAGCGGGCGGCGGCCACCGCGACGCCGGCGAGTTTGGCGTCGCTGGCCTCCGCGGCGGTGAGGGTGCGCTCCGGCGCCCGGAACCGCAGCGCGAACGTCAGTGACTTGCGTCCGGACGGCACGCCCGTGCCGCGGTAATCGTCGACGAGTTCGGCGTGGTCGAGCAGCGGCCCGCAGCCCTCGAGCAGCGTGCGGAGCACGTCGCCGGCCGGCACGCCGGCGTCGACCACGAGGGACAGGTCCTGTGTGGCGGCCGGCATCGTGGCGATCGGTGTGGCGCGCAGCTCGGCGCCGGCCTCCGCGAACACGGCGGTCAGGTCGATCTCGGCAACCGCGACGACCGCGGGCAGGTCCGCGTCGCGGGCGATGCTGGGCAGCAGTTCGCCGGCGTAGCCGACCGAGGTCGTGCCGGCATCCGTCGTCACGAACAGCTCGGCGGTGCGGCCGGGATGCATGGCCTGGTGCGAACCCTGGCGAACCGTGATCGGAACGCCGGCGGCCAGCGCGACCTGCTGCACCGCGGCGAGGGCGTGCTGCCAGCTTGCGGCCACGGCGGGCTGCCCCGGCTGGTGCCGCACGACGGAGCCGGTCAGCACGACCGCCACCGACAGAGGCTGCGGCGGGATGCCCGCGTTGAGCTCGGCCTCCAGCTGCGCGCTCGGGCGCACCGCGCCGGGCGGCACGACGGAGCCGCCGTAACGGATGCCCGCCACCGGCCGGAACACCAAGCCCAGTTCGAAGACGGCCAGGTCGGTGAGGCCGCGCGAGCGGTTGCGGTGTGCGATCTGCAGCAGCCCGGGCAGGATCGACGTGCGCAGGAACGGCGCCTCTCCGTCGAGCGGGTTGGCAACCCGGATCTGCGGAACAGCAGGGCCGATGGGCAGCCCGAACAGGTTGTTCGACTTCTCCGCCACGAACGGGTACGCGAGCACCTCGGTGTGGCCGGTGGCCGCCAGGGTCTGCGCCACCTGGCGGCGCAGGGTCTGCGCGTGGGTGAGGCTGCGCCCGGGCGGGGCGACGGGCAGCACCGAGGGGATGCGGTCGTAACCGACGATGCGGGCGACTTCCTCGGCCAGGGTCCACTTGTCCGTCAGGTCGGGGCGCCAGCTCGGGGCGGTGACGTTCAGCCCGATCTCGGTCTCCTCGATCGAGGCGCCGATCTCGGCCAGCGAGGTGCGCACCTCCTCGCGGGTGTAGTCGAGTCCGATCAGGCCGGAGATGAAGCCGGTCGGCAGGAAGATCGGCTCGGCGTCGGGCGTGGCGTCGTGCAGGGAGCCGAGGCCGTCGGCTTCTCCCCCGGAGAGCTCGACCAGCAACTGAACGACGCGGGCGGCGGCGACCGCGGCCACGGCCGGGTCCACCCCGCGCTCGAACCTGCGGGATGCCTCGCTGGGAAGCTTGTGCCGACGGGCCGTGCGCGCGATCGATACCGGGTCGAAGTTCGCGGCCTCGATCAGCACATTCGTGGTCGCGGAACCGATCTCGGTGCTCTGACCGCCCATTACGCCGGCCAGACCGATCGGTCCGGACTCGTCGGTGATCAGCAAGTCTTCGGCGTTGAGAATGCGGGTGACGTCGTCGAGGGTGACGAGCTTCTCGCCCGGTTCTGCGCGGCGCACGGTGATACCGCCGGCCAGCTTGTCAAGGTCGTAGCCGTGGATCGGCTGGCCGAGCTCGATCATCACGTAGTTGGTGACGTCGACGATCAGCGAGATCGAACGGATGCCGGCCAGCTTCAGGCGGGCGATCAACCAGGCCGGAGACGGCCGGGTGGGGTCCACGCCGCGCACCGCGCGGGTGACGAACACGCTCGCGCCGACGCGACCGCGGATCGGGGCCTGATCGGCGATGGTGACCGGGAAGGCGACCGTGGACGCGTCCGCGGTGACGGAGAGCGCCGGGTCGCGGAAGGCAGCCCCGGTGGCGTGCGCGTACTCGCGGGCGACGCCACGGATCGAGAAGGCGTAGCCCCGGTCGGGCGTGACGTTGATCTCGACGGCGGTGTCGTCCAGGCCCAGCAGGCTGATCGCATCCGTGCCGATCTCGGGGTCGAGGCCGAGGCTGCCGAGCACCAGGATGCCGTCGTGCTCGTCGCCGAGGCCGAGTTCGCGGGCCGAGGCGATCATGCCGTCGGACACGTGGCCGTAGGTCTTGCGGGGCGCGATCGGGAACGGACCGGGCAGCACGGCGCCGGGCAGGGTCACGACAACCTTGTCGCCGACGACGAAGTTGTGGGCGCCGCAGACAATGCCGTGCACGGCCGGGCCGCCGTCGGCCGCGAGCTCGCCGTCAGCGGCGACGCGCACCTGGCACCAGTTGATGGTCTTGCCGTTGGTCTGCTCCTCGCCGACGAACTCGAGCACCTGGCCGACCACGATCGGCCCGGTCAGCTCGAAGCGGTGGATCTCCTCCTCTTCGAGGCCCACGCTCACCAGGGCGGCGTGCACGTCCTCGGGCGTGATGCCCGGGGCCAGGTCGACGAACTCAGCCAGCCAGCTCAGTGGTACGCGCATCAGACGGTCATCCCGTACTGCTGGCTGAACCGGACGTCGCCTTCGACCATGTCGTGCATATCCTTCACATCATTTCGGAACATCAATGCCCGTTCGACGCCGACGCCGAACGCGAATCCGGAGTAGACCTCCGGGTCGATCCCGGCGGAACGCAACACATTGGCGTTGACCATGCCGCAGCCGCCCCACTCGATCCAGCGGGCGCCGTCCTTGAAGGTCGGGTGCCACAGGTCGAGTTCGGCGCTCGGCTCGGTGAACGGGAAGTAGTTGGGGCGCAGGCGCACCTTCGCCTCGGGGCCGAACATGGCCTGCACGAAATGGTCGAGAGTGCCGCGCAGGTGCGCCATGGTCAGGCCCTTGTCGACGGCGATGCCCTCGATCTGGTGGAACACGGGCGTGTGCGTGGCGTCAAGTTCGTCGGTGCGGAACACCCGGCCGGGCGCGACGACATAAACGGGAAGTTCGCGCGACAACAGGGCACGCAGCTGTACCGGCGAGGTGTGGGTGCGCAGTACCAGGTGTGCCTCGGGTGGGTCGATGAAGAACGTGTCCTGCATGGCACGGGCCGGGTGGTCCTCGTCGAAATTGAGGGCGTCGAAGTTGAACCACTCGCTCTCGAGCTCGGGGCCCTCGGCGACCTCCCAGCCCATGCCGACGAAGACATCCGCGACGCGCTCCTGCAACAGGGTGAGCGGATGCCGCGCGCCGGGCTTCCAGGTGGAGGCCGCCGCCGTCACGTCGATTGTTTCGGCCGCGAGCTGAGCGGTTGCCTCAGCCTCGGTGATCGCGGCCTCGCGGGCGGCGAACGCCTGGGCGACGGCACCTCGGGCCTGGCCGAGGAGCTTGCCGGCGGCGGCCTTCTGGTTGCCCGGCACGCTGCGCATCAGCGCGTTGAGTCGGGCCAGCGGGGAGGCCTCGCCGGTGTGCTCGGTGCGCACGGTTTTCAGGGCCGCGGAGTCGTTCGCGGCGTCAATGGCGGCGAGTGCGGCGTCGACGGCCGCGCTCACGACTGGTTCAGAGATCTCAGTGGGGTCAGACACAAGGCATAAGTTTAGTGCCGCTAAAGCCCCCGGGCGCCCATCTGGTTGCCGAGCGCAGCGGGGTAGACCACCTCGGGATCGAGGGGCTTCTCAGGCGGCGCCTTCGTGTCCGTGGTGACGCCGCCGGACTTGGAACCGGTGCGGCGGGCGATGACGCGGGCCAGCCAGGAGAGCAGTAGGTTCATCGTCAGGTAGATCGCGAGCACGACGAGGAAGAAGGAGAAGGAGTACCGGCTGCCGAAAAAGTTCGTCAGGTTGTACAGCCCGCTGCGGAGGAGCTCCTCGTAGCCGACCACGAACGCCAGGGACGTGTCCTTGAGGAGCACGACGAGCTGCGCGATGATGATCGGCAGCATCTGCCGGAACGCCTGCGGGAACTCGATCCGGAACCGGGTTGCCACGGGCGTGAGCCCGATGGCCAGCCCAGCCTCGCGCTGGCCGCGAGGCAGGCTTTTGATGCCGGCCCGCAGCGCCTCGCCGATGATCGCGCCGTTATAGACGGAGAGGGCGGCGACACCGGCCCAGAAGGAGCCGGTGGAGAAGACGAGGAGGATGAAAAGCATCATCAGCAGTACGGGCATGCCGCGCACGAATTCGAGCACGACCGTGGTCGGGATCCGAATCCATTTAGTGTCGGAGACGCGCCCGAAGGAGAACAGCACACCGAGCACCAGGGCGAACGCGGCGGCGACGCCGGCCATTCGGAGGGTGTTCAGCGCTCCGCGGCCGAGCGTGCGCCAGACCTCGCGGTCGGCGAAGACGTCCCACCGGGAGACGTCCCAGAGGCCCGGCTGAACGGCGCCGTTGGCGCTGGTCTTGGGCGCACCCAGCGCCAGGATCAGCCAGACCAGGCCGGCGGCGATGACAAGGCCGGCCACCACGGAGAACAGCCGGGAACGGAAGATGGCCTTGGGGCCCGGAGCGTCGTAAAGCACGGAAGTCATCGGAGAACCGCCACCTTCTTCTCGACCCGACCGGCGATCAGGCCGAGCGAGATGGTGACCAGGAGGTAGAAGACTGCGACGGCGAGCAAGATCGCGAGCACCTCATCGCCGCGATCGTTGGTGATCTTACGGGCGGCGCCGAAGAGTTCGAAGACGAAGAAGGCACCGGCGACCGAGGTGTTCTTCGTCAGGGCGATGAACACATTGATGAGCGGCGGGATGACCATGCGCACCGCCTGGGGCATGACGACGAACGAGAGGGTCTGCGTGAAGGTCAGACCCACGCTGCGGGCGGCCTCGGCCTGACCCACGTGCACACCGTTGACGCCCGAGCGCAGGGCTTCGGCGACGAACGGCGAGGTGTAGACGGTGAGTCCGATCGTGGCGAGCACGAAGTAGCCTGGGCTGAACTGGAGGTAGGGCAGGATGTAGGCGCAGAAGAACAGCACCAGCGTGAGCGGGGTGTTGCGCACGATCTCGGTGTAGACGGTGGCGAATCCGCGCAGGGATGCGACGGGCGAGATGCGCATGGCAGCGATGATGATGCCGAACACGAGCGCTCCCGTGCCGGCCAGAAGCAGAAGGCCCAATGTATTTCTGAAGCCCTCCAGAAACAGGGGCAGGTTTTCGATGACTGCTTCCACAACTCACCTCCTCTTCTGTAGTGACTATCTGGATGTCGTGCGGGTGGGTCGTGCGGGTACCAGGAAAAAGGTGCTGGTCGAGGCGGCCGCCTGTGCGGCGCGGCCGCCCCGATCAGCAGGTGCTGCTTTCGGCGACTAGTACCGGTCGACTGCCGGCGGGGTCGGGGTCTCGAGCACGGTACCGGCGGTCGCTTCCCAGGCTTCGGCCCACGTGCCATCCTCGTACGCCTCATCGAGCACATCGTTGATGAAGGTGCGGAACTCGGTGTCGTCCTTCTTCAGGCCGATGCCGTAGGGCTCCTTGGTGAAGGGGTTGTCGACAACCTCGAACTCACCGGCGTTCTGGTCGGCGAGGCCGGCCAGGATAACGTTGTCCGTGGTCACGGCGACAACCTCGCCGCTGCGGAGCGGGCCCAAGCAGTTGGAGTAGGTGTCGGTCGCGATCACGTTGTCGGAGTACGCGGCGATGTTCTTCTCCGACGTCGAGCCGCTCACGGTGCAGACGGGCTTGCCGGCGAGGTCCTCCGGGCCGGTGATCTTGTCGGGGTTGCCGGCGAGCACAAGCAGGTCCTGGCCGGCCTGGTAGTACGGTCCGGCGAAGTCGACGACCTCCTTGCGGGTGTCGTTGATCGTGTAGGTCGCGACGACAAGGTCAACCTGGCCGTTCTGGAGGAAGGGCTCGCGGTTGGCCGAGACGGTCTCGGTCCACTTGATCTTGTCGGCGGAGATGCCGAGTTTCGCGGCGATGAGCTTGCCGATCTCGACGTCGAAGCCGACCGGGTTGTTGTCCGGGCCCTTGAGGCCGAACAGCGGCTGGTCGAACTTGGTGCCGATGGTGATCGCCCCGGCCTCGTTCAACGCGGCCATGGAGGTGCCGGCTTCGAACTCAACCGTTTCCTCGACCGGTGCGGCCTCGGGCGTCTGGGCGGAATCGGTACATCCGCTCAACGTGAGAACGCTCGCGAGGGCAATGGCCGAAATCATTAGACCTTTAGTGAGTCTCATGGGTATCTCCTGATTGCTGTGTCGTCCTGCACACCGGTTAGTGGGCAAGTATTTTGGAGAGGAAGTCCTTCGCTCTCGAGCTCTGTGGGTTGGTGAAGAACTGCTCGGGCGTGGTCTCCTCGACGATCTCGCCCTCGGCCATGAAGATGACCCGGTCGGCGGCGCGGCGGGCGAAGCCCATCTCATGCGTGACGACGATCATGGTCATGCCGTCGTTAGCCAGGTTGATCATGACCTCGAGCACCTCGTTGATCATCTCGGGGTCGAGCGCACTGGTGGGCTCGTCGAGCAGGATGACCTTCGGGTCCATGGCGAGAGCCCGTGCGATCGCGACCCTCTGCTGCTGTCCACCGGAGAGCTGGGCAGGCATCTTCTTGGCCTGGTTGGCCACGCCGACGCGCTCGAGGAGGACCATGGCCTTTTTCTCGGCCTCGGCCTTCGACAGGCCGCGCACCTTGATCGGCCCGAGGGTGACGTTCTCGAGGACGGTCTTGTGGGCAAAGAGGTTGAACGCCTGGAACACCATTCCGACGTCCGCGCGCAGCTTGGCCAGCGCCTTGCCCTCGGCCGGCAGCTTGACGCCGTCGATCGTGATGACGCCCGCGTCGATGGTCTCGAGCCGGTTGATGGCCCGGCAGAGGGTGGACTTGCCGGAGCCACTCGGCCCGATCACCACCACGACCTCGCCGCGGTTGACCACGGCGTTGATCTTCTTCAGCACGTGAAGGTCACCGTAGTGCTTGTCCACGTCACTGATCACGACGAGAGGCTCACCGCGCAACACCGTGATGTTGGACGTCGCCGGCGCAGATTCTGTAGGCTCCATGTCCCAAACCTAGGCTAGAACAGGGTTTCTCAGAACCACCAAGCCGGTGGTTACCGAGCTGTGATAATCAGCTGCGCTGAGCAAATGCGCTTTCATACAGGCAAACACTGGCGGCCGTCGCCAAGTTCATCGATTCGGCGTGACCGTAGATGGGAACAGAAATGGACCGGTCGACCACGGCGAGATCTTCGTCGGTCAGTCCGCGGGCTTCGTTGCCGAACAGCCACGCCGTCGGAGCGACCAGAAGCCCCTCGGTGCGGGCAGCGAGCAAATCGGTGCCCTTGACGTCGGCGGCGAAGATCTGCAGGCCGGCGGACCGGGCCCGTTCGCGCACGTCGGAGAGCGTCGCGCTGACGGCGACGGGGAGGTGGAAGATCGAGCCGGTCGAGGAGCGCACGACCTTCGGGTTGTACAGGTCCACGCTGCGGCCGGTGAGGATCACGGCGTCGGCGCCGGCGGCATCCGCGGCACGGATGATGGTGCCGGCGTTTCCGGGGTCGCGCACCTCTTCGAGGATGGCGATGAGCTTGGGCTCGTTGGCGAAGATGTCCTTGACCGAGGTGGGAAACTGACGGCACACCGCGATGAAACCCTGCGGCGTGACCGTGTCGGCCATCGTTTCGAGCACCTGCTCGGTGACGAATTCGAGCTCGGCGCCCACCTCTTGGGCGACCTGGGCGATCTCGGGGTGCCGCTCGAGGGCGGTGGGGGTCACGAAGAGCTCCACAACAAGGTCGGGCCGGAAGTTGAGGGCCTCGGAGACCGACTGGGGGCCTTCCAGGAGGAACAGCCCCGCCTCGGAGCGAGCGGCTCGATTCGCCAGTTTCGCGACAGCCCGCACGCGCGGAGAACGGGGATTATCTAACATGCCTCCAGCTTACTTGCCGGGGCGGGGCGGCTGTGTTCCCGCTCGGGGCACACGCGGCGACCCGGCGAACCGGCCCCGGGCACGCAAAACGGGAGCGGGCGCGGGGCCCGCTCCCGTGGAGAGTGCGTGATAGTGCTGGTGCCGGCTGACAGCTACGCGGCGACCCGGGGTGCCGACGTGTCGGCGGGCAGTGCTGCCTTGGCGCTCTCGACGATGGCCGCGAACGTGGCGGGCTCGTTGACGGCCAGCTCGGCCAGGATGCGACGGTCGACCTGAATGCCGGCCAGGGCGAGACCCTGGATCAGACGGTTGTAGGTCAGGCCGTTCGCGCGGGACGCAGCGTTGATCCGCTGGATCCACAGGCGACGGAAGTCACCCTTGCGTGCACGACGGTCACGGTAGCTATAGGTAAAGGAGTGAGTGAGCTGCTCCTTGGCCTTGGTGACCAGACGCGAGCGCTGACCGCGGTAACCCTTGGCGCGCTCGAGAATAACGCGACGGCTCTTATGGGCGTTTACGGCCCTCTTGACTCTTGCCATTTTCTTAGTTCCTTACGGGGTACGGGTCTAGCGACCGAGAAGCTTCTTGATGACCTTGGTGTCGGCCTTGGCGAGCACCTGGTCGTGGTTCAGGCGGGACTTGCGCTGGGTGCTCTTGACCTCGAGGTTGTGGCGCAGGCCGGCCTGCTGCTTCATGATCTTGCCGGAACCGGTGACCTTGAAGCGTTTCTTCGTCCCGGAGTGGGTCTTCATCTTAGGCATCTTTTTCCTCCAGTTTCGCTGCCTTATCAGCAACTTTGTCAGCCTTGTCGGCAACCTTTTCTGCCCGATCGGCAGCCTTGTGTGCGTTGATCTCGGCCTTGGCTTCCGCTTTGTTCTTCAGCGGGCCAACGACCATGACCATGTTTCGACCGTCAATGGTCGGGCTCGATTCCACGGAACCGAACTCGGCGACATCCTCGGCAAATTTTTGGAGCAGACGTACGCCCTGGTCGGGACGGGACTGTTCGCGGCCACGGAACAGAATCATGGCCTTGACCTTGTCACCGGCCTTCAGGAAGCCCTCGGCGCGCTTGCGCTTGGTCTCGTAGTCGTGCTTATCAATCTTGAGACGGAAACGAACCTCTTTCAGGATCGTGTTCGCCTGGTTGCGCCGGGCCTCCTTGGCCTTCTGCGCAGCCTCGTACTTGAACTTGCCGTAGTCCATGATCTTGGCAACGGGCGGCTTCGAGGTCGGTGCAACCTCGACGAGGTCAAGATCGGCCTCCTGTGCAAGGCGCAGCGCAACATCGATGGCCACGACCCCAACCTGCTCGCCGTTAGGACCAACGAGACGGACTTCGGGGACGCGGATACGGTCATTTGTACGGGGATCGCTGATGCGTCTCTCCTCTTCTCATGCATCGTGGCTACAGCCAGGAGACGGATGTCGCCCGGAGACGAAGAGAGGAAAAACGCGTCTGGATTGTCGGAGAAAACTGCCCGAATACCACAGACGACACCCTGTCTACCCACGTGGAGCGGATTCCTGTTGGAGTCCAGCGCCGCGAAGGCGGAGTGCAACTACCCGGTAACCTATATGAAGCGGTATGCGCGGGTGGGAGATTATCCACTTTCGTACCGAGACTTGCATCTCGGAGCCCGGTCGAGTCTAACAGAGGAATGCAGTGACCAACAGCAACGAGCAGGATGCAGCCCAGGCAACACGCGATATCGCCGACGTGCCGGCCGTGGAGATCATCACGACGGCATCCGTTCACCTGATGAGCGCCGCCGCGGTCAAGGTGGGCCTGGCCGACGACCCGGAGAACCAGACCGACCTCGACGAGGCGCGCAAGCTGATCACGGCCCTCGCCGGCCTGATCACCGCCGCGGCCCCCGACATCGCCGACATGCACGCGCGCAGCCTGCGCGACGGTCTGCGATCGCTGCAGCTGGCCTTCCGGGAGGCCTCGGCCATCCCCGACGCGATCGGCCAGGGTCCGGGAGAAAAGTTCACCGGGCCGGTCAACTAGGGACGAACAGCCGGCTCGGATGGGTCGCGGTGCGGCTCCCTGAAGTGACCTAGCACCGTAGAAAACCCGTCGACTCCGGCGGGGGTTTCTGTGGTCGAATTGGTTCGGGCCAGAGCCGCTACGGGGCCACGACCTCAGGTCTGGCAGCGCGGGCACCAGTAGGTGACCCGCAATTCGAGCTCGGTGCGGCCGAGCCGGCCCTGCTCGACCGCGGTACCGCAGCGCCTGCAGGGCTGGCCGGCGCGGCCGTAGACCCAGCTCTGCATGCCGCGCCGGGCATTGCCGGTCGTGATCCGCTCCGTGCGGTCACGGTTCGCCAGGATCAGGCGGCGGGCGAGGGCGACGAGGCCCAGGACATCCGTCACCTCGGCCACCGGCCGGGACGGCAGCAGGCCGCGAAGAAAACCCAGCTCGTTCACGTAAACGTTGCCGAGCCCGGCGAGGTTGCCCTGGTCGGCGAGCGCCACCGCGATGGGTTGCGCGGGACGTGATTCGAGGCGACGCACGGCTTCGGCCGCATCCCAGTCGGGGCCGAGGAGGTCAGGTCCGAGGTAGTCGAGGAGCGCGGCCTCCTGATTGAGCGGCACCACCTCGAGCAGCCCGAGTTCGAAGCCCACAGCCACCCACTCCACCGTCTCGAGAACGATGCGCGCCTGGAACGCGGGGCGGCGCCAGGCGCTCCCATGACGGTAGAGGTGCCACGACCCCTCCATTTTCAGGTGAGAGTGGATGCTGGCCTCCCCTACGCGCATCAGCAGGTGCTTCCCGCGACTGAGAACCTCGTGCACGGTCTGCCCGGTCAGGTCGACGGTGGCGAACGCCGGCACCCGCACGTCGCAGCGGGTGAGCCGGGCTCCGTGCAGGGCCTGGTCGAGGTTCCACGCGGTGCGGTAGACGGTGTCACCCTCAGGCATGCAGCTTCACTCCCCGCGGGGTTACGCCGAATCCGGCCGCGAGCAGGGCGGTGCCCACCGCTGTTCCGATCACGAACACGCCGTTGACGGTCTCCACGCCGAGCTTCGGAACCCGCCCAGCGGTGACCGTGCCGGCAAGGGTCGCCGCGGCGAGGGTCAGGACCGCAGTCGGTCCGCCATTTTCGACGGCGGGTTCACGGTTCCCGTCGGCACGGTTCCCGTCGGCACCGTTCCCGTCGGCACCGTTCCCGGCCGCTTTGTTCCCGGCCGCTCCGTCGAACGCGAGCACGGTCTTGCCGCCGCGTTCGACGTAGAGCACCAGGGCCCCGTCGACGAGCACGACCAGCGCGCCGGCCTTCCGTCCGGGGCGGTGCCCGGTGCCCTCGGGCAGCGGAGGCCAGGGCAGCACCGAGCCGTAGGGGTTCGCCGGGTCGGTGGCGGCGAGGGTGATCGCCACCGGTTCCGGATGCTGTGCCTCGGCGACGTAGGAGCGCAGCCGGTCGATCGTGCCGACCGTGGCGAACTGGGCGGCCCCGAGACCCTCGATGAAGTAGCCGCGCCGGCACCGCCCCATCTCCTCGAAGCCGCTGAGGGTGCGGTAGACGAGGGCGAAGCCGCCCGTCACGCCCTCCCCCATCACCGCGCCCCGGGTGACGATGCCGTAGCGTTCGAGCAGGGTCTCGCCAAGGGCGTGCGCCCGACGGGTGGGCGAGTCATCGGCGACCGGAACGATCGACCAGCGCCCGGATACGGTCGGTGGCCCGGTGCGGGACGGGAGGGTGCCACGCGCGGGGATGCGGCCGCCGTGCAGCCGGGCTCGCGGGGCGGCCCGGCGGGTGCTGTGCGCCGCGCGCCCGCCGGAGAGCAGGGCGCGTACGGGGGCGAAGGTGTCGTTGCCCACCAGTCCCGCCCAGACCAGGTCCCAGAGGGCGGCGGCGAGGCCGGCGTCGTCCTGGCTGCCGACGGCATCCGCGAGTTGACGGAAGAAGAAGGCCCCGCCGCCGGCCAGGGTGGTCAGAATCTCCTGCTGGAGCGCAGTGGTCTCCAGCGGGGTGGGCAGCGGCAGGGTGAGCGGCGCCGTGTCGCGCAGGTGCATGCTGATCCAGCCGTCGTTGCCGGCCAGCGTGCCGGCGCCGGCCCAGAGCACCTCGCCCGTGTTGGTGAGCTCGTCGAGCATGCCCGGCCGGTAGTCTGCGACGCGGGAGGGCAGCACAAGCGTCTCCCAGGCGGATGCCGGGATGCGCGCCCCCTCCAACTGTTCGATCACGGATGCGACCCCGTCGATCCCGCGCAGGCGCCCGCCCACATGCTGCCAGGCCGGCAGGAACCGGCCCATTGTGACCTGGTCGACCGGCTCGACCTCGTGCCGGAGCGCGGCCAGGGAGCGGCGGCGGAGGCGCCTCAGCACCTCGGCGTCGCACCACTCGCTGCCGGTGCCGTGCGGCCGGAACTCGCCCTCGAGGAGGCGGCGGGCCCCGGCCAGCCGCCGGAGGGCGACGAGCGCCACGGCCGGACCGAGCCCGAAGCGCGCGGCCACGTCGGTGAGAGTGAACGGGCCGTGGGTGCGGGCGTACCGGCTGACCAGGTCGCCGAGCGGGTCCGGCACCGGCTCGGTGAACACGGCCGGGACCCCCTGCGGCAGGGGGACGCCGAGGGCGTCGCGAAGCCGGGCGGCGTCTTCGATGGCCGCCCACCACTGCTGCCCGGCGAAACCGACCGGGATGATGCGCCGGGCGTCGAAAAGCACCTGCAGGCCCTCGGCGGCGCCCGGTGACACGGCGGGGTCGAGGCGGGCGGCCACCTCCGCCGTGGTGAGCGGTCCGAGGCCGCGGAGCAGGTCGGCGATGCCCTCGACTCCGCGCGCCTTCCGGTCGGCCGGCAGCCGCTGCAGTTCCAGGTCGGTCTGCTCGATCACGGCCGGGTCGAGCAGCTCGCGCAGCTCCACCCGACCGAGCAACTCGGCCAGCAGGCTGGAATCGAGCGAGAGGGCGGTGGCGCGCCGCTCGGCGAGCGGGGAATCTCCCTCGTACATGAACGCGGCCACGTAGCCGAAGAGGAGGGTGCTCGCGAACGGGCTCGCGGCATCCGTCTGGGTCTCGACCAGGCGCAGGGCGCGACTGTCGATGCGACGGGTGAGGGCCAAGAGGGCGGGCAGGTCGTAGACGTCCTGCAGGCACTCGCGCACGGTTTCGAGGATGATCGGGAAGGTCGGGAAGGTGCGGGCCACGTCGAGCAGCTGCGCGGCCTTCTGGCGCTGCTGCCAGAGCGGTGACCGCCGGCCCGGGTTGTAGCGCGGGAGCAGCAGTGCCCGCGCGGCGCACTCGCGGAACCGGGCGGCGAACAGGGCCGACCCGCCGACTTCGTCGGTGACCATCTGTTCGAGCTCGGTCGGGTCGAAGACGAAGAGGGAGCTTCCGGGTGGGTCGGACTCGGTGTCGGGGATGCGCACGACGATGCCGTCGTCACTGGCCACGCAGGCCCCGTCGAGACCGTAGCGCTCCCGCACCCGGGCGCCCACGGCGAGGGCCCAGGGCGCGTGCACCTGCAGGCCGAACGGGGAGTGCAGCACCACCCGCCAGTCGCCGAGCTCGTCTCGGAACCGCTCGACGAGGAGGGTGCGGTCGGTCGGGACCTGACCGGTCGCGGCGCGCTGCTCGGCGAGGAAGGTCAGGAGGTTGTCAACGGCCCGCTCGTCGAGGCCGCCGGCCCGGCAGCGTACCCGGGCCTCCGCGTCGGGGAGCGCCGAGACCTCGCGCAGGAACGCGCCGATCGCCTCACCGAGCTCGGCCGGCCGGCCGAGGCCGTCGCCCTTCCAGAACGGCAGCCGCCCCGGTTCACCGAAGGCGGGCAGCACGAGCACCCGGTCGTGGGTGATCTCCTGGATACGCCAGCTCGTCGTGCCGAGGGCGAAGACGTCGCCGACCCGGGACTCGTAGACCATCTCCTCGTCGAGCTCCCCCACCCGGCGGCCGGTGGCCTGGTCGCCGCCGACCATGAAGACGCCGAATAGGCCGCGGTCGGGGATCGTGCCGCCGCTGGTCACCGCGAGCCGTTGCGCGCCCGGGCGCCCGGTGAGGATGCCCGTCTCCCGGTCCCAGACGATGCGGGGGCGCAGCTCGGCGAACTGGTCGGAGGGATACCGACCGGCAAGCAGGTCGAGGGTGGCCTCGTAGGCCGACCGCGGGAGGGCGTGGAAGGGGGCGCTGCGGCGCACGGTGTCGAACCACTCCTCCGCGTGGATGGGTTCGAGGGCGGTTGCCGCCACGGTCTGCTGGGCGAGGATGTCGAGTGGGTTGGACGGCACCTGCAGGGATTCGATCAGGCCGGCGGCCATGCGCTCGGCGGCGACGGCCGCGTGGATGAGATCGGCCCGGTGCTTGGGGAAGATCACGCCCCGGGAGACCTCGCCCACCTGGTGCCCGGCCCGGCCGATTCGCTGCAGCCCGCTGGCCACGGACGGCGGCGACTCCACCTGCACGACCAGGTCGACGGCGCCCATGTCGATGCCGAGTTCGAGGCTGGACGTCGCCACCACGCAGCGCAGCCGCCCGGCTTTCAGGTCGTCTTCGATCAGTGCGCGCTGCTCCTTGCTGACGGACCCGTGGTGGGCGCGGGCAAGCAGCGGCTCGGCCCCGGCGCTCTGGCCGCTGGCGCCCATGAGCGCGGCCGGCGGGCCGGGTGCCGCAGTGCCGACGGGCGCGAGGGCAGGCATCCGCTCGGTCATCACGGCCGGCATCGCGGCGGGCACGAGCTCGTCCTCGAGGCGTTGGGCATAGATCTCGTTGAAGCGCGCGGTCAGCCGTTCGGCCAGACGGCGGGAGTTGGCGAACACGATCGAGGAGGTGTGCGCCAGCACCTCGTCGACGATTGCCTCTTCCACATGCGGCCAGATGGACCCGGTCTGTGGGGCGGCGGCGGCCGTCGAACCCTCCCGCACCGGTGCCGGGCCGACCTGGCTCATGTCGTCGACGGGAACGACCACGCTGAGGTCGAATCGTTTGGTCGACACCGGTGCGACGATCTCCACCGGTGCGGACCCTCCGAGGAACCGGGCGACCTCGGCGGCCGGTCGCACGGTAGCCGACAGTCCGATGCGCTGGGCCGGGCGGGTGAGCAGGTCGTCGAGCCGTTCCAGTGAGACGGCCAGGTGCGCGCCGCGCTTGCTCGCCGCGACCGCGTGCACCTCGTCGATGATGACCGTGTCCACGGCGCGCAACGATTCCCGCGCCGCCGAGGTGAGCATGAGGAACAGCGATTCTGGCGTGGTGATCAGGATGTCCGGCGGCGTTTTGACCAAGCTTCGGCGTTCCGTGGCCGGGGTATCCCCCGACCGCACGCCGACGGTCACCCGGGGCGGGGCGAACCCGAGACGCTCGGCAGCCTGGACGATGCCCACCAGCGGGGCCCGCAGATTGCGTTCCACGTCGACGCCGAGCGCCTTGAGCGGCGAGATGTAGAGCACGCGGGTTCCCGGCGCGGTGACCCGGTCAGGACGCGCCGAGGCTTCCGAGACATCTGCGGCCTCTGCAGTATCCGCGGCCAGGCGGTCGATGGCCCAGAGGAACGCGGCGAGGGTCTTACCTGACCCGGTGGGGGCCACCACCAGCGCGTGCGAGCCCCGGGAGATGGCGTCCCACGCCCCGAGCTGGGCCTCGGTGGGTGCGGCGAAGGCCTGCGCGAACCAGGCGCGGGTGGCCGGGGTGAATCGGTGCAGAACCTCGTTCATACGACTATCCTCGCCGATCCGCCTGAGCCGGGCCACTCGAACCAATTCGACGGAGATTCTGAGCTAAAACGGGTCTTCCCGGATATCCAGGACCGATTTTGCCACAATCTCCGTCGAATTCGTTCGTGGCGTGGGCGGGGGCGCGGGCGGAACGCGGAGCGCGGGGCCCGGAACCCGGAGCCCGGAACCGCCGACGATGGAAGAGGCCGCCTAGGCGGAGGGCAGCAGCTGCACGGTGAGGGAGTCCACCTGGGTGGCGATGACGTCGCTCGATGACCAGCGAGCCGCGAGCCGGGCGAGGGTCGCGTCGAGCTCGATGCGGGTCAGACCGTCCACGAGCTCGAGACGCACAATTAGTTCCGGTCCGGCGAGGCGGGCGGCCGGGTCGCCGGGGGCCAGCTCAACCCCGAGCACACTCAGTTCGGTGGACACGGAGTCGGCAAAGGCATCCGCGACGTCGCGACTGGCATAGCTGGGGGTCCAGGGCAGGGACTGGGCGATGGCCCACAGGGCCGGGCGCCGCACCACGAACTCGGTGGGCGCGGTCGGATCGAGCACGACCAGATCGGTGTTCTCCTGAGCCGCGGCCAGCGCGACGCGCACGCCGTCGGCCGGGACCGGCCGGGCCTGCGTGTTCCACGCCGTCATCGCCGCGACCGAGGAGAACACGGGAAGCACCGTGCGGCCGTCGGGCCCGGCCACGGTGATGATCGACAGTTCCTGGGTCTTGTCGACGCGGAGGCCGGCCTCGGTGGTGCCCGATTGGCCGAGTTCGGTCACCAGGGGAACGAGCAGCCGTGAGCCACGGATGGCGTCGACCACCGTCTCTTCGCCGGCCTCCCGAGCCTGGAAGCGGCGCACGGCCGCCAGCAGCGGCTCGGGCGCGAGCCCGTCGTCGTCGCTGTGCATGTTGGGCTCAAACTGTCGTCCCTCCCACGGTTGCCCGGCGGAGTCGCCCCCTCCGGGTCCGCCGGGAAGGCCGGTGGAGCCGAGGTTACGCGCCCGCGACATCCAGCGCCTCGCTCAGGGTGAACGCCCCCGCGTAGAGGGCTTTTCCGACGATCGCGCCTTCGAGTCCGAGCGGTACAAGTTCGCGCAATGCGCGGAGGTCGTCGAGGCTGGAGATGCCGCCGGAGGCGACGACCGGTCGGTCAGTGCGCTCCATCATCTGGCGGAGCAGGTCGATGTTGGGGCCTTGCAGCGTGCCGTCCTTGGTCACATCGGTGACGACGTAGCGCGAGCAGCCAGCCTCCTCGAGACGGGCGAGCACCTCCCAGAGGTCCCCTCCCTCCCTGGTCCAGCCGCGGGCGGCGAGGGTGGTTCCGCGCACGTCGAGCCCGACGGCGACGGCGTCCCCGTGCCGGGCGATGACCTGCGCCGCCCACTCCGGGTTCTCCAGTGCCGCGGTGCCCAGGTTGATCCGGCTGACGCCCGCGTTCAGGGCCGCGTCCAGCGACGCGTCGTCGCGGATCCCGCCGGAGAGCTCGATCTTCACGCCCGTGACCTCGCGGATCACAGTGCGGATGACATCCGTGTTGTTGCCGCGACCGAAGGCCGCGTCGAGGTCGACGAGGTGGATCCACTCGGCGCCCTGGCGGGCCCAGTCAAGTGCCGCGTCGACGGGGTCGCCGTAGTTGGTCTCGGTGCCGGCTTCGCCCTGGGTCAAGCGAACGGCCTTGCCGTCGGCCACATCCACGGCGGGCAGCAGAACGAGACGGAGGGAAGGGGTATGCACAGTCATGGGTGTCCTCGGTTGGGAATGGTCGCGGCGACCGGGTCAGTCAGGGAAAAGTCAAGGTCAGTTCTTGACTGTGCCGAGCCAGTTATGGAGCAGACGGATGCCTGCCTCACCGGATTTCTCCGGGTGGAACTGGGTGGCGGTAAGCGGTCCGTTCTCGATGGCGGCCAGGAAAGGTTGTCCGTGCTCGGACCAGGTGAGAATCGGTTTCGGGAACGGCGGCATGACGTCGAGGGACCATTCCTGGGCGGCGTAGGAGTGCACGAAGTAGAAGCGCTCCTGCTCGAGGCCATGGAACAGCGTCGAGCCCTCCCCCGGCGTGACCGTGTCCCAGCCCATGTGCGGCAGCACCGGCGCCGTCAGCTGCGTCACGGTGCCGGGCCATTCGCCCAGCCCCTCCGTGTCCACGCCGCGTTCGACGCCGTGCTCGAACATGATCTGCATGCCCACGCAGATGCCCAGCACCGGGCGTCCGCCCGCGATCCGGCGGTCGATGATCTCGTCGCCGTGCACCGCCTTCAGAGCCTGCATGACGGCGCTGAACGCGCCCACGCCGGGCACGACGAGCCCGTCGGCCTCAAGCGCCTGACGGCGGTCGCCGGTCAGCGTCACCTCGGCCCCGGCGAGTTCGAGTGCCTTGACGGCGGAGTGCACGTTTCCGGTGCCGTAGTCGAAGACAACGACGCTGGTCACAGCGCACCCTTGGTCGAGGGGACGCCGGACACCAGCGGGTCGAGCGCCTTCGCCTGGCGGAACGCGCGGGCGAACGCCTTGAATTCGGCTTCGGCGATGTGGTGCGGGTCGCGGCCGCCCTGCACGGTGACGTGCACCGTGAGGCCGCCGTTGAAGGCGATAGCCTCAAACACGTGGCGCACCATGGAGCCGGTGAAGTGGCCGCCGATCAGGTGGAACTCGAAACCGGCCGGCTCGCCCTGGTGCACGAGGTAGGGGCGCCCGGAAATGTCGACGACGGCCTGTACGAGGGCCTCGTCGAGCGGCACGACGGCGTCACCGTAGCGGGAGATGCCGGATTTGTCCCCGAGAGCCTGCTTGATCGCCTGGCCGAGCAAGATGCCGACGTCCTCGACCGTGTGGTGCACATCGATCTCGATATCGCCGCGGGCGCGCACGGTGAGGTCGGTCAACGAGTGTTTCGCGAAGGCCGTGAGCAGGTGATCGAAGAACGGGACCGACGTCTGGATGTCCGACTCACCGGTGCCGTCGAGATTGAGCGACAGGTCGATGCTCGACTCGCTGGTCTCGCGCTGCAGGTGGGCGAAACGGGGCGAGGTGGTCGCGAAAGAGAAGCTCATACGACTAGTTTATTGGCCCGCGCCGTTCACGGCCGCCCAAGCGCCTCGAGGGCGTCGAGGAACGCCGTGGTCTCGGCCTCGGTGCCGGCGCTGACCCGCAGGTGGCCCGGGATGCCGACGTCGCGCACAAGGATGCCTTCCGCCAGCAGCGCCTCGAAGGTGGCCCGAGGGTCCTCAACGCCGCCGAACAGCACGAAGTTGCTCGCACTGCGCAGCGGAGTGTAGCCAAGCCGGGCCAGTTCGCTCACGATGCGGTCCCGCTGCCCGCGGATGTCGTCGACCATGGCAAGCATCGCGGGCGTGTGGACGAGCGCGGCGACCGCGGCAGCCTGGGTGAGCGCGGACAGGTGGTAGGGCAGACGAACCAGGCGGAGGGCATCCGTCACGGCGGGATCGGCGGCCAGATAGCCGACGCGCACACCGGCGAAGGCGAACGCCTTGCTCATGGTGCGGGACACCAGCAGGCGCTCCCGGCCGGGAAGCAGGCTCAGGGCGGTTGGCGCGTCATCCGTCCCGAACTCGGCGTACGCCTCGTCGACGACAACGATGCCGTCGCTCGCATCGTAGACGGCCGCGATCGTTTCCAGGGACAGGGGCGTGCCGGTGGGGTTGTTCGGCGAGCAGAGGAAGACGAGGTCAGGGGCAACCCGGTCGACCCACTCGAGCGCCGTGGCCGGGGAGAGTTCGAACTTTGCGTCACGACCGCCCGCGATCCAGCGGGTGCCGGTGCCGGAGGCCAGCAGAGGGTACATGGAGTAGGTCGGCGCGAAGCCGAGCACGGACCGACCCGGGCCGCCGAAGGCCTGCAGCACCTGCTGAAGAACCTCGTTGGAACCGTTGGCGGCCCAGATGTTCTTTCGGGTGAGGCCGTGACCGAGATAACGGGCGAGGGAATCCCGCAGCTCGGTGAACTCCCGATCGGGGTATCGGTTCACGGTCGTGACCGCCACGGCCAACGCCGCCACGATGTCCTGCGCCACCTCAGCCGGGATGCCGTGGGTGTTCTCGTTCACGTTGAGAGCCACCGGCACGTGCAACTGCGGCGCCCCATAGGGAGTGAGTCCGCGCAGATTATCGCGAAGGGGCAGATCGTTGAGACTGGTCACTCCCCCAATATTACCGGGGTGAGACCGGCGGGGGCTCGCCGCGGGTAGTTCACAGGTCGTTCGGAAGCGCCAGCCGCTGACCGGGCTGCACGCTGTCGGACGGCAGCTGATTGAGGCTCACAATCTCGGCGATCACCTCGCGCGGATCGGACGTGGGCGCGATTGTCTCGGCAAGTTGCCAGAGCGACTGCCCCGACTTGATGGTGACGTAGTCGAAGGCCGAGGCCACGTGAGCGACGGTCGAGTTCTCGGCGGCGGCGATGCCTCCGTTGAGGGCGACGGCCAGGGCCACGGCCACGAGCGGAAAGGCAGCCAGGGACGTGAAAACGACGCGACCGCGCCGGGTGAGTCGGAGCCGGGTGCGTCCGGTCGCGATGGGGGCGCCTCGTTCAAGTGCAGTGCTCATGTGATACCTCCTGTGAGAAGACGCATCCGACTCTCGGCCGGGAGAGCCGGATGCGAACTTATGTTCCGAATGTATATTCGATTATTCGAACAATCAAGCTTTATTCGGTAGTTTCTGAAATATTTATTCCGACTCACTCGAATACATGTTTGTATAATGAGCTCAACGCGGATACAGTTTCGATTGTTGATTGACACTCAATCAGGCACCCCCGACATTCGCGTGAATCGGCGGCATTCGCTGCTTGCTGCCAGCGCATCAATCAAAACGAGGAGCGACGAACGTGGCACAGAACACCAGCGGTCCCCGCGACAAGGGCGGCACCAGACGGCGCAAGAGCCTCAGCGAGAAGCAGCTCGCCATCCTCGACGTCATCCAGCGCTCGGTCAGCCAACGCGGCTATCCGCCGAGCATGCGCGAGATCGGCGACGCCGTCGGCCTGTCGTCACTGTCGAGCGTCACCCACCAGCTCAACCAGCTGGAACTGAGCGGTTACCTCCGCCGAGACCCGAACCGTCCCCGAGCACTGGAGGTGCTCATCGAGATTCCGCAGTCGCCCGAAGACACGACGGCCGGAGCCTCGGAAAGTTTCCACACCGGAGTGCAGGTCGGCGACGCCGCCATGGTTCCGCTCGTCGGTCGCATCGCCGCCGGCATCCCGATCACCGCCGAACAGCAGATCGACGAGATTTTCCCGCTACCCCGCCAGCTGGTGGGCAAGGGCGATCTGTTCATGCTCAAGGTGTCGGGCGAATCGATGATCGACGCCGCCATAATGGACGGCGACTGGGTCGTCGTGCGGCAGCAGAAGACCGCCGAAAACGGTGAAATCGTTGCAGCCATGCTCGACAACGAGGCAACCGTCAAGGTCTTCCGCCAGCGCGACGGGCACACCTGGCTACTGCCCCGCAACACCAACTTCGAACCCATCGTCGGCGATCACGCCGAGATTCTGGGGAAGGTTGTGGCAGTGCTGCGGTCGGTTTAGGGCATCAGCAGTCAAGCACATCAGCATTTCAGGCGGACTCTTGGTCTCAACGGTTTCGACCAGCGTCGTGGAGACGCGCGAGTGTTGAGTCACCATGGTTATTTCGGTCGGGTCTTGTGAGCCGGGTCTTGTGGGCCGGGCACGAACACTGTTCTTGGTGTCGTGCCCGGCTTTTGTGTGGGTGGAGGCGGGGTCAGGCGGAGACGGAGGAGGTCAGGCGGGCGCGGAGGATGCGGGTGGCGGCGAGCATGTTGTGCAGGGACTGGACGGTTTCGGTGTAGCCGCGGGTTTTGAGGCCGCAGTCGGGGTTCACCCAGAGCCGGGTGGCCGGGATGGCCGCCGCGGCGCGCTCGAGCAGGTCGGTGAGTTCGGACACGCTCGGCACACGCGGCGAGTGGATGTCCCACACTCCCGGGCCGATACCGTGGTCGAAGCCCTGGGACCGGATATCGCCCACCACCTCCATGCGAGAGCGTGCCGCCTCGATGCTGGTCACATCGGCGTCCAGGTTGCGGATCGCGTCGATGACCACCCCGAACTCCGAGTAGCAGAGGTGGGTGTGGATCTGGGTGGCCGCGGCCGCACCGGCCGTCGCCAGGCGGAAGGACCCCACCGACCAGTCGAGGTATTCCGCCTGGTCCTTCTGCTTCAACGGCAGCAGCTCCCGCAGCGCGGGCTCGTCGACCTGGACGATCTGAATGCCGGCCGACTCCAGGTCGGCGATCTCGTCCCGGAGGGCCAGGGCCACCTGCCTGGCCGTCTCGCCCAGCGGCTGGTCGTCGCGCACGAACGACCACGCGAGGATCGTGACCGGACCGGTGAGCATCCCCTTGACGGGCTTGGGCGTCAGCCCCTGCGTGAACGCCGACCACTCGACCGTGATGGGCCGCGGCCGGGACACGTCACCCCAGAGGATCGACGGGCGCACGCACCGGCTGCCATAGGACTGCACCCAGCCGTTCTCGGTGACCGCGAAGCCGTCCAGGTTCTCGGCGAAGTACTGCACCATGTCGTTGCGTTCCGGCTCCCCGTGCACGATCACGTCGAGGCCGATGTCTTCCTGCAGCGAGACGACCCGACGGATTTCGGCGCGCATCAGGTCCCGGTAGTCCGCGGTGCTCAGCACCCCCCGTACCAGCTGCGCCCTGGCCCGACGGATGTCCCCGGTCTGCGGGAAGGATCCGATCGTGGTCGTCGGCAGGAACGGCAGCCCGAGGGCCATCTCCTGGGCTGCCACTCGGGCTGCGTAGGCGCCCCGGGTGAAGTCGCCCGGAGCGAGCGCGTCGGCGCGCACCCGAACGGCGCCATCGTGGACTCCGGGAGCCACCCCCCGCGCGTCGAGGGCCGCGGAGGCCGCAGAGAGGTCGATCTCGATGGCACGGCGGCCCAGACTGAGGCCGCGGGCGAGTGTGGCAACCTGCGCGACCTTCTGATCCGCAAAGGCCAGCCAGGTCTTCAGGTCGTCGTCCAGCGCCGATTCGTCGTCGACGTCGTGGGGAACGTGCAGCAGCGAGGTAGAGGTGGAAACCGAGATCCGCGGCGAGAGGCGGACCAGGCCGGCCGCCGTGTCGAAGGCGGCGGCCAGGTCGCCGCGCCAGATATTGTGGCCGTCAATGACGCCGGCCACGAGAGTGGTCGTGTTTAGTCCGGGGGTCTCCGCCGGCACGCTTCCCCGCACGAGGTCAAGCCCGATGGCTTCCACCGGGGTGATGGCAAGAACGGGTAGGGCGTCGTCGAGGCTGCCGTACGGCGCGGCGACAAACAGGGCGGGACGCTCGGCGAGGGCGCCGAGGGTGTTGTAGGCGAAGCGGAGGCCGGCGAGGGCATCCGTTCTCGGGATGTCGATGCTCTCGCTGACCAGGGCAGGCTCGTCGAGCTGCACCCATTCGGCTCCAGCGGCGCGCAGCCGCTGCAGGAGGGCGGCGTAGACCGGCACAAGGTCGTCGAGGCGGTCAAGCGGACTGAATCCGGCCGGGGCCTCGTCGCTGGGCTTGCTCAGCAGCAGGAAGGTGACCGGGCCGACGATGACGGGCCGGGTCAGGAATCCGGCCGCCTTCGCCTCCTCGAACTCGCGCACCAGGCGGGTGCCGGCGAGGGTGAACTCGGTCTCGGGGCCGATCTCCGGCACCAGGTAGTGGTAGTTGGTGTCGAACCATTTGGTCATCTCCAGCGGCGGATTCTCCCCTTCGCCGCGGGCGAGGGTGAAGTAGCCGGCCAGGTCGAGGTGGCCGTCCGCGCCCCGCAGATGCGCGAACCGGGCGGGGACGGCGCCCACCGTGCTCAGGGCATCCAACATCTGGTCGTAGTAGGAGAAGGATTCCGGGATGGACGAGTCGTCCCGGCCGAGTCCCAGCTGCACGAGGCGCTTCCTGGTGCTCTGGCGCAGGGCGGCCGCGGTCGCTTCGAGCTCGTCGGCGCTGACCGATCCGGCCCAGAACGCTTCGACGGCCTTCTTCAGTTGGCGGCGCGGCCCGATGCGCGGGTAGCCCAGGATGGTGCCGGCGGGAAAGGCGGGAAAGGCGGAAGTGTGGGTCATGAGTTCTCCTTGACGGGGTGAGGGGCAGGCAGTGCGGAAGCAGGCAGGGTGGGGGTGAGCAGACCGCAGCCGTCGAGCACGGCGAGCACGGTCTCGTGCTGGTTGAAGGCGTAGAGGTGCAGCCCGGGGGCACCGCCGGCGATGAGTTGCCGGGCCAGTTCGGTGGCCTGACGGATGCCGATCTCACGCTGGCCTTCCTTCGTCGGCTCCACCTCGAGCGCGATCGCCAGCTCGGACGGCAGTTCCTCGCCGGACAACTCGAGGATGCGGCGCAGGCGGGCCGGGCTCGTGACCGGCATGATCCCGGGCAGGATCGGGAATTCGACCCCGGCGGCACGGGCTCGCAGGATGAAGCTGAGGTAGTGGTCGGCGTGAAAGAAGAGTTGCGTGATCGCCAGGTTGGCGCCGGCGGCCTGCTTGGCCAGGAGCGCGTCGATGTCCTGGGTGGCCGACCGGGAACGCGGGTGGCCGTTCGGGAAGGCGGCCACGGCGATGCGTACCTTCTCCCGTTCCCGCTTGATCGTGCGGGCGGCAGGGAGTCCCGGGATCACGGCCTCGCGGTACGGCACCCGCTCGGCCTGCACCCGGTGGATCAGCTGCACCAGTTCCGCGGCGCTGCCCAGGTCGCCGAGGAAGGCCTCACCCTCCCGAATGCCTTCCGGCGGGTCGCCACGCAGGGCCAGGAAGCTCCGCACCCCGGCGTCCAGAAACTCCCGGATCAGCTGGCTCGATTCCGCGTTGGACGAGCCCACGCAGGTGAGGTGGGCCAGCGGGTCCACGGTGGTGGTGCGCAGGATGTGGGTGAGCACGTCCAGGGAGGAGCGCCGGGAGGAGCCGTTCGCACCGTAGGTGACCGAGATGAATTCCGGGCCGGCCGCGGCCAGCCGCTCGATAGTGGCGTGCAGCACGGAGGTGGCAGCATCCGATGTGGGCGGATACAACTCGAATGAGAACGGGATTTTCCGGCATGCAGGATCCGAGGTGTGGGGCATTGCTCCTCATTCGACAGTTGCCAGTGTCAGTCACCGGGGGCCGGGCGACCGCGGACCGCCCGGCAAGCCAGGCGGGCGTTCGCGGGCGGGTGCCGGGCTCGGCTGTCGCTCCATGCCGCCGGTCGGGAGACCGGCGGCAACGATTGAGAAGACTCTAACAAGCACGCCCGGTGCCCGGCAGGTCTGTGACCGAATATGTCATCAGCTGGCGCCGGAGCGGCTCAGGCAGGCCGGAGGAGTGCGGACATCGGCAGGCGAAGGCCTGCCGAGGTACGCGGAGCGAAGCCGGCGGGTCAGCCGGTGACGGCCGGCGGCACGGCGAACGGCTCGAACAGCGCCCGAATCTCATCAGTCACCAGAGCCGTAACCTGGGTGCCGGTCTCGGCGTACTCGGTGGACAGCACCGTGCCCTGATCGTGCAGCACCGCGATCAGGTCGCCCCGCTCGTAGGGGATGAGCAACTCGAGCCTGATCGACGGCCGCGGCAGCAGGTCCGAGATGGTCGCGAGCAGTTCCTCGATGCCCTCGCCGGTGCGGGCCGAGACGAAAATGCCCTTCGGCCAGAGTCCGCGCAGCACGAGCCCGTCATCATCGCTGATCAGGTCGCTCTTGTTGAAGACGACGACCTCCGGGATCTCCCGGGCGCCGACCTCGGCGATGACCTCGCGCACTGTGGCAAGCTGGCTCGCCGGGTCAGGATGCGAGCCGTCGACGACGTGCACGATGACGTTGGCGTCGGCGACCTCCTCGAGGGTGGACCGGAACGCCTCCACCAGCTGATGGGGCAGGTTCCGCACGAACCCGACGGTGTCCGTCAGCGTGTAGAGCAGCCCGTCGGCCGTCGTCGACTTGCGCACCGTGGCGTCCAGGGTGGCGAACAGGGAGTTCTCGACGAGCACGCCGGCCCGGGTGATGCGGTTGAGCAGGCTCGACTTGCCGGCGTTGGTGTAGCCGACAATGGCGACGGATGGCACAGCGTTGCGCTTGCGGTTGGCCCGCTTGGCCTCGCGAGCGGGTTTCATCTCGAGGATCTGCTTGCGGAGGCGGGACATCCGGGTGTGGATGCGCCGGCGGTCCAGCTCGATCTTGGTCTCGCCGGGGCCGCGCGAACCCATGCCTGCACCGGCGCCGCCCACCTGGCCTCCGGCCTGGCGGGACATCGAGTCGCCCCAGCCGCGCAGGCGGGGAAGCAGGTATTCGAGCTGGGCGAGTTCGACCTGGGCCTTTCCCTCGCGGCTCTTGGCGTGCTGACTGAAGATGTCGAGGATCACGGCGGTGCGGTCGATGACCTTCACCTTGACGACGTCCTCGAGGGCGCGCCGCTGGCTGGGCGCCAGCTCGGTGTCGGCGATGACGGTGTCGGCGCCCATCGCCTTGACGATGCCGGCCACCTCTTCGGCCTTGCCCTTGCCGAGGTAGGTGCTGGCGTCGGGCTTCGCTCGGCGCTGCATGAGGCCGTCGAGAACGGTGGCGCCGGCGGTCTCGGCCAGCGCGGCGAGTTCGCGCATGGAGTTCTCGGCGTCCGCGACGGTCCCGTGCGTGTACAGGCCGATCAGAACGACGTTCTCCAGCCGGAGCTGGCGGTACTCGACCTCGGTGACGTCCTCGAGTTCGGTGGAGAGGCTGGGCACGCGGCGCAGCGCGTTGCGGTCCTCGCGGTCCTGCTGCACGCCGTCGTGACCCTCGTCGTCGTGCGACGGGCCGGATTCGGCCTGCAGAGCCTGCGCGGAGCCGCTGCGGAACAGCGAATAGCCGGCAGCCTTGCTATCAGCGCTGGCGAGAACGCGGGCGACCACGTCGTCGGTGTCGTCGGGCAAATGTGACTCAGTCATTCCTTTAACAATACTTCCTCGATGCACGGTAAGTTCCCTCTATGCCTTCCGACCACTACTTCACCCCGGCACCCGACAGCACCCTGAAACTCCGCCAGGTGACCGTTCGATTGGGAGGCCAAGAGCGCGAGCTGACCACAGCCAATTCGGTCTTCAGCCCGGAGCACATCGACACCGGCACCCAGGTGCTCTTGAACAGCGCGCCGACCCCGCCGCCCGGCGGCGATTTCCTCGACCTGGGCTGCGGCTGGGGTCCGATCAGCCTGCACTTGGCCCTCGCCTCACCCCGCGCCACGATCTGGGCCGTCGACGTCAACGAGCGGGCGCTCGACCTGGTGCGGCTGAACGCGGAGGAGCTCGGCCTCACCAACATCACCGCGGTGCGGCCCGATCAGATGCCCGCCCACGTGGCGTTCCGCACCATCTGGTCGAATCCCCCGATCCGGGTCGGCAAAACCGAACTGCACACCATGCTGCGTACCTGGCTGCCGCGCCTGGAGCCGGGTTCGGATGCCTGGCTCGTCGTGCAGCGCAACCTCGGCTCCGACTCCCTGCAGCGCTGGCTCGACGGCGACCTGCCCGCCGAATTCAGCACCTCACGGCACTCCATCAGCAAGGGCTTCCGGGTCCTGCGGGTGAAACGCCAGGACTAGACCGCGTCGCGGCCCATCGCCCCGAGCTAGTTCTCAGCCGAGGCGGAAGACCCCGTCGAACACGAGTTCCGCCGGACCCGACAGTGAGACGTGCTCGCCGTCCTCGGTCGGAAACATGCGCACGCCGAGCGTGCCGCCGGTGACCTCGACCTGCCACTGGTTCGGGGCACCCGCGCCTGCCCAGTGCCGGGTGGCGAGGGCCGCCGCGGCCGCCCCCGTACCGCAGGAGAGTGTTTCGCCGCTGCCGCGCTCGTGCACGCGCATCCGGATGCGGCCGACACCGTTCACGACGAGCGGATCGCCCGGAAGCACGAACTCGATGTTCGCCCCGGCCGCCGGGTCAGGGTCGAGCTGCGGCACGAAGGTGAGGTCGACGCCTGCGAGCTCGTCGTCGTCGGCCAGTGCCACGACCACGTGCGGGTTGCCCACGTTGATGCCGAGACCGGGGCGGGCCACGGGCAGGTCCTTCGCCCGAACGAGCGGTTCGATACCGTCGAGGCGCCACCGGCCGAGGTCGACCTGGTAGCCGGTTGCGCCGCGCTGCACGTCGCGCACTCCCCCGCGGGTGCCGATGCAGAGCGTGTCGCCGCGGTCGAGCGAGGTCAGGCCCTGCTCTACCAGGAAGCGGGTGTAGACGCGGATGCCGTTGCCGCACATCTCGGACACCGTGCCGTCGGCGTTCCAGTAGTCCATGAACCATTCGGCCGCGTCGTCCTCGGCGAGGGCGATCGCACCGGCGGCCAGGCTCGTGGAGCGCACCGCGCGGATGATGCCGTCGGCACCGATGCCGAATCGGCGGTCGCAGATGGCCCGGATCTGGCTCGGGGTAAGGTCGATCTGCCCGTCGGGATCAGAGAAAAGCACGAAGTCGTTCCCGGTGCCGTGGCCCTTGGTGAAGTTCAGATCAATACCCATGCCGTCCAGTTTAGGAGGCCGGGTCGGCCGCCCAGTGCTCGGCCGGCTGTTCCGGGTCGGCCAGGCGGGTCAGCGCCCGGTCAACCCGATCCGGCGCGTCGAAGTCGATCCAATGGGTGTGCGGGGAACGCTTGAACCAGCTCACCTGCCGTCTCGCGTACCGGCGGGTGAACTGCTGCGTCACCTGGATAGCCTCCGCCCGGCTGAGGCTGCCCGTCAGCTGCCCAAGGGCCTGGGCGTAGCCGATGGCCCGGCTGGCCGTGACACCGGTTTCGAGTCCGCTCGGGATCAGCCCGCGCACCTCCTCGACGAGCCCGCGGGCCCACATACCCTCCACCCGGGCGTCGAGGCGGGGGGTGAGCTCCGCGCGCTGGGCGCGGAGGCCCACTGTGACCGCGGGCATCCAGTAGACCGGCTCGTCGGGCAGGGCGGCGGTGTGCGGCCCCCCGGTCAGCTCCACGACCTCGAGGGCGCGCACGAGGCGCCGACCGTTGCCGGCGCCGATGCGGGCGGCGGCGACCGGGTCCACGGCCTTCAACCGGGTGTACAGGGCACCAGGCCCCTGCTCGATCAGGTCGGCTTCGAGTCGGGCGCGCAGCACGGCATCCGTGCCGGGGAACTGGAAGTCGTAGACCACGGCGGACACGTAGAGCCCGGAGCCGCCGACCAGGATGGGCACGCTGCCGCGCGCCACGATGTCGGTGATCGCGGCGCGGGCCTCCGTCTGGTAGCGGGCGACGGTGGCCTCGTCGGTGACCGACAGCACGTCGAGCAGGTGGTGCGGGACGCCGCGGCGCTCCAGCACGGTGAGCTTGGCGGTGCCGATGTCCATGCCGCGGTACAGCTGCATGGCGTCGGCGTTGACGATCTCCGCCCCCCGACCGGCCTCGGCCAGGCGTTCGGCGAGGTCGAGCGAGAGGTCGGACTTGCCGGTGCCGGTGGGTCCGACGACAACGATCAGCGTCGGGTGGGCGCCGGTCACCGGGTTCGGGCCGGGCACCTGCCTAGCGCTCCCCGTCGGTGACGTCGTAGATCGGCGTGGTGCTGGAACTGGCCACCGCGGGCGAGCCCACGGCCCGGTCGGGTAGGCGCAGGGTCGGCAGGCCGAGGGAGACCGAGCCAGACCCGCCTGCTGCTCCGCCGTGACTGGGCACGCCGCAGGACTCGGCTTCGAGGCGGTCCCAGGCGTCGCCGGCGATGGTGCGCCGGATGCGCAGCGGAGCCCCGTCGACGGAGTCGGCGATCAGGTGGAAGGGGGCCGCCTGGGTGACCGTGACGGTCACGAGGTCGCCCGGACGGGGCAGTTCCGAGCCTTCCGGCACGTCGAAGTGCACGAGCCGGCTGTCAATGGCGCGACCGCTGAGTCGACGGGTGTCGGCGTCCTTGCGGCCCTCGCCGTTGGCGACGAGCAGTTCGACCTCGCGACCGACCACAGCCTGGTTCTCCTCCCAGGAAATCCGCTCCTGCAGGGCGGCGAGGCGCTCGTAACGATCCTGCACGATCTCCTTGGGGACCTGGTCGGGCAGCGTCGCGGCGGGGGTCCCGGGCCGGATGGAGTACTGGAAGGTGAAGGCGGTGGCGAACCGGGCCAGCTCCACGACCCGCAGGGTCTCCTGGAAGTCCTCCTCGGTCTCGCCGGGGAAGCCGACGATGACGTCCGTGCTGATGGCCGCGTGCGGCATCTGCGCGCGCACGCGGTCGAGGATGCCGAGGAACCGCGCCGACCGGTAGGAGCGGCGCATGGCCTTGAGGATACGGTCCGAGCCGGACTGCAACGGCATGTGCAACTGCGGCATGACCGACGGCGTCTCGGCCATGGCGTCGATCACGTCGTCGGTAAAGGCAGCCGGGTGCGGGCTGGTGAAACGGATGCGTTCCAGCCCCTCGATCTTGCCGGCCGCGCGCAGCAGCTTGCTGAAGGCGAGACGGTCGCCGAACTCAACCCCGTAGGAGTTGACGTTTTGGCCGAGCAGGGTGACCTCGATCGCCCCGTCGTCGACGAGGGCCTGGATTTCGGCGAGGATCTCGCCGGGACGGCGGTCCTTCTCCTTACCGCGCAGCGCGGGCACGATGCAGAACGTGCAGGTGTTGTTGCAGCCGACGGAGATGGAGACCCAGCCGCTGTAGCTCGAATCGCGCTTCGTGGGCAGGGTCGAGGGGAAGGTCTCGAGGGAGTCGAGGATTTCGAGCTGGGCCTCGCCGTTGTGCCGTGCACGCTCGAGCATGCTCGGCAGCGACCCCATGTTGTGCGTCCCGAAGACGACGTCGACCCAGGGTGCCTTCTTGAGGATGACGTCCTTGTCTTTCTGGGCCAGGCAGCCGCCGACGGCGATCTGCATGCCGTCGTGGCGGCGCTTGACCGAGGCCAGCTGCCCCAGGTTGCCGTAGAGCTTGTTGTCGGCGTTCTCGCGGACGGCACAGGTGTTGAGCACGACGATGTCGGCTTCCTCCCCGCCGGCCGTCACGTAGCCGGCCGCTTCGAGCGACCCGCTGAGCCGTTCGGAGTCATGCACGTTCATCTGACAGCCGAAGGTGCGCACCTCGTAGGTGCGGGCCCGGCCCTCAGCATCGTGCGCCGCCTGGCTTGGAGCAATCAGAGTCGGCGCGCTCAGGGCCGAGGTGCGCAGGGCCGCGGTACGCAGGGCCGACTGCTGCGGGTCCAGCGTCTCGGCGCTGGAGAATGGGGGCGTAGCGGTGCTGCTGGTCATAGTGGGTACCAGCTTACGCGTGGCACCTCCGAAACCGGGCCGGGTTGCCCCGACCCGCTCCCTACTGGAACCGCACCCGCGATGGCGAACCACCGCGGGAGGCAAGGGCGGCCTTCACCGCCACGCGCACGATGGACGAGGAATAGCCCTTGCGCATCAGGAACGCGTTGAGTCGACGGTCGATGGTCTGGTCGTCGAGCCGCCCGAGCTGCCCCACCCGCTTGACGGCTATTTCGATGGCCCGTTCCGTCTCGTCGTCGGGCATTTCGTCGAGCTTTTCCAGGATGAGGTCCTGATCGAGCCCACGGCGGCGCATCTCCGCCTGCACACCGGAGCGCCCCAGGCCCTTGCGCTCGTGGTGGCTGTGCACGATCTGATCGGCGAGGCGGCCCTCGTCGATGTAGGACAACTCGATGAAGCGCTCGATGATCTCTTCGATCTCGTGCTCAGCGACCTCCGTACCGCCAAGAACTGCGCGGGCCTCGGCCACCGACAGGGACCGGCCGCGCAGCCGCTGGCGCAGCACCCCCTCGGCGTGCTCGCGATCGGCGGCGGCCCGGGACGCCACACCCTCGGGGGTGTCGTCCCCGTCGTCGGCACCGACACCAGCACCGGCACCAGCACCGGCACCAGCACCGACACCGACACCAGCACCGACACCGGCAACGCTGTCGACTGCGGGGCCGCTCGACGCCGCCGGACCACCGTCGCCGAGATACGTGACCGGCGCCAGTTGTTCGTCGGCGATCGGCGCCGCCTCGAGCTCGGCCGGCCGGGTCGCGGCGGTGCCGCGGGCCGCGCTCTTGCGACGTGCCGCACTCAGCGACGCGACCTCGTCGGCCGGCTCGAAGTGGACCATGCGCTACGCCCCCTTGCGGGCGGCGAGCTTGGCCTGGAGGGACTCCGCCTTGGCGGCTGCGGCCTCCTTGGCTGCGGCTGCGGCGACCAGGGCGGCTGCGGCGTCGATTGCGGCCTGCGCCTTCTTGGCGGCCGCACCCTCGGGGCTGATCCCGAGCTTGAAGAGGATCTTGTTCTCGATCTCGTTGGCCATATCCGCTTCACGCAGCAGGAAGTTGCGCGAGTTCTCCTTGCCCTGGCCCAGCTGGTCGCCGTCGTAGGTGTACCAGGCTCCGGACTTCTTGACGATGCCGTGCTCGACACCGAAGTCGATCAGGCTGCCTTCCCGGGAGATGCCGATGCCGTAGATGATGTCGAATTCCGCCTGCTTGAAGGGCGGTGCCATCTTGTTCTTGACGACCTTGACCCGCGTGCGGTTACCGACGGCCTCGGTGCCGTCTTTCAGAGTCTCGATACGGCGGATGTCGAGGCGCACCGACGCGTAGAACTTGAGCGCCTTGCCACCGGCGGTGGTCTCGGGGCTGCCGAAGAAGACCCCGATCTTCTCGCGCAACTGGTTGATGAAGATCATGGTGGTGTTGGTCTGACTGAGGCCACCGGTGAGCTTGCGCAGGGCCTGGGACATCAGACGGGCCTGCAGGCCCACGTGCGAGTCACCCATCTCACCCTCGATCTCGGCGCGGGGAACCAGCGCGGCGACGGAGTCGATCACGATCAGGTCAATGGACCCGCTTCGCACGAGCATGTCGGCAATTTCCAGCGCCTGCTCACCCGTATCGGGCTGGGAGACGAGGAGCGCGTCGATGTCGACTCCGAGCTTGCGGGCGTACTCAGGGTCCAGAGCGTGCTCGGCGTCGATGAAGGCGGCGATGCCGCCGTTCTTCTGCGCGTTCGCGATGGCGTGCAGGGTGAGCGTGGTCTTTCCCGACGATTCCGGACCGTAGATCTCCACGATGCGACCTCGGGGCAGGCCACCTATGCCGAGGGCCACGTCCAGCGCGATCGACCCCGTGGAGATCGTCTCGACGGGGGCGCGCTCGTCGCTGCCCAAACGCATGATCGAACCCTTGCCGAACTGGCGGTCGATTGCTGCAAGAGCGGTGTCGAGGGCTTTTTCGCGATCTGCTGATGATGCCATGAGTGATCTCCTTCGGTCGTGCATTCCGGCGCCTATAGGCTGTCGCGTTTGGCTACCGGGACGACCCCGACACCCGCTTTCAACAAGGCATGTGCTCTCTGTCGCTGACACAAACCGACTGTACGCGGCACGTCCGACAGAGCCGGGAACGGGGAGCGGCAGTGGATAAGCCGTCTTCGACTCCTGCTGTGGAGGAGTATATCAAAATGCGAACACGCATTCGAGAATTCCACGGAATCCAGGGCGTGTCGAGCGAAAACTAGCTGCGGGCGGCGGGGAGTCCCGCGCCGTACCAACGGGCCTTCGGGACATCCGTCTCGGCGCAGAGGGCAAGCCAGACGTCGCGCGCCGAAGCACCGCCGGCCAGAGCCTGGTCGGCGGTGCATCCAAACGGGGTCAGGATGAGATCTCGAGTGAGCACGCGGCCGTAGCCTTCGCCGAACTCGTCGCTCAGAGCCTGACGGAACTCACTGAGCCGCATGGGATGGAACTAGCGCACCATCATGTCGTCGTAGTTGGCCACGAGCTCGTCGGGCACAGTGTCGGGGAACCTGTCGATTCCCTCGATGATGGCCAGTCGGTCGCCGACTTCCCGCATGATGACCGAGATCGGGGTCTCCAACGCTTCTGCAACGGAAGCCAGAATCTCGGAAGACGCTTCCTTCTGGCCACGCTCCACCTCGCTCAGATACCCGAGGGCCACACTGGCCCTGCTGGCTACCTGACGGAGTGTGCGCCCTTTCTGCAGGCGGAAGTCCCTGAGCACATCGCCGATTTCCTGTCGAACAAGAATCATCGGAACCTCCTTCTCGTACTGATTATGTGTTGCTTATCGAGTACCGTTTTATACTTCTGGCGCCCACTCAACCGGGTGGTTGCGTGTGTTGGATCGCAAGAGTACTACAACCTTGAACACCCTGACACTACCGATATCGACTGGGCTTTTCTTGTGAATATGCTCGTTGTAACCACGGAATTCGGGGAACTATTCCACCGCGTCACGGGCTAACAGCTGCCACACAGCTTCGACGGCCGCGGCCACGGAGGCCGCTCGAACGAGGGCACGGTCTCCGTGCAGCCGGAGCGGGATGACCGATATTTCTCCTTCACGAGCCAGCCCGAGGAACACCGTTCCCGGCTCGTGGCCACCCTGGCCGTCGGGCCCTGCCACACCCGTCGTGGCGATGCCGATGTCGGCGGGCCGGCCGTCGACGGCGAGGCGCGTACGCACGCCCTCCGCCATCTGCAGGGCAACCTGCGGGTGCACCGGGCCGTGCTCCTCGAGCAGAGCCGCGTCGACGCCGAGGAGGGTGTGCTTGAGCGCACTCTGGTACGCCACCACTCCCCCGTTGACGACGACGGATGCGCCGGGGATGCGGATGAGTTCGGCTGTCAGCGCCCCGCCGGTAAGGGACTCGGCCACGGCGATAGTGAGGCCGCGGCGGGTGAGCTCGGCGACGAGGCGCGCGGTGGCATCCGTCGCCCCGGGTATGTCAGCAGGTGACAGGGCCTCGTCGAATGCCGGAGGAATCGGATCAGCCACGGTCGTGCTGGAGCCGGTTCTCGCGCCGCGCGGCCACGAGGTAGTCGAAGCCGGTGACGACGGTAACGATGAGGGCGAGGGCCATGGCCGTCCAGTTGACCCAGTAAATCCAGTCGCCCAGCAGCAGCCAGAGGGGCACGAGGGCGAGGGAGATCGCCACGGACTGCAACACGGTCTTGAGCTTGCCACCCCGTGACGCCGGGATGACCCGGTCCTTCAGCATGACGAACCGGAACACCGTGATGCCGACTTCGCGCACGAGGATGACGATGGTCACCCACCACCACAGTTCGCCGAGGATGGAGAGGCAGACCAGGGCTCCGCCGGTGAGCACCTTGTCGGCGATCGGATCGAGGATCTTGCCGAGGTCGGTGACCAGGTTGTGCCGACGGGCGATGGCCCCGTCGATCCCGTCGGTGGCGATGGCCACGATGAACAGGGCGGCCGCCCACCAGCGTAGCGCGCCGTCCTGGCCGGCGTCGGCGAGGAGCATATAGATGAACACCGGCGCGAGCAGGATGCGCACGATCGTGATCAGATTCGGGAGATTCCAGTTGCTGGGCCGGACGACCGGCGTGGATGGTGTGGCCATGGGTCAGTCCCTGTCGGTCAGTTGCCAGGCGTCTTCATCGGGAGATGCGTCTTCTTCAAGGTACCCCTCCGACATTTTGGCGACCGGGTCGTCGGCGTAGCGCGGATCGGGCGGGCCGGGCGTGTGCTGGGCCGCGGACTGGTGAGCTGCGGCGGCCTGAGCGGTGGCCGTGGCGGCGTGGTGTTCGGCGTCGGAGCCGCGCAGCAGGGCCAGCACGCCGGGCAGCTGCTCCACGGAGACGAGCACGTCGCGCGCTTTCGATCCCTCGGAGGGACCGACGATTTCGCGGGACTCGAGCAGGTCCATCAGGCGGCCCGCCTTGGCGAAGCCGACCCGGAGCTTGCGCTGCAGCATCGACGTGGACCCGAACTGGGTCGACACGACCAGTTCCGCCGCTGCGAGGAGCACCTCGAGGTCATCTCCGATGTCGGAGTCGATTTCTTTGCGGGGGGCGACCATGGAGACATCCGGCCGGTAGTCGGGGCGGGCCTGCAGAGTGACGTGCTTGACGACGCGTTCGATCTCGGCCTCGTTCACCCAGGCCCCCTGCACGCGGATCGCCTTGGAGGCTCCCATCGGCAGGAACAAGGCGTCGCCCTGCCCGATCAGCTTGTCGGCGCCCGGCTGGTCAAGGATGACCCGGGAATCGGTGACGCTGGTCACGGCGAAGGCGAGGCGGGAGGGCACGTTGGCCTTGATCAGGCCCGTGACGACGTCGACGCTGGGGCGCTGGGTGGCGAGCACGAGATGGATGCCCGACGCGCGGGCCAGCTGGGTGATGCGCACGATCGAGTCTTCGACGTCGCGCGGTGCGACCATCATCAGGTCGGCGAGCTCGTCGACGACGACCAGGAGGTAGGGATACGGCTTGAGGCTGCGCAGGCTGCCGGCGGGCAGCACGATCTCGTTGTTGACGACGGCCTTGTTGAAGTCGTCGATGTGGCGGAATCCGAAGCTGGCCAGGTCGTCGTAACGCATGTCCATCTCCTTCACCACCCACTGCAGCGCCTCGGCGGCCTTTTTCGGACTGGTGATGATGGGCGTGATCAGGTGTGGAACCCCCGCGTAGGCAGCCAGCTCGACCCGCTTCGGGTCGATCAGCACCATGCGCACGTCGCTCGGCTTGGCCCGCATGAGCAGGCTCGTGATCATGGAGTTGACGAAGCTGGACTTGCCGGAACCGGTGGAACCGGCGACCAGGAGGTGAGGCATCTTGGCGAGGTTGGCGAGCACGAAGCCGCCGCCGACGTCTTTCCCGACGCCGATGGTCATCGGGTGGGTGCTGTTCGAGGCCGCCGGGGAGCGGAGCACGTCACCGAGGGTGACGATTTCGCGGTCGGTGTTGGGGATCTCGATGCCGATCGCGCTCTTGCCCGGGATCGGCGACAGGATGCGCACCTCGTTTGAGGCGACGGCGTAGGAGAGGTTTTTGCTCAGCGCGGTGACGCGCTCCACCTTGACTCCGGGGCCGAGCTGGATCTCGTACTGGGTGACGGTGGGGCCGCGGGAGAAACCGGTCACCTTCGCGTCGACCTGGAACTGGCGGAGCACCTCGGTGATGGACTTGACGATCTCGTCGTTGGCCGCCGACCGGGCCTTGGCCGGCGGGCCCTTGGTGAGGGTCGTGTCCGAGGGCAGCAGGTAGGGTGCGGCGGGCTGGTCTGATGCCGGCGGAACCGGGGCCGGCACCAGGGACAGGGGCGTGTCGGCGGAACCGGCGGCCCCACCGGCCGCGGCCGGGTCGAGTGCGTCGAATCCTGCTCCGGTCAAACCGGGAAGAACCTCGGTCAGGCCCGTCTGGTCGTCGGCCTGGAGCCCGGTCGACGAGCCCTGCGGCAGGTCGATCGCGCCCGTGAAACGTTTGAGGACGTCTTCGGCTCGGAGCAGGTCTTCGAGCACCTCGGTGCCGTAATGGTCCTGGTTGGGACCGGGGGTCGTCGGCGTCGTCTCCAGCGCGGTGTCGAAGCTGCCTCGTTTGTCGCCGCCGAGCAGGGTGCGCAGCGGGTCGGCGCCGTGCGGGCCTGCGGCGTTCGGATCGTCGGCGGGGGTACCGGCGCCGTTCGGGCCGAGCGGCCCGCCGAAGTCAGGGTCCTCCTCGCGCTTGCTCGTGTTGCGCCGCCACCAGGGCAGCGCTCCGGCATCTCCGTCGTCATCGTCGACCCCGTCCAGTTCGACCTGAACGGCCTTCTCATGCTTCGCTTCCCGGGCGGCGGCGCGCTCCTCGGGATCGGGGAGCTGGGCCCCGAACAGCCAGGCATAGAGCTCCCGGCTGCGTTCACCAATGCGGTTGGGCGGGGTCTTGGTGATGATGAAGAGGCTCAGGGCGAGAAGCAGGATGACGACGATGGTGGCACCGATCGCCGTGGTCAGGTAGATCAGGGGGGCAGCGATCATCCAGCCGATGACACCGCCGGCCAGTGCGAGGGTCTCCATGCCGTCGCTGGGGGCAGGCTGGCCACCGAAGATGTGGCAGAGACCCGACACCGAAACGAGTAGCACGGATAGTCCGATGCCGATGCGGCCGTTGTCGTGCACCGAACTGGGTTTGCGGAACAGCCAGACGGAGAAGAGCAGCATGATCACGGGCAGGGCGAACGCGACGCGGCCGAACAATCCGCCGAAGGTCCAGGCGTCGAGGGTCTGGGCGACCGCGTTGTTGATCAGGAACCACTCGATCACGGCGCCGGCGACCGAGAGCAGCACGAGGAAGAAGGGCAGGCCGTCGCGGCGCTCTTCTTTGGAGAGCTTCTCCGGGCCGAGCGCGCGGGCAGCCCCGCCGGTCACGTGGGCCAGGGCCATCCACGACCGCACGAACAGGCTCGGCCTGACCTCGACCGCGGTGAACTTGACCGTCTTCTGAGCGGCGGTGCGGGCTGCGGGCTTGCGCGCCGGGGTGCCGCGCGCAGGCGTGCTGCGGGCGCGACCGTTCGACTTAGTGCTCGTAGCCATGCAACCACGGTACTTCGATCCCCCGACATTGGGGCTTAGGCACGCCAAAACGCCTGCGGGCGGCGATCAGCGACCGCGACATCAGGGCTGGGCGGACGCGCGGCATCCGTCGCCCTCGGCGGGATCAGGCCTCGATCACCAGAGGGACGATCATCGGGCGGCGACGGAAGGCGGTATTCACCCAGCGGCCGACCGTGCGGCGCACGATCTGCTGCAGCGCGAACGGGTCGCGCACCCCGTGCTCGGCGGCTTCCGCCAGGGCCGCCTCGATTTTCGGGCGCACGGCGTCGAACACCGAGGCGTCTTCGGCGAAGCCCTTCGCGTGGATCTCGGGCCCGACGATCACCTTGCCGGTGGCGGCGTCGACCACGATGATAATCGAGATGAATCCCTCCTCGGCGAGGGTTCGGCGGTCCTTGAGGTCGGCCTCGGTGATCTCGCCGACGGTGGAGCCGTCGACGTAGACGTAGCCGAGGTCCAGCTGGCCGACCTTGGTGGCCACACCGTCCCGCAGGTCGATGACCGTGCCGTCCTCGGCAAGGAGCACGTTCGCCTCCGGCACGCCGGTCTGCACCGCGAGCTTGGCATTGGCGACCAGGTGCCGGTATTCGCCGTGCACGGGCAGCACATTCTTCGGCTTCAGGATGTTGTAACAGTAGGTCAGTTCCCCGGCGGCGGCGTGCCCGGAGACGTGCACCTTCGCATTACCCTTGTGCACCACTGTGGCGCCCAGCTTGGTCAGGCCGTCGATGATCCGGTAGACCGCGTTCTCGTTGCCGGGAATCAGGCTGGACGCCAGGATGACGGTGTCGCCGTGGCCGACTTCGATCTGGTGGTCCTGGTTGACCATCCGGCTGAGCACGGCCATCGGCTCCCCCTGCGAGCCCGTGGACATGTAGACGATCTTGTCGCCCTGGATGTTGCCGGCCTTCCTGAAGTCCACCAGCACACCCTCCGGCACCCGCAGGTGGCCGAGGTCGGCGGCGATGGTCATGTTGCGCACCATCGAGCGGCCCAGGAGCGCGACGCGGCGACCGTTCGCGTGGGCGGCATCGAGCACCTGCTGCACCCGGTGCACGTGGCTGGAGAAGCTGGCCACGATCACCCGTCGGGGAGCCCGGGCGATGACGTCGTCGAGGACGGGACCGATGGAGCGTTCCGTGGGTGTGAAGCCCGGGACATCCGCGTTGGTGGAATCGACCAGGAACAGGTCGACGCCCTCGGTGCCGAGACGCGCGAATTCGCGCAGGTCGGTGAGGCGGTTGTCGAGCGGCAGCTGGTCCATCTTGAAGTCGCCGGTGTGCAGCACGGTGCCGCCGGCGGTCTTGATGGCCACAGCCAGGGCGTCGGGGATGGAATGGTTGACGGCGACGAACTCGAGGTTGAACGGGCCGAGCCGTTCCGTCTGGCCCTCCTTGACCTGCAGCGTGTACGGCGTGATCTTGTGTTCCTTGAGCTTTGCCTCGATAAAGGCGAGGGTCAGGCCCGAACCGATCAGCGGAATGTCCGCACGCAGCTTCAGAAGGTAGGGGACGGCGCCGATGTGGTCCTCGTGGCCGTGCGTGAGCACGACCGCGAGGATGTCGTCGAGGCGGTCCCGGATGGGGCTGAAGTCGGGGAGGATCAGGTCCACGCCCGGCTGGTGCTCCTCGGGGAACAGCACCCCGCAGTCGACGATCAGCAGCTTGCCGTCGATCTCGAACGTGGTCATGTTGCGGCCGATTTCGCCGAGGCCACCGATCGGCGTGATGCGGAGGGTTCCCGCCGTGAGCGGGGCCGGGTCGTACACATCGATGGGCACAGGCCCTCCTCGGGGTTCGGTGGAGCGGTTAGCGTGTCGTTCCGGCGACCTTCGGCAGGGCGCCGCCGGCCGCGGCATTGCGGTCCGGGCGGAAGTTGGAGAAGTTGACCCCGGGGATGTTCTTGACCAGGTCTATTTCGTCTTCGATCTGGGCGGCTTCCCACTCCTCCGGGCCGACGAGGGGCAGGCGCACGCGCGGGCTGTTGATTCGGCCGAGGCCGTGCAGGATGTACTTGACCGCGACCGTACCCGGAACGTGCGTCATGCAGGCCCGCACCAGCGGTTCGAGCTGCTGATGCGCGGCGGTGGCCGCCTTCAGGTCGCCCGCATTCACGGCGTCGACCATCTGGCGATACGGGGTGGCGGCGATGTTCGCCGTGACCCCGATCAGGCCGGTCGCCCCGATCGAGAGGTGCGGCAGAACGTTGGGGTCGTCGCCGGAGAAGTACATCAGGTCGGTCTGGTTGAGCACGCGGCTGACCTGGGCCAGGTCACCCTTGGCGTCTTTGACGGCGAGGATGTTCGGGTGCTTCGCGGCCCGCAGGATCGTCTTGTATTCGATCGGGATACCGGTGCGTCCGGGGATGTCGTAGAGGATCACGGGCAGATCCGTGGCATCCGCGATCATGCGGAAGTGGGTGAGAACGCCGGCCTGGGTGGGCTTGTTGTAGTACGGGGTGACGATCATGTTGCCGTCGGCGCCCGCCTTCTCGCTCTGCTTGGCAAGCTGCATGGCGTGGGCGGTCTCGTTGGACCCGCCGCCGGTGATGATCTTCGCGCGTCCGCCCGAGATATCCTTGCCGACCTCGACCAGGCGAATCTTCTCCGCGTCGGTGAGGGTAGACGTCTCACCGGTGGTGCCGGTGACGACGATGCCGTCCGCTCCGGCGCTGATGACGTCGTCGATGTGCTGGGCAACGCCCGCCCAGTCGACTTCGCCGTCGGCGGTGAAGGGAGTCACCAGGGCAACGAGGACCTGGCCGAAGGGATTCTGAGACATAGACACGAAGGACAGGCTACCGGTCAGTGTGCGGCCGCGCACCGCCGCGGCGTCACGTTACGGGGCGACGCGACCGTTCTTGTTGAAGGCGGCGTAGGTGAGCGGCATCAAGGTCGCGAACTGGTCTTCCATCTTCTCGGCGCACATCTCGATCTCGCGCTGCGGGAACGACGGGAAGTGGGTTCCCTCGCGCTTGGTACGCAGACTGAGAAAGTTCATCAGCGACCGGGCGTTCATGGTCACGTACATCGAGGAGAAGATGTTGAGCGGCAACACGATGCGGGCAACCTCGCGGGCCACGCCGGCTTCGAGCATCCGTTGATACGACGCGTAGGCGTGCGCGGAGGCCTCGCGGGTCAGCTGGTCGACCAGCGCGGCCTGCTCGGCCGTGCCGGGCAGGAAGTCGTAGGCGCCGGGCTTGCCGACCTGCACGAGGTTGCGGGTCGGGGCCGGAACGTAGAAGACCGGGTTCAGCTCGCGGTAGCGGCCCGATTCCTCGTTATAGGAGGCGATGCGGTGCCGCATGAACTCGCGGAATACGAAGATCGGCGCCTGCACGTAAAAGGTCATCGAGTTGTGCTCGAACGGCGAGCCGTGGCGGTCGCGCATGAGGTAGTTGATCAGCCCGGCGTCACCCGTGCTCGGGGCGTCGCCGTCCGATTCCTCGAGCAGGGCCTTGGTCAGGGTCTGCTCCCCCTGAGTCGACACCCGTGCGGCGAACAGCACATCGGAGTCGTGGGCGCTTGCGCGCACCAGTTCGACGGTTACATCGGAGCGGAACTCAATTTCAGACACGGCTAAACGATACCTGCTGCACGCGTAACCTGTCGTCACACGGACCCGCCCGGCCCGAGATCCTTGTAACGTCGCAGCATGAGTTCGACCTCCGCCCTGATTCTCGTGCTGGTTCTTGTCTCGGGCACCACCGTGCTGGGCCTCTTCTGGCGGTCCCGCCAGGGGCGCCCCATCGTGGTCACCCCGGCGGCTCCGGAGGCGCTCGGCGTGCCGGACGCGCTCACGCCGGCGGATGTCAGCAGCCGGGTTCCGTTCGGCGCGAACGCCACGCTCGTGCAGTTCTCCACCAGTCACTGCGCCCGCTGCCCCGGCACCCAGGTGCTCCTCGCCGGCCTGGCCCGGTCCCGTCCCGGCGTCGCGCACCTGGACGTCGACCTGACCCACCGCCGCGACCTCGCGAACCGGTTCGGGATCCTGCAGACCCCGACCACACTCATCCTCGACGGAACCGGTCAGGTGCGCGCCCGGATCGGCGGCGTTCCGAACCGGGCCGGCGTCCTCCGGCAACTCGACGACCTCACCGGGAGCAGCCATGCCCAGTTCGCCCGCTGAGCCCCGGCCGCAGCCCTCCGCGCGCCGGGCCCGCCCGGATCGCCCGGACCTCGACCCGCGCGGACCACGCTTCGGCGCCGCGATCACGGCCGTTCTGCTCCTGGTGGTGGTGTTCCTGTCGCTGACCGGGGCATCCGTTGCCGCCTTCGTCCTCCTCACGATCCTGGCGGCCCTCTTTGCCTGGGGTGCGTTCGCCGGCGCCGGGCGGCACCCTTACGGCGTGCTGTTCAAGACCGTCGTGCGGCCGCGGCTCGGCCCGCCCACCGCACTGGAGAAAGCGGCCCCGCCGACGTTTGCGCAGGGGGTAGGGCTGCTGGTCACCGTGACCGGCGTGGTGCTCGGTCTGGCCGGGCTGACGCCCGCTGTGGGCGTCGCTGCCGGCGTCGCGTTCGTCGCGGCGTTCCTGAACGCCGTGTTCGATTACTGCCTCGGCTGCCAGTTGTACCTGCTCCTGGTGCGTGCCGGCATCCTCGGACGCGGGCCGACGCCGCTGGCCGGGAGCTGACGGCCGCCGCAGCTCCATCCCTGATCATTGGCTGAGAGTGAACCCTATGTGGGCCGAGGCGACAGTTAGGCTGAAGCTTCACCTCAGGAGGCAACATCATGGCACTCACCAGCGAAGCAACAACTGTCTGGACCGGCGATCTGAAGTCCGGCAGCGGTACCGTCACCCTCGACTCCTCCAAGACCGCCGAGTTCCCGGTCACCTGGCAGGCCCGGTCCGTCGGCACCCCGAACACCACCAACCCGGAAGAGCTTCTCGGAGCCGCCCACGCGGCCTGCTTCTCGATGGCGCTGGCCAACGGCCTCAGCGCCGGCGGACACACTCCGGACAGCATCCAGACCACCGCGGCCGTAACCTTCGAAGCCGGCGTCGGCGTGGTGGGCAGCCACCTCCTGGTCAGCGCCAAGATCCCCGGCCTGACCGAAGAGGAGTTCGCGGTCTACGCCGAGGACGCCAAGGCCAACTGCCCGGTTTCGAAGGCGCTCGCGGGCATCCCGATCACCATCGAAGCCGAGCTGGCGTAGGCGCGGCCCGCACACAATGCGAGTTCTCGTCTCCGGTGCGTCCGGACTGATCGGCACCGAGCTGAGCGCACAGCTGCGCGCGGCCGGCCACACCGTGGCCCGCCTGGTGCGCCGCGATCCGCGCGGGGCCGATGAATTCCGCTGGGACCCGGCCGCGCTGAGCATGGACCAGGGCGCCCTCGACGGCGCCGACGCCGTGATCAACCTGTCGGGGGCATCCATCGCCCGTCTGCCGTGGACGAAGGCCTATCGCCGGGAGATCCGTGACTCGAGGGTGCAGGCCACACGCACGCTGACGGATGCCATGGGCCGGCAGGCGACACCGCCAGCCGTGCTGCTCAATGCGTCGGCCGTGGGCATCTACGGCGACCGTCCGAGCGAGGTGCTCACCGAGAACTCCCCGGCCGGCAACGATTTTCTGGCGAAAGTCACCAGAGACTGGGAGGCCGAGGCCGCACGTGCGCCGGAGTCGACCCGTGTCGTCACCCTCCGCACCGGGCTGGTCATCGCCCGCGGCGGCGCCCTGAAGCCACTTCTGCCGATCGTCAAGCTTGGCCTGGGCGGCCCGCTCGGCCGCGGCACCCAGCACTGGCCGTGGATCAGCCTGCACGACGAGGCCGCGGCCGTCGTGCACCTGCTCACCTCGACGCTGTCGGGTCCGGTCAACCTGGTCGGCCCGACACCGGCCACCGCGAACGACGTCATCCGGGCCGTTTCAGCCGGGCTGCACCGCCCGTTCCTGGTGCCGGTGCCGGAATTCGTGCTGACGCTCGCACTGCAGGATGCCGCTCGCGCACTGCTGCTCGCCGACCAGCAGATCGTGCCGGAGAGGCTGCACACAGACGGTTTCGTCTTCACCCACAAAACCGCGGCCGAGGCCGTGGCCTGGATGCTCAGCCGCCCGTAGTTCTGACGGTTCGCGGCCTCGGACGGCCAAGGCGCCACCCTGCCCGGGGTTCGGGCGCGGTCGGGGATGCGGGCGCGGTCGCAGCGGGCCGAGGGCATCCGTCGCGACGTAAACTCGGAGAATTTCGGGACACGCCGCATTTTTCGGTTGCTCCGGCGGCGTGTCGCGAAAAACTTTGCATTTAGCGCGCGGTGATGGATGCCGGTGAGCTGGTTCGAGGGCCGGGTCATCGATTTTCGACGGGCTCACGCACCGGTGGAGGCTAGGCGCGCTCGAGGGAGATCGCGGTACGGATGGCGCCGCGGGCGCGACGGCGGTCCCCCGATGAGTTGTAGGCCAGGCCGAGCCTGAACCAGGCGCGCCAGTCGTCGGGGGCGGCATCGACGGCCGCCCGGTAGATCGGGAATTCAGCGTCGGCCTCGTCCCGCATGGGGCGTCCGCTCGGCCTGATCGGCAGTTCTTCGACGGGGAGCCCGCCCTCGGCCTCCAGCCGGCGCACGAGCCGCTCGGAGTTGCGCCCGAACCGGAGTTCGGCGACCAGCGCCCAGACTCCGACCAACGGGAGCACGAGAAGCGCCACCCCGATCACGATGCCGATGATTTCGCCGCTCTGCAGGAATAACACCGCTCGCCAGCCGACGAGGACCAGGTAGAAGACCAGCAGCAGGGCCATCAGGCCGGCGGCAAGCCGGCCCTTCATACGGCGGCCTCACCCGGGTGGGCAGTTGTGGCCGTCGTCGGCGCACCCAGTCCGAGATCGATGATCTGGTCAAGCCCGACGGTGACGCCGACGGCCGTGCGGGTGGCCGCCAGGGCCAGCAGGATGCCACGTTCGTAGGATGCGGCCGACAGGGTGTTGTGGCTGATCGTGAGGGTCTCCCCCGCACCGCCGAAGAACACGTCCTGGCGGGCGAGCATGCCGTCGAGGCGCAGGCTGTGCACGGGAATGCTCGACACCTGCTGGCCACGAGCGCGCTGGTCGGTGTGCGGCGCCGACACCGGCCCGATTTCGGCCCTGGCCCGCCCGATCAGTTCGGCGGTGCGCACGGCCGTGCCCGACGGAGAGTCCACCTTGCCGGCCCGGTGGGCCTCGACGATCTCGATCGAGTCGAAGAAACGGGCGACGAGCACCGACAGGCCGGTCGCGATGACCGACGCCATCGAGAAGTTGGGGATGATGACGACGCCGATCTCATTCTGCCCGGCGAGGCGGGCGGAGAGGGCGTCGATGCGGTACTGCGACCAGCCGGAGGTGCCCACGAGCACGCGCAGGCCGTGGTCCACTGCGAAGTCGACCACGCTTTGACTGACCCCGGGCAGGGTCAGGTCGATCACGATCTCCGCGCCGATCATCTCGGAGAGGTCGCTCTTCGAGTTCAGGCCGGCGACGAGGACGTACTCCTCGGACTGCTCGACGAGACCCGAGACCAAGCGGCCCATCGTTCCCGATACGCCGACGATGGCCACCCGTGTTTTCATGGGTCCAATCTATCAATCGCGGGGCATCGAGTTAGCCTTGGGCCATGCCTGACTCCCCCGCCCTTGCCTTCACCGCTGTGTCGGTGACGGATGCCGGCTCCATCGTGCTGCTCACCCAGTACTTCAGCGATCGGGAGTCGGGCTTCCCGGCCGCGCAGGGCCGGTACCGCACCACGTTCCCCGATCCGGTCCAGTTCCTGCCGCCGTCCGGGGTGTTCCTGTTGGTCAGCGAGCAAATGGGACCGGCCGAACGAGCGTTTGTGGGGTGTGGCGGCATCCGTCGTCTCGAGGACTCCCCGGCCGGAAATGTGCGGTTCGAGATCAAGCATCTCTGGCTGCAGCCGCAGGTGCGCGGGCGCGGCTGGGGGCAGTCGCTGCTGACCGAGCTCGAACGGCGCGCCCGGGAGTTCGGCGCCGACGACGTCGTGCTCGACACCAACGCGAGCCTGACCGCGGCCGGAGCACTCTACGCGCGGTCGGGCTACGAGTCCTGCGCGCCGTATAACGACAACCCGAATGCCACGACCTGGTATCGCAAGAGCCTCACCCGGAAGACGGACGGAGCCGGGCCAGCCGAGAGCCGGCCGCCCGGAACCCGCCTATCCACCTAGAACAGGAGCGGGTCCGGCAGACCGGTGCGCAGCTCCACGGGGAGGTGCCCGGTGTCGTTGTGGGTCAGCAGCGTCCAGGGCCGGCCCGGTTTTTGGTGCAGCACGGTGAGGCCGCAGTTCGCCTGGTTGATGCTGATCCACCGCCAGTCCGGGGCGCCCAGTACCTCCCGCACGAACCAAGCGATGACGAAGTTGTGGGTGATCAGCAGGTCGTGGCGTTCGCCGCGGCGCGGCTGGAGGAACTCGGCCACGGCGTCGCCCATCTGCGCGCTGCCGGCCTCGATGTCGGCCTCAGTGACCCTGCCGAAGAACGGCGCATAGGCCGACGGCGTCTCCGGCGCCCTGCCGGAGGGGATGCAGTCGAAGAGCAGCGGGCTGGGCACCGAGGTCAGAGCCGGCAGTCGCTGCGCGATGATTTTCGCCGTGTCGGCGGCGCGCTGCAGCGGGGAGTGCCAGGCGTCCGTGAACGGCACGCCGCCGAGACGCTCGGCGATCAGCTGAGCCTGCCGGGTGCCGCGCGCGGACAGAGGCCCGTCGGGCATGCCGTGCTCGGCATCCTGCTGTTCACCGTGACGAACGAGGTAAATGTAATGGTGCAAGGGGATCTCTCTCAGTCAGGAGCCGCACATCAGCGTGTGGCCCCGGCTTTGGGTCTCGGTGGTTCTGGGCATTCAGTATCTGGGCACTGAGTTTTTGGGCTCCGAGTTTTTGGGTACCGAGTTTCTGGGCTCGACCGTTCTGCTCAGGAGGGCACGAAGGTCGGCAGGATCGCGGCGAAGACGTCGTCGTCGAGCGCGCCGACCGCGGAGATGGAGAGCGAGCCGGCGGCCAGTTCGGCGGCGAGGTTCTGAACGTTGTCGGCCGTGACGCGCGCGAGCCGGCGGAGGGCCTCGTCGAGGTCGATGAACTCGCCGAGGGTGATTTCGGCGCGGCCCAGCCGGGACATCCGGGTATCGGAGTCTTCAAGGGCGAGAGCGGATGCGCCGGACAACTGACCCGCGGCCCGCTTCATCTCGTCGGCCGTGACGCCGTTGTCGGCGAGTCGGTGCAGCTCGCCCAGCATCAGCTCGGCCACCTGGCCGGACTTCGCCGGGGTGCAGCCCGCGTACATGCCGAACAGTCCCGCATCCGAGTAGCCGGGCGCGAAGGAGTAGACCGAGTAGGCCAGACCGCGCTTCTCGCGGATCTCCTGGAACAGGCGCGAGGACATGCCCCCGCCGAAGATCGAGGTGAGCACGCTCATGGTGACGCGCCGCTCGTCGGTGGCCAGGAGGCCGGGGAAGCCCATCAGAATGTTCGCCTGTTCGAGCGGGCGGCGCACGATGGTGACCGGATCACCCTGACTGAGGGCGGCGGGGGCTCCGGACCGGCGGCCGACCGGGGGCGCGAAAACACTGAGGTCCCAGCCGGCGAGGGCGAGGGACCGGGTGACTGCTGCGACCAGCACGTCGTGGTCGACCGCGCCGGCCACGGTGACGACCAAGTCTTGTGGGCGGTAGTTCGCCCGGTAGTGCTCTAGAACGGCGGCATGGGTGGCCGCACGGATCGTGTCGGGACTGCCGCCGATCGGGCGCCCGAGCGCGTGATCTCCCATGACCGCCTCGAAAAAGCGCTCATTGGCGACGTCGGCCGGGTCGTCGTCGGCCATGGCCAGCTCTTCGAGGATGACGCCCCGCTCGTTCTCAAACTCAACCGGGTCGAGCAGCGACGACGTGAGCATGTCGGTGAGCACCTCGACCGCCATCGGCAGGTCTCGGTCTTGCACCTTGGCGTAGTAGCAGGTGTATTCCTTGGCCGTCATCGCGTTGTGCTCACCGCCGACCGAGTCGAAGGCGATCGCGATGTCGAGGGCGGTGCGCTTGGCGGTGCCCTTGAACAGAAGGTGTTCCAGAAAGTGGGTGGACCCGAAGTGGCCGGGCTCCTCGTCGCGGGAGCCGACCGCGACCCAGAAGCCGATGGTCAGGCTGCGGCTGCCGGGAACGTGTTCCGACACGATGCGCACACCGCTCGGCAGCACGCTGCGGCGCACCAGGGAATCACCTGCCGCGCGGAACGAGAGTTCGGGCAGATCCAGAGAGAATTCGACGGCACCGTTCATGACTAGACCACCTTACGTCACGGCGCCGACGCGGCCCGGGTGCCGACACCGGTGTTCGGCCGGCACCGGTGCGTCAGGCCGAGATCCGGTGTTCGGCCGGCACCGGTGCGTCAGGCCGAGATCCGGTCGAGGTCCACCATGTCGCTGCGGGTCAGACGGATGCCGGCCGCCGTCACGAGGGCGTCGACCTGTTCGGGCTGGCTGGCACTGGCCACCGGCGCCACGACCGGCCCCCGTGCGAGCAGCCACGCGATCGCGATCGCCGCCGGCGGCGCCTCGTGCTCCTCGGCGATGCGGTCCAGCACCGCGAGCACGCGGAATCCGCTGCGGTTGCGGTATCGGGCGCCGCGGGAGCTGCGAGTGGTCTTCTCCAGATCGGTCTTCGACCGGTACCGGCCGGCCAGAAATCCGTGGGCGAGCGCGAAATAGGGGAGCACCGCCATTCCCTGGGCGCGGGTGACGAGGGCGAGAGAGGATTCGAATGCGGTGCGGTGCAGGAGGCTGTACTGCGTTTGCAGGGCAACGAAGCGGGGCAGGCCGTTCGCCGCGAGAACCCGGGCCTCCATCAGGCGTTCGGCGGAGAAGTTGGAGGCGGCGAGGTAGCGCACCTGACCGCGGCGCATGAGCACATCGACGGCGCCGAGGCTCTCTTCCAGCGGCACGGTCGGGTCGTCGAAGTGGAAGTGCAGCAGGTCGATGTAATCCGTCCCCAGCCGGTCGAGGGAGGCGTGCACGGCGCCGATGATGCTGCGGGAGGAGAGCCCGGGGTTGTCGAGGTTCTTGCCGATCTTGGTGGCGATGACGGTGCTGTCGCGAGTTCGGCGCGAGCGCAGCCAGGACCCGATGATCACCTCGCTGCGGCCGGAGGTGTAGCTGTCGGCCGTGTCGAGGAAGTTGCCGGCCAGGTCGCGGTGGCGGTCGAGGATGCGGTGGCTCGTGGCGCCGTCTGCCGTCCACCCGAACACGCTCGTGCCGAGTGCCAGCGGGTGCACGGTGAGGTCGGTGTCGGCAATCGTGCGGCGGAGCGCCAGGGGGGACGCCCCGGTCGCGGGGGCGGCCTGCGGGACGTACAGATCCGGGATCGCGAGCGGGGGCGGGGGCGAAAAAACCGCCTGCGGGGCGGTCGGGCTGGACGTCGAGATCGGAGCCGGGCCCTGTCCGGTCGGATGAGCGGGCAGGCTGGTGGTCGTACGGCGGGAACCATGCATGCCCGGACGCGGCATCCGTCGTCTCCCTTCGGTTGAGCCGAGGTTATCCCCGGGGCCGAACGTTGCGAAGGACACGCCTGGACCGTTACCAAACCGTGCGCGCATTGGGCCTGAACCCCGCCGCCGGAAGCGGAGAACCAGTTCCCAGAGTGTGAAGTTAGAATCGGGGGAACCGATTCCTGAGTAGCGGCCGCCCAGGCAACGCCCCCCGCCTGCCCGAATCATCCGCGAAAGAAGGATCCATGACGCAGCTCGCCGGCGTGTCCACGCCCGAGGTACTGAAAGAAGCGCGCAGGCGACGCACGTTCGCCGTGATTTCGCACCCCGACGCGGGGAAGTCGACGCTCACCGAGGCCCTGCTGCTGCACGCGCGGGCCATCACCACGGCCGGCGCCACGCACGGCAAGGCCGGCCGACGCGGCACCGTCTCCGACTGGATGGCGATGGAGCAGGCCCGCGGCATCTCCGTGACCAGCGCGGCGATCCAGTTCGAGTACCGCGACACCGTGATCAATCTGGTGGACACCCCCGGGCACGCCGACTTCTCCGAGGACACCTTCCGCGTGCTCTCCGCCGTCGACGCCGCAGTCATGCTCGTCGACGCCAGCAAGGGTCTCGAGGTGCAGACCATGAAGCTCTTCGAGGTGTGCAAGCAGCGCGGCCTCCCGGTGATCACGGTCATCAACAAGTGGGACCGTCCCGGTGCCGAGGCGCTGGACCTGATGGACGAGATCCGGGAGCGCACGGGACTCCTACCCACTCCCCTGACCTGGCCCGTCGGGATCGCCGGTGACTTCCGCGGCGTGATCGACCGGTCCTCGCACGAATTCATCCGCTTTCACCGCACCGCCGGCGGAACGAAAGCCGCCGAACCCGAGCGCTTGCGTGTGGCCGTCGCGGCCGCCGAGGAGGGCGCAGCCTGGGTCACCGCCACCGAGGAGTCCGAGCTGCTCGCCGAGGAGAGCCAGGACCACGATGAGGCCCGCTTCCTCGCGAACGAGACCACCCCGGTGCTGTTCGCCGCGGCCGTGCTCAACTTCGGCGTGCAGCACATTCTGGACACCCTCGTGGACTTCGCGCCGGCCGCGGAAGCCCGGGAGGACGCATCCGGTGGCCACCGCCCCGTGGACAGCGCCTTCTCCGGTTTCGTGTTCAAGGTGCAGTCCGGTATGAACGCCTCGCACCGCGACCACGTCGCGTTCGTGCGGGTCTGTTCGGGTCAGTTCCGGCGCGGGATGATCGTGACCCACGCGGCCAGCGGGCGGCCGTTCGCCACCAAGTACGCGCAGCACCTGTTCGGGCGCGAGCGGGAGGTGGCCGACGAGGCCTGGCCCGGCGACATCGTCGGCCTGGTCAATGCCTCCGCCCTACGGGTGGGCGACTCGATCTTCGAGATCGAATCGGTGGAATACCCGCCGCTGCCGATGTTCGCGCCCGAGCACTTCCGGGTGGTGCGGTCGGCGGACTCCAGCAAGCACAAGCAGTTCCGTCGCGGCATAGACCAGCTTGACCACGAGGGTGTCATTCAGGTGCTGCGGTCGGAGCTGCGCGGCGACCAGGCGCCGGTGCTCGGCGCGGTCGGGCCGATGCAGTTCGAGGTTGTGGAGGAACGGATGACCCACGACTTCGGCGCCGCCATTCGCACCGAGGCTCTGCCCTACCAGCTGGCCCGGCGCACCGACCGCGCGAGCGCCGAGATCCTCGGCCACGACCGCCAGGTCGAGGTGCTGATGCGCTCCGACGGCACGCTGCTCGCCCTGTTCAGCACTCCGTGGCGGCTGCGCAACACCGTGCGCGACCACCCCGAGCTGATGCTGGAAGACCTCGCCACGGGCAGCAACGAGGTCCCCGCCGCGTACTAGGCGAGTCGGTCCTGATTCGCAGGCCAGCAGCCCGAACGAATTCGACGGAGATTCTGCCGAAAACCGGCCCAAACCGGCCGGAAAACCGGATTCAGGCCAGAATCTCCGTCGCATTGGTTTGACGCCGCGAGGGCAGCGGCCAGCACGAGGGCAGCGGTCAGGCGGATGCCGTCGGGCATGGGGTCAGCGGGTCAGGTCGCGCGGCGGCTCCGTGAACTCGTCTCCGCCGTACTTTTCGTTCGCGACGCCCATCATCTCGGGCCACATCCGGTGCCGGGCCGTGGCCGCCTGCCCGCTCTCGAAATATGTCTCCCGCTGGTCTTCGCCGACCCCGGACACGTTCATGACGCCCACGATGGTGGCGACCTTCGTGCTCGCACCGGCCATCCAGGTGTCCCTGTTCTCATCGGTGGTGCCGGTCTTGCCGATCATCGGCACCTGCGGGTCGGTGTCGTAGTACGACGGGCTACCCGAGCCTCTGGTCATCACGCGCTCCATCGCGTAGCTCATGGCCGCGGCAACCTCGGGGGTGACGGACTGCGTGCAATTCGACTGCGGGGCGGGAAGTTCGGCTCCGTCGGGGCCGGTGATCCGGTCGATCACGATCGGCGTGCAGGTGACGCCATTGTTGGCGATCCCCGCGTAGGCGGCGGCCATCGTCAGCGGCGCGATCTCGTTGGTGCCCAGCACCGCGGAAGCGCCCTGTTCCAGCGCGCCACCATCGGCGCGGTGCACGCCGAAGGCTTCGGCCGTCTTGCGGATGCCGCAGAGGTCGAGTTCCTTGGCCATTCCGATGAAGCCGGTATTGATCGAGTCGATGGTCGATTCCAGGGCGGAATAGGAGGAATCGTCATCCCAGGAGGAGTCGTTGCCGGGCGCAAAGCTCTCGCCGTAGTCCTGGGGACCGTTGCAACTGTCCCCGAAGGTTCCCCACTCGTCGCGTTCCCAGGCGCTGACCGAGTCGGCGAGCGAATTACCCTGAGTGAGCCATTCGGCGAGGGTGAAAACCTTGTAGGTCGACCCGGTCTGGAATCCGTTGGAGCCGCCCTGGTCGAGATCGGTGTTGTAGTTGATGCCGGTGAAGTTCGCTCCGGTGTCGGCCGGGTCCTGGCTATAGTCCTTGTTCTGGGTCATGGCCAGCACCCGCCCTGTACCGACGCCCACGCTCGTGATCACGCCGCCGACATCCCAGTCCTCGAAGGTCTTGGGCACGTTCTCGGCCATGGTGCTCTCTGCCGCGCTCTGCAGGACGGGGTCGAGGGTCGTGTACACGTTGTAGCCGCCGAGCCGGAAGTTGGCCAGGCGGGCATCGGCATCCGCCCCGAAGGCCGGATCGTTCCGGAGGGTCTGGAGCACCAGGTCGCAGAAGTAGGCGCTTCCGCCCGCGGTGCGGCACCCCGTGCTCGGTTCGGTGATGGTCGGTTCGATCGGAGCGCTGATCGCGGCGTCGTGGTCCGCCGTGCTGATCTTCTCGTTCTCCTGCATCTCGTCGAGGATGTAGTCACGGCGTTCTTTGTTGGCCGCGTACCCGTTGGCGGCGCCGTTGGTCGTGCTGTCGGGTTCGTCGAGCTGGAACTTGACCGGGTTGTTCACGATCGCGACGAGGCTCGCGGCCTGCGGCAGCGTCAGCGCGGCCGCGGTCGTGTTGAAATAGTAGTTGGCGGCCGCCTCGATGCCGTAGACGGATCCACCGAAGCCGGTGATGTTCAGGTACTGCCGCAGGATGTCGTCCTTGGAGGACTTCTTCTCCAGACCGACGGCGAGGCTCATTTCCTTGAGTTTGCGCCACGGGCTGGTCTCCGTGGCCGCGTCGTAGCAAATCATGCGCTCGGCGTCGTCGGAAAGGGCCTCGCACTGCTGCACGAGCACATTTTTCACGTACTGCTGGGTGATCGAGGATCCGCCGCGGACGTCGCCGGTGAACAGCGTGGTGACGGCGCCGGTGAGGCTGCCCCAGATGTTCACGCCGCCGTGCTCGTAGAATCCCGGGTCCTCGCCGGAGGTCGCCGCATCCTTCACGTACTGGCTGATCGCATCCGAACTCACTTCGACCCGGTTCTGGTCATAGAAGGAGGCGAGCAGATAGGGCGAACCGTCACTCGCGGTGGCGTAGATGTTGCTCTTCTGCGACAACCGACCGATTGACAGGTCGTCGGGCAGATTGACCACGGCCACGATCGCCGTCGTCGCCAGCAGGGCCACGACGACACTGAGCGCGATCAGCACACGCGAACGCCGTCGGGACCGACGGGCGTTTTTCCTACCGGACATTTCAGGGGTCATGAGCGCCGAGTCGTTTCTGGTTGCGAAGGAAGCGGGAGGGCCACCGGGCCGAACGGCCCGGCGGCCCGGCGGCTACAATCAGGCGTCGACGACGACCGAGGTGATGACCGGGATGCGGCGGTACTTGCGCTGCATCCAGCGGGTCAGACTCTGCGTGAAGATGTCTTCGAGCTCTGCGCCGTTGACGATCTTGACCTTGTTCGCGGCGCGCAGGGCGTCATCGATGGACTTGGTCGCGCCCTGGATCCACTCGTTGTCCTGCACGAAGCCGCGGGCGATGAACTCGACCGGCTCGGTGAGAAGCCCGGTTCGGGTGTCGAGGATGCCGAGGATCGTGACCGCGCCGTCGTTGGAGAGCTGCACGCGGTCGGCGAGAGCCTCCTCGGAGCCGCCGCCGCCGACCGTCATACCGTGCACGAAGACGAGCTCGGCAGCCACGCGGCCGGTGACTTTCGCGACACCGTCGACGAGGTCGACGACCACGCCGTCTTCGACGACGAGGACCTGGTCCTCGGGGACGCCCGTGCGGATGGCCAGATCGGCATTGGACTTGAGGTGGCGCCATTCGCCGTGGTACGGGATGACGTTCTTGGGTTTGACGATGTTGTAGACATAGACGAGTTCGCCGGCCGACGCATGGCCGGAGACGTGCACCTTGGCATTGCCCTTGTGCACGACGTTGGCACCCCAGCGGGTGAGGCCGTTGATGACCCGGTAAATCGAGTTCTCGTTTCCGGGGATCAGCGAACTGGCCAGCAGAACGGTGTCGCCCTCACCGATCTTGATGGTGTGCTCGCGGTTGGCCATGCGGGCCAGCGCGGCCATGGGCTCACCCTGCGAACCGGTGCAGATGAGGACGACCTTGTCGTCCTTCATCCGGTCGAAGGCCTTGACGTCAACCAAAAGGCCCTTGGGCACCTGCAGGAAGCCCAGTTTCTCGGCGATGCCCATGTTGCGCACCATCGAGCGGCCGACGAAGGCCACCTTGCGGTTGTGGCGGGCGGCGGCGTCGATGACCTGCTGGATGCGGTGCACGTGACTGGCGAAGCTGGAGACGATGATCCGGCGAGGAGCGGTGCGGAAGACGGCGTCGATGGCCGGGCGGATGTCTTCCTCGGTCACCGTGAACCCGGGAACCTCGGCGTTGGTCGAGTCGGTCAGAAACAGGTCGACGCCCTCTTCTCCGAGCCGGGCGAAGCCGGGGAGGTCGGTAAGGCGGTTGTCGAGGGGGAACTGGTCCATCTTGAAGTCGCCGGTGACGAGCACGAGGCCGGCCTCGGTGCGGATCGCGACGGCGAGTCCGTCGGGGATCGAGTGGTTCACGGCGAGGAACTCGAGGTCGAACGGGCCGGCCTTGCGGCGCTGACCCTCCTTGACCTCGATCAGGCGCGGCGTGATGCGGTGCTCTTCGAGCTTCGCTGTGACGAAGGCCAGGGTCAGCTGTGATCCGATGACGGGGATGTCCTTGCGCTCGCGCAGCAGGTACGGCACGCCGCCGATGTGGTCTTCGTGGCCGTGGGTGAGCACGATGGCCTCGATGTCCTGCAGGCGGTCGCGCAGCGACGAGAAGTCGGGCAGGATCACGTTGATGCCGGGCTGGGTCTCTTCGGGGAAGAGAACGCCGCAGTCCACGATCAGGAGCTTGCCCTTGTGTTCGAAGACCGTCATGTTGCGGCCGATCTCGCCGAGACCGCCGAGCGGGGTGACGCGGAGGCCGCGCCTGGGCAGCTGCGGCGGCGTGGACAGGTCGAGCGGGTGCTTGGTCAAAAAAACTCATTTCTCAATGTGAAAACGCGCGCGTCGCGTGCGTGTCTCGCGTAGTGGACCGTGGTCGGGTCCTGGTGAACGGATGTTCTGGTGAACAGATCGTGCAAAGTCTGGATTCGGGCGGCCGCGCCCGGGGCGGACGCTAATGTCCGATCGGGTCGGAGTCGAGGCTGAGTCCGAAGGCGGTGGCGTCAGGTCCGTGAAGTCATCGACACGGCAGTCGAGAGGGCACGGATGATGCTCATGACGCCTCATTCTATCGCAGCCTGGTCAGCCCCTTCACCGCTCCCCTGCCCAGCCTTCTCGAAGGCAGCACCGGTAGCGTCAGCCGCATGTTTGCCTCAGAGCTCTATTCGACCCCACTCACCCTCATCGACGGCACGGAAACGACCTTCGGCCAGTTCGGCGGCAAGGCCGTCCTGGTCGTGAACGTCGCCTCGAAATGTGGGTTCACTCCGCAGTACGCCGGTCTCGAAGCGCTCTACCAGAAGTACCAGAACGAGGGACTCGTTGTGCTCGGCCTTCCCTGCAACCAGTTCATGGGACAGGAGCCAGGGGCCGAGGCGGACATCGAGTCGTTCTGCCAGAAGAACTACGGCGTCACCTTCCCGCTGAGCGTGAAGGTCGACGTGCGCGGCAGGCACCAGCACCCGCTCTACGCTCAGCTGACCAAGTTCAAGTCGGGCCTGCTGCCCGGTCTGATCAAGTGGAACTTCGAGAAGTTCTTGGTGAGTCCCGAGGGTGAGATCGTCAACCGCTTCGCGTCGACGGTCGAGCCGGAGTCCGACGAGATCGTGCAGGCGATCGAGAAGACCCTCGCGGCCAACGCCGCCTAAGAGCCCACCGAGCCGGTTGACGCCCCTGGCTCCCCCGGGGTGGATGGGCCCAGGACGAGCCCGCGCGTGTGGTCAACTCAGGACATCCGTCGCCCTCGTGAACCTGCCGCCCCGGACCAGTGCGGAACCGGCGTGGATGCCCGGCGTGGCCAGACGTATCTCCTGACTAAGCCACAAGGCGCCGCGGATATGCCGCAGGGCTTACGCGGTTCGGGCAATCAGCGGTCGCCCCGCGCTGCGCCGTGAACGAATTCGACGCCGAACAGAGGCAGCTAGTGGTCCACCGAGTCGGCCGGAGCCGATCCCGTCGGAAATCCCGGTTCCGGCGGGACGGTCGCCGCCCGCCGCAGCACCGCTTCGGCGTGGCGCAGCAGGGGTGCGTCGATCATGCGCCCCTGGTAGGCGAACACGCCCCCCTCTCCCGCGGCCGCCTCCAGGATCTGCCACGCCGCCGTGACCTCGGCAGGCGTGGGCCGGTAGGCGGCCCGGATGACGGGCACCTGGCTGGGGTGGATGCAGGCGGTGGCGCGAAATCCGCTCGCGACCGCATCCACCACCTCGGCCTGCAGACCCTCGAGGTCGGGGATGGCCAAGAACACGCCGTCCACGGCCGCCTTGTCGTTGGCCCCGGCCGCCAGGAGCACAGCGGACCGAGCATGGCGGGCGATGGCGCGGTAGCTGCCGTCGGGGAACCGGCTCGAGCTGCCGCCGAGCGAGGCCACCAGGTCGTCGGCACCCCACATCAGCGCCACCACATTGGGCTCGGCCGCAATCGAGGGGGCGGCGAGCACCCCCGCGGCGGTCTCGCAGAGTGCGATCACCTCGAACCGGGCGAGAGCGGCGAGGTGGGCGGCACTCACGGTCTTCGGCAGCATCACGTAGCGGTACAGGGTGTCGTCGAGGGCGGCGAGGTCAAGCTGGAAGTCGGGCGTGTCGGCCGGGTTGACGCGCACGACAGTGCGTTCGGGGTCGAGCGGATGGCTGACCAGCAGGCCGCGAGCGCGTGCCCGGTTGCCGGGCAGGAGCGCATCCTCCAGGTCGAGGATCACGGCATCCGCCCGCTCCGCCGCCTTGCGATACCGGTCGGGGCGGTCGGCCGGGCAGAACAGCAGCGCGGGTCCAAGGTCGAAGCTCATTGAACGGCCGCCCGGCACCAGACCAGCACCGTGCGCTCGGCCGTGGCCACCACGTCGCCCTCCTGGTTATGACCGGTGTGCCGAAGCGTGACCAGCCCCTGGCCCGGCCGGGACGCCGACAGCCGGCGGGCGGTGACGATCGTGTCGGAGTAGAGGGTGTCGCCGTGGAAGAGCGGATGCGGGAACGTCACCTCCCCGAAGCCGAGGTTCGCCACGATCGTGCCCTGCGTCAGCTGCGCGACCGAACTGCCCACCAGCGTCGCCAACGTGAACATCGAGTTGACCAGGCGCTGCCCGAACGGCTGGGTGGCCGCCCACGCCGCGTCGAGGTGCAGTGCCTGCGAGTTCATGGTCAGCGTGCTGAAGAGCACGTTGTCGGCCTCGGTCACCGTGCGACCGGGGCTGTGCCGGTAGCGGGCCTCGAGGTCGAATTCCTCGTAATACAGCCCGCGCTGCTCGATCGTGCGTCGTTCGTCGCTCATTTTCCTCCCGCCTAACCGGTGAACCCAAGCGCCCGCGAGATGACCATCAGCTGAACCTCGGTAGTGCCTTCACCGAGCTCGAGCACCTTCGAGTCGCGGTAGTGCCTCGCCACCGGGTTCTCGTTCAGGAACCCGTAGCCGCCAAAGATCTGGGTCGCGTCGCGGGCGTTGTCCATGGCGGCTTCGCTTCCCACCATTTTGGCAATCGAGGCTTCCATTTTGAAGGGGTGTCCATGCACCATTTTCATGGCCGCGTCGTAGTAGGCGAGGCGGGCCGTGTACACGCGAGCCTGCATCCGTGCGATCTTGAACGCGATGTGCTGGTTGGAGCCGATCGACCGGCCGAACACATTGCGGGTGTTGGCGTAACGGATGGACTCCTCGAGGCAGCCCTGTGCCGCACCCGTGCACAGCGCGGCGAAGGCGATGCGCCCCTCGTCGAGGGTCTGCACGAAGTTGGCGAAGCCGCGGCCGCGTTCGCCGAGCAGGTTGGCCTCGGGCACGCGCACGTTCTCGAAGAGCAGCGGATGCGTGTCGGAGGTGTGCCAGCCCACCTTGTCATAAGCCGGCAGCGCCGTGAACCCCGGGGTCGGGGTGGGCACGAGGATGGCCGTGAGCTCCTTCTTCACCGAGCCGTCGGGGCGCTCGGACTCGCCGGTGACAGCTGTCACGGTGACCAGCCGGGTGATCTCGGAACCGGAGTTGGTGATGAACTGCTTCGTGCCGTTGATCACCCATTCACTGCCGGAAAGCTCGGCCGTGGTCTTCGTGCCGGCGGCGTCGGAGCCGGCATCCGCCTCGGTCAACCCGAACGCGGCGAGCGCACGCCCGCTGGTCAGCAGCGGCACCCACTCCTGCTTCTGCGCCTCGGTTCCGCGCCGGTAGACGGGCATGATGCCGAGCCCCACGCCGGCCTCGAGGGTGACGGCGATGGACTGGTCGACCCGGGCAAGCTGCTCGACCGCGAGGCAGAGCGCGAAGTAGTCCTGGCCCTGGCCGCCGTACTCCTTCGGGAATGGCAGGCCGAACAGGCCCAACTCCCCCATCTGGGCGATGATGTCATAGGGCAGGCTGCGCTTGGTGTCGTACTCGTAGGCGGCCGGCGCTACGACCATGTCGGCGAAGTCGCGCACGGTGTCGCTGAGCTGCTGCTGCTGCTCGGTCAGTTCCTGTTTCACGTTGGGTCTCCCTTGACTGGCGTGGCTGGTGGTGTGGCTTCCGTCCCGGTGGTCACGGCGGTGGCGGCGACTGTGGCGACGATCTGGTCGAGGCGCACGAGGTCACCCGGGCGCACGCCGATGGTGAGCCGGCCATCCGTTTCGGCCAGCAGATGGTGCTCCATTTTCATGGCCTCCACGGTGAGGATGCGCTGGCCGGCGACGATCAGGTCGCCCGTGGCGAGGTGCACGGCAACCACGGTCCCGGGCATCGGCGAGCGCACCTCCGGCCGGGCCGCCCCGGCCTCTCCCCCGGCCCGGTCGAGGCCGGTGAGGCGGTCGACGAGCTGCTCGGCCCGGGAGCGGTGCACCAGCTCGGTGCCAAAACCGCTCTGGCCGAGCCAGAGGCGCGGGCCGTCGGACACGAGCTGCAGCACCTCAAGGCGGCCGCCCAGTTCACAGGCGAAGGTATCGGCGTGGCCGGTGACGGGCGCGAGTCGGCCGGGAACGGGCATCCGTTCGTCGACGGCCACGGTCAGGCCGTCCGGGCCGGTCAGCACGGCAACGTCGACGGTTTCGGTGGCGCTGACCCGCAGGCTGTAGTGCACCGGCCGGGCCGGACCGAGCCGCCAGCCGCTCGGCTGTGCCCACAGGCCGGCGGCGGCGCTCGTCGTGCCGGTGCCCGCGGCGTCGGCGCCTGCGGCGGCAGTGCGGGCGGTGGCGGTGGCGGTG
>NZ_SOFV01000028.1:0-71710 GCF_004402465.1 Cryobacterium sp. TMT2-14 | reverse complement strand
GGCCTGGAGCCGGGCCTCGACCTCGGCTTCGCGCGCGGCCTCGAGGGCGGCGACGAGCGCGTCGCGAGGTCCGGTATCCGGCACCGGGCGCGGCCGGGCGCGCTGTTCGTCGCGCGCGGTGCGGGCCGTCTCGCTCGCGGCCTCGAGGGCGGCGACGGCCTCGGCCTGCAGCAGGAGGGCGGCGGAGAGCCGACTCAGTTCGGCGGTGGCCGCCTCGAGCTGCACGGTGGCCCGGTTGGTCTTCTCGGCCTGCACGGTCGTGCGGGACTCGAACGCCCGCACCCGGGCGGTGGCCGCCTGGGCCTGGGTCTTGCGGGCGGACAGCACGACGCGGGCCTCGGCGAGGTCGGCGACGACCTGCTCGAGCCGGGTGCGCACCGCAGCGAGCGAGTCGGCGGCCGCATCGCGGTCGGCGATGAGCTCGAGGCGGCTGCGCCGGGCCCCGGAACCACCGCACAGCACGGTGTCGCTGAATACGTCTCCGGCCCGGGTGATGACGGTGATCGACAGGGCTGCGCGCCCGGCGGTCGCCACGCCAACGGTCTCCACGCCAACGGTCTCCACTTCCTCGGATCGGGGTCCGAATCGGTCCACGGCGGCTCGGGCGGCGTCGAGGTCGTCGGCGATCACCGTACGCCGGAGCAGGCCGAGCACCCCGGGTGGCGCGTCGATCACCGATTCGGCCCAGAGCAGCCCGGGCTGCACGGTGAGGTCTGGCCGGGTGTCGGGTGCGAGGACATCCGTCGTGCCGGTACCCGACGTGCCAATACCTGACATGCCGGTATCCGTCGTGCCGTCACCGGGCGCGTCGGCGTCGATCGTGCCGGCCGTCGCATCGCCGGTCGCGTCTGCGGGCGGGGCGTCGGCCCTGGCGTCTTCGTCGATCGTGCCGGCCACGATAAGTTCGACCCGGCCGAGATCGTCGGCGCGGGCGCGCACGATGGCGTCGACGGCCGCGCTCCAGGTGTCGGCGAGCACGGCGTCGGCGAGGGAGCCGAGGGCGGCGGCGATGGCGGCCTCGTAGCCGGGCCGCACGCGCACATGCTCGGCCACCAGACCACGGATGCCCGCCGGGGCCGCAGCGAGCAGGGCCGCCGAGCCGTCCTTATGGTCCAGAGCGAGGGACAGTGCCCCCGCGCGGGCGGCGAGGGCGTCCCGTTCGCGTTCGCCGAGGTGCAGTTCGTCGCGCAGGCGTTCGACCTCGACCTCCGCCTGGGCGACGGCAGACCGGGCCGCGGCGGCAGCCTCGGCCGGGTGGCTCTCGCCGGCGTCGACGGCGGCCGCGTCGAGCGCCGCGGCGTCCGCGGCGAGTCCGGCGAGGTGTGCCTCAGCCGTGTCGACCCGGCCACGGGCGGCATTGAGGGCGTTCTGCTGCCGCAGCACTTCGCCGCGCACGGAGGCCAGGCGGCCCGCGGCGGTCTCGGCCTGCCCGGTCAGCTGGGAGAGGTGGAGGTCGTGCCGGGAGACCAGCACGGCCTGGGCGGCGATCTGTTCGTCGAGCGCGTCGAGCCGGCCCCGGGCCTCCTCGGTGGCCGCGCGGGCGGCAGCCCAGGTGGAGTCGGCCACGTCGATGCGGCTACGCAGCGCGTCGATCTCGGCGGCGGCATCCGTCAGCATCGCCGTGGTCACGCTGGGGCCGGCGTCCACGGACTCGGCCTGCGAGCCGAGCAGGGCCAGCCGCTGGTTGGCGAGGGTGTAGAGGCCGCGCAGGCGCTCCTGCACGGATTCCAGGCCGAAGTTCGTGCGCCGGGCCCGGTCGACGGCGTCGCCGATCTGCTCTTGCTCGAGTCGGCGCAGGCGCCGCTGCCGGGTCTCGAGCTGTTCGGTCAGCACGAGTCGTTCGGCGTGCCGCTCGCTCTCGGTGCGGCCGTGCGCGTCGAGCGCGATACGCAGCGTGACCACGTCGTCGGCGAGGAGCCGGGCCCGGGCGTCGCGGGCGACGGCGGCGATGATCTGCGCCTCGCGGGCGATGTCGGCCTGGCGTCCGAGCGGTTTGAGCTGCCGACGGATCTCCCCGGCAAGGTCGCTGAGCCGGGTGAGGTTGGCCTGCATGCCGTCGAGCTTGCGGAGGGTCTTCTCCTTGCGCCGACGGTGCTTGAGAATGCCGGCGGCCTCCTCGATGAACCCGCGGCGCTCCTCGGGGCTGGCGCGCAGCACGGCGTCGAGCTGCCCCTGCCCCACGATCACGTGCATCTCCCGGCCGAGGCCGGAGTCGCTGAGCAACTCCTGCACGTCGAGCAGGCGGCAGGTGCGCCCGTTGATCGCATACTCACTCGCGCCGTTGCGAAAGAGGGTGCGGGAGATGGTGACCTCGGTGTAGTCGATCGGTAGCGCGCCATCCGTGTTGTCGATGGTCAGCGTCACGGCCGCCCGGCCGAGCGGGCCCTTGGTGGACGTGCCGGCGAAAATGACGTCTTCCATCTTGCCGCCGCGAAGGGTCTTCGCGCCCTGCTCGCCCATCACCCAGGCGAGTGCGTCGACGACGTTGGACTTGCCCGAGCCGTTGGGCCCGACCACGCAGGTGACGCCGGGTTCGAAGGCGAACGTGGTGGGGTGGGCGAAGGATTTGAAGCCTTTGAGCGTGAGGCTTTTCAGATACATGGTTTCGCCCCCTTTCGTCGCTGACTCGGGTCGCGGCTGCCCGGCGCGCCGCCCCCAGTAACGGTACCGGACACAGCCGCCACCGCCCGGTAGGCGCGGTCCCTGGCGGTAGGCGCGGTCCCTGACGAATTCAACGGAGATTTTGCCGATTTGGAGCGGAAACGGATGTCTCGGGCCGGGTTTGAGCAAAATCTCCGTCGAATTGGTTCGGAGCTGGGGCCGAACCCGGGTGGCAGGGGCGGCAGGGGCGGCGCTACGCTGGCCGATCATGGGGACCTTCACCTTCGAGATCGACGAACTCGCCATCCCCGCCGCGCCGCAGGCTCCCGGCTGGGCCGATTTCGAGGCGGCAAACGGGGTGCGCAACACGGTCGAGGCGGAGGCGTATGGCACCACCGACCTGGAGCTGACCGCCGAAGAGCTCCTGCCGGACTGGCTCAAGCAGGCGTGGGAGCCCAAGCGCCTCTTCGTGGCCCGGTCCAAGGGACGCCTTGTCGGGCGCGGTCACTACGAGACCCTTCCGGAGGGTTCCGCCGAGCACGCGTGGTTGGCCGTGGAAGTGCTTCCCGAGTACCGACGGCGAGGCATCGGCTCAGCCCTCACTGCCCGGCTCGAGGCGATCGCACCCCGCCGGAATGGTTGCCCGATCTGGCGGTGCTCTACACGCGCATGAGCACGGATGCCCCGAGCGCCGGCCTTGCCGAACCGGAGCAGCTCTAGACGCCCGAGCGCGTCATGCAGGAGGAGCAGAAGGCTGCCGCCGGCAGGCGCACGGCGTTGACCTCGGCGGTGCTGCATGGCCCGAGCGGCCACCTCGTGGGATTCACCGAGCTGGAGGTGCCGGCGGAGTCCCGCCGCGCGGTCAGCCAGGAGGACACTCTGGTGCTGCGCGAGCACCGCGGCCGCCGGTTGGGGATGCTGCTGAAGACGGCGAACCTCGAGCTGCTCGCGGCGGAGCGCCCCGGGCATCCGTCGGTGATGACCTATAACGCTGAGGAGAGCCGGCACATGCTCACGGTCAACGAGGCCATCGGCTTCGTGCCGCTTGGTTACGAGGGAGCCTGGCGCCGTGACGCCCTCTAACCCGGCTCTCCGGCCCTCGAGCCTGCCGAGCCCTGAATTTCCGAACCCTGAGTCCCAGAGCCAAAGACCCAGATCCCGAGACCCGACAACCAAAAGCCCAAAGCCAAAGCCAAAGAACAAAAGACCGCAAAGCCAGCAAAGAGGGCAAAGCCGGCACACGTAGCTGAGGCGAAGGGCGGCGACCGCCGAACACCCGGCCCTGATCGGCCTCGCCGGCGATCGTCAGCAGCTGCACGAGGGCATCGGCGGCGATCTGGTCCGTGGTGCGGGGGTCGTCCTGCATGCGTGTGGCCCACGCGGCTTTCGCCTTGTCGACGAAGCGCACCCCGCCGCGGCGAGGGCTGGTGATCGAGTCGAAGACGGAGAGCACGAACTCGCCGTCTTCGGTCGCGAAGAGGCCATTCAGACGCACCTTGCCGTTGCCGAGCCGGTAGACCTTCAGGAACCGGTCGTCGTGGGCCTGCTTCTCCCAGGCGGCAATGCCGGCCTCGTCGAGGCGGTCGCGCATGCGCCGCGCTAGCCTGAAGACCTGGTCAGTGTTCAGCGTCGACGCCTCGACGAGAAGCAGGGGTCAGGGCTTCGATGAGCTTGTCGGCGGTGACCGTCGCGTCGATCTGGCCGAGACCAAAACGGATCGACTCGGCCGCGTCGACGGAGAGAGCGTTACTGGGGACCGCGCGGGCGATCGGCGCTTGCCAGGGCACCTTCGCGACGAACTCCGCGACCTCGGCGGCATCAACGTCCGGCGACTCCACGGCCGCCTCGACGCGCGCCTGCGCCGCCTCGGCACCGGCCATCATCGTGCCGACCGAGACCAGTTTGAACGCGTCGGTCTTGGTCGAGCCCGTCACCTTTTGGATCAGCGCCTCGGGCGAGAGGAATCCCTGCTGCGGGGCCAGACCTGAATGGCCGAGTTCGGGCCGGGACCGCCGGGCGATGGTCGCCGCCATCCACGCGGATCGCGTGTCGAGGAGGCGGCGGGCGGCCGCGATCTGCTTCTGTCCGGCCAGCACCTCGGCGCCGGCGAGGTGCTCCTAGTCGGCGCAGGAGGAGTCCAGGCGGGCGACGGCATCCGTTGCCGCTCTGAGGTCATCTGCGGCGGTTGTCATGGTCCGCGGTTAGCAAAGATGGTGATTAAAGTTGAGAGTTATTCACTTGATATTCAAAAGAGTTTCGTATTTTTGTTCAACAGTCAGGCTTCTCGCGGGCAGCGAGCCTCAGCGCAGCCGTTGGCATCGCGGGCAGAGGTGTGAACTGCGGTTCATGAACTGCTGCCGCACGAGCAGTGTGCCGCAGCGGGGGCACGGTAGACCCTGCCGGCCGTACGTGTTGAGGCGGTGCGAAAAATATCCGGACTGACCATTCACGTTCACGTATTGCGCATCGAAACTGGTGCCGCCCTCGGCCAAGGCCCGGTTCAGGATGCTGCGGACCGCGCCGAGCAGCGCCCGCCCCTTCGCGGGCGACAGGGAGTCTGCCGGCTGCTCGTAGTGCACCCGGGCCTCAAAAAGGGCCTCGTCGGCGTAGATGTTCCCGATGCCGCTGATCAGGGTCTGGTCGAGCAGGGCGCGCTTGATCCCGGTCTTCTTGCGGGCCAGGGCAGCCAGGAAGAGCGGCGCCGAGAAGCCCGGATCCAGCGGGTCGCGCGCGATGTGCGCCACCTGCGACGGGATCAGCCCCGACCAGCCCAGGCCCGAACTGGCTAGTCCGTCCGCCCCGGTCGCGCCGCCTGCGAGCCCGGAGTACCCGGCCGTCAGCCCGTCGCGGGTGGGCTGCATCGAGTCCACGGCCATACTGCCGAAGATGCGCTGGTCGACGAAGTTGACCCACAGCTCGCCGTGTTCCGGGTGCTCGATCTGCAAACGGATGCGCAGGTGCCGGGCCGTGTCCGATCCGGGGCTGCGCAGCAGCACCTGACCACTCATTCCGAGGTGCACGACCAGGGCGCGCCCGGAATCCAGCGGCAGCCAGATGAACTTACCCCGGCGGACGGCGGCGAGCACGCCCCGGCTCTGCAACAGGTCGGCGAAATGCCCGCTCGCGGAGTCATGGCGACGCAGGGATCGTGGCTCGAAGACCTCGACGCCGACGATCACGGCGCCGGTTACGGCCGGCGCCAGGCCGGCGCGAACGACCTCCACTTCAGGAAGTTCGGGCATGCGAGCCTTTCAGCGTCACGGCCTGACAGCAGCTCAGGGAGCGCTGAGGCGCGTCCAGGCGTCGAGTGCGGCGGCCATCTCGGCGTGCTTCTTGCTCGTGCCCTCGCCGACCGCACTGACCTCACCCACGGTGACGGTGGCGATGAAGATCTTGGAGTGATCGGGTCCGCTTTCCGCGATGGAGTACACGGGAACCCCGGTGCCCAGGCGAGCCGCGGCTTCCTGCAGGCTCGTCTTGGGGTCCATGGACACTCCGAAGTGCTCTGGGTCACGGAGGAGCGGCTCGATCAGGCGCAGCACGAGCGCCGTCGCCGTCTCTCCGCCGGAGTCGAGGTAGACCGCTCCGATGAGCGCCTCGACGGTGTCGGCAAGGATCGACGACTTGTCACGCCCATTGGTGAGGATCTCGCCGCGGCCGAGGCGCACGTACGCCCCCAAGCCGATGCCGCGCGCGATGCCCGCCAGGGCAACGCTCGACACCAGGCTGGCCCGGCGCTTGGCAAGGTCACCCTCGTCGAGCTGCGTGTACTCCCGATAGAGCATGACCGTCACGGCCTGCCCCAGAATCGAGTCGCCGAGAAATTCGAGGCGCTCATTATTGGGTATGCCGCCGTGCTCGTACGCGTACGAGCGGTGGGTGAGAGAGAGCTCAAGCAAGGCCGGGTCGATCTGCACGCCGAGAGTCGCCAGCAAGGACGAAACCTCGGGATCGACGTTCACGAGTGCCGGCTCAGCGAGTGCGCGCCGGGCAGATGCCGACCGAAAACACTGATGCCGCGACTCAACGGAACGGGACCCTGAATCGGGACTCCCGGCATCCGTCGGCGCGGCATCAGGCGTTCGAGCACGACGAGACTAAACGTCGGCGACCTTGCGGCCCTTGTATTCCATGAACAGCGCCGTGCCGGCTGCGTCGGTGACGACCTTGGCGCGGTGCGGCAGGCTGTAGACAACTTTGCCGTTTTCCATGGTCTTGACCAGGGTGGGCGCTTCGGCCTTCCAGCAGGAACGACGTGAACGTGTGTTGGAGCGTGATTGCTTGCGCTTCGGGACTGCCATGACTACTTCTCTTCTCTATCCGTTTCAGCCTGGATGTCTTCATCCGTGCCGCTGCTTTCGGAAGCTTGGAATTCCATGAGCGCGGCCCACCGGGGATCGCGCTTTTCTTCGGGTAGGAACTCAGGGGCCTCGGCAAGCCGTTCGCCGGTCTCGGGGTCGAGACCTGGGCAATCCGGCCGGCAAACCGGCTGGAACGGCAGTGACAACACCACCGCATCCCTGATCAGAGGTTCAAGATCCACGTGGTCATCTTGAACTTCACTTTCATAAGCTTCGTCTAGAGAGTACGCGAAAAGCTCGTGAAACTCGACTTGGACCGGCAATTCGACGTCGATGAGGCATCTGCCGCACTCTCCGGCGGCGATTCCGGACACCTGGGCCGACACGAGGATGCCCTCGTGCAGGGTTTCAAGGCGCAGGTTCGCGATCACGGTAGAGCCGGCCTTCACGGCGACCAGGCTCTCGCCGAGGTCTCCCGGCACGACGATTTCGAGGTGTCGTTCGTGCATGGTGCCCGGGCGGTTGATCAGGTCGCGCACATCGACCTTGTACGGGGTCTTCTTGAATCTACTCACGAGGGAAGATTCTACGCGTTCACGGCTGGGCGTCCGATTCGTCGCTCGCCGGGGCGCCAGAGCGATGCCGGCAGCAGCGTCGCCCGCACCCGCAGGCGCCGGCCCGACACCGAATGGATGCCGCGGAGCACCACGTCGAGGTCGGCCACGCGTTCCGCCGCCCGCGCGGACTGCGCGTCGTCACCCGGTCGCCCGTAGTGGCTGCGCTCCGCTCCCACGAGGAGCCGGTCGAGGGCCTCGGCCGCGGCTCCCCCGCCCGGACCGGCGCCCTCCGTAACGCTCTCGGTACCGCCTACCGAGCCGATGAGAACCCGGAGCCGCGCGGCGAGCTCGCGCGGCGTCTCGGTCTCCCGCACGAAGACGCCATGGTCCACCGCCGTGTCGCTGACCTCACGCCACGCCTCCACGGCCCCGCTCTGCCCCGACAGGAGGCCCCGGCGCCGCAGCATCCGCCGGGTCACCCGGATGAGGGCCGGCAGAAGGAGCAGCGCGAACGTCCCGAGGACGAGCAGGCCGAGACGGATGATGCCGCCGCGCGAGTCCGCGGGCGAAGAAGCGTCGGCCTGGGCGTCAGCGGCGTTCTGGCCGCCGAGGTCCTCGGGGCGCGGCGCGTCCGACGGGCCGGCCTGGCCGGAATCAGTCAGCGGAACGGTGACGGCATTGTCCTGCGTGTACGCAGGCACGGCGCCGCGGCCGGGCGTGGGCTCGAAGGGCACCCAGCCGACGCCCTCGAAGTAGATCTCCGTCCACGCGTGAAGGTCGTGGGTGTCGACGCTGTACCGGCCGACCCCGGCGACGGAACCCGACGCGGACAGCGACCCGGGCTGGTAGCCGATCGCGATCCGGGACGGGATGCCGATCGAGCGGGCCATAGCCGCCATCGCCGAGGAGAAGTGCACGCAGTACCCGGTCTTCACCTCGAGGAAGGTGCTGACGACGTCAATGCCGCCACCGTCATAGCCGGCCTCGACGGGAGCCTCGGTGTCGTAAGCGAAGTCGCTGCCGCGCAGGTAGTCCTGCAGGGCCCGCGCGGCCTCGTACGCGCTCGTGGTGCCGGCGGTGACCTCACGCGCGGTGTCGCCGATCAGGGCCGGAGTCTCGGCTGGCAGCCTCAGGCTGCGCCGGATCTCCGCCGGATACGCGCCCTCGGCTTCCCGCAACTGCTCCGCCGTCGGCTCCAACGTGAGCGCGGTGACGGTGTACTCCTGGCCGCGGGTCGTGTCGCCGGGGCTCGTGATGGACCCGGTCGCCTCGTTCCAGTACCAGGCGCCGAGCAGGCCGGTCACCGAGCGGGGCGGCGCAGGGGTAGGCAGCCACCGGGCGGCCAGGTTGTCGATGCCGATGGTCGTGATCGTCTCGCTCGTCTTGATATCGGGTGAGAACCCTGGCGGCAGGTCGATGTCGTCGACGGCGTTCGCGCGGCTCCTGGGCGCCTCCCCGGCGGTCCAGTTGCGGCCCGAGAATTCATCGAGTGTCAGCAGCCGAAGGTAGGGCGGCCGAGTCGCCGTGGTGCGGAAGTGCAGCACCGGTTCGGCGTCCGGCCGGCGCAGGTCCTGACCGAGGTTGATCATGGGGCTGACACCGTTGGCGAACAGCAGGCTGCTGCCCGGGCGCGCGCGCGTGAGGCTGCCCCCAGGCAAGACGGGCGTGGCGACGCTGACCACGATTGCCGCCACTATCGCGACGCTGCCCACGACGACCGCTCCCTTAGAGGAGCCGGGCACGTGGCGCCGCCCGGGCGCGACCGTGCCGGGCCCCGCTACGACCGGCGGGCCGGGCAGGCTGCCGGCTCGGCGCATCCGGATCTCGACATGGAGGAGCAGGAGGTAGGCGGCGGCCGTGAGCACGAGGGCCTCCAGGTTGGCCTCGTGGCCGAGGGCAAGCCCCGGCACGAGCAGCGGCACCAGCACGGGCAGTCCGGCGAGCGCGGGCACGCGCAGGATGACCGCGAGCGTGTCGATCAGGATCGCGATCACGCCGGCGCCGGCGCTGAGCAGGAACAGGATGCCGGCGGTCGCCTCGGCCGGCGTCGATTGCTGCTCGATGGAGACCACCCCGGAGAGCGCTAGATCGCGGAACCGGTCGATCGTCTCCCCGGTCGGGATCAGCCAGAGCCAGCCGCTTCCGGCGCCAAAGAGCAGCGTCAGGACCGCCACAAGAACCCCTAATCCAGCGAGCGACCCGAGGAAGACGGGCAGGCCGGCGCGGCGGAACCCGGCGGAACCGAGCAGGACGCCGGCGGCCGTGAACGTCATCAGCCACCACCAGCCCGTGCCCTCGAGCAGCGGCCCGAGGCCGGCGTCGGCCACGACCAACAGCAAGAGGAGTGCGAACGCGAGGGGCCACTCCGCCCGCTTGAGTCGGGCCGCGCGGGCGGAGGGGTCGCGCCAGGCGGTGCGAGTGCCCTGGTCGGGAGCGGCCTGGTCGGGAGCGACCCGGTCAGACGGCGTCATTCAGGGGCCTTCTCGCGCCGATAAAGTCCTCCCAGGCACGGGGGATGTCCGGGGTCTGGTGCACGGGGATGCAGCGCCAGCCGGCCTCGCGCAGCCGGCGCACGGCATCCGTTCGCACCGTGGGCAGCACGAAGGCCACCGCGGGGCGGCTCTGGGACACGAGGTCGGCGAGCTCGGCCAGATCCCGGTCGTCGACGGCGACGAGCACCGCGAAGGTCGGCAGCAGCCCGCCGGGCACCACGAGCGTGCTGAGTTTCGCGGCGGTCCCGGACTCGGGCGTACCTGGTTCGACGGATGCCGGGGGTCCGGGCTTCACTGCGGGGCCGCCGAACGTGTACGTCTGTTCTGCTTCGTCCTCGGCGGTCTCCGCCGGGTCGGGCGGGTCCGCCGGCTTGACCCCGGCCAGCCCTTCGAGCAGCAGCGCGACTCCGCCCGGCGGCAGGAAGACGGTGGGAGGGTCGCCGCGCAGGCCGCCGCGGCCGCCGGGTCGCCCCGGGGTGGCGTTCACCTGACCCGGGCTCGTCAGTCTGCCGGACGAGCCCGAGCTGGGACTGGACAGGCTCGGTGTGGACAGGCTCGGTCCCAGCGCAACGAGGTCGAGCCGGTAGCCGGCCGCCAGCAGGTGCACCCCCACGGATGCCGCGAGCTCGACGGCCACCTCGAACGCCTGCTCGAGGCGCGGCCCGCCGAGATCGGTGCCGCTGTCGGCACCGGCACCAGTGTCGGCACCGACGACGGTCGGGCGGCCGCGGCGTCCGCGCAGCGCGGTGTCAAGCACGAGTCGGGCTCCGGGGTTGCTCTGCTCTTCCTCCTGCCGCACCATGATCGCGCCCAGGCGGGCCGTGGCCGGCCAGTTCACGCGGCGCAGCGGGTCGCCCGGCCGGTACTCGCGCGCGATCAAGGGGTCTGCGTTGTGGTTCAGGTGCCGGAGCCGCTCCGGAACGTCGCCGTCGTTCAGGGTGCCGGTGAGGCCCCGGCCGGCCAGGGCGGTCACCCGGGGCGTCACCGCCAGGTCGTGCGGCTCCCCCACGGCCCACTCGCCCGAGGCAAGGCCGAACGGATCCGAACGCCCGATCAGCACCGGGCCCGTTGCGTAGAGACCCCGCCGGGGCAAGCTGAACCGGTACTCGAACCTCACGCTGTCTGCACCGGTGTCCGGGCCGCCCTCGTAGCGGTCGAGGGCCGGCAGCGGCGTTCCGGCCGGCACGGTCAGTCCGGCGTCGCCGGCGTCCCGCCCCCGCACGGTGTCCCGCAGATGCAGGCCCGCCAGGGGCCGGGGGGAAAGGTTCCGCACCCCGAGCCCCACGACGACCTCGCCGCCGGCCGGCACGACCGGTGGGCGCAGCATCCGGGTGACGCGCAGGCGCACCGGATGGATCGATACGTACCCTAGGGCGGCGACGGGGATGGCCAGGAGCACACCGGCGATGAACAGAAGGTCGCGCTGGTTCGTCAGCAGGGCGAGCAGCAGAAGGCCGGCTCCCGCGGCGAGGAACATCCCGCCTCGAAGGGTGACCCGGGGAAACCGGACGCGCCGCTGCTTCGCCGGCATGGCGTCAGGGATGCCCGGTGGCACCGACGGGAACGGGGGTGGCCGCCACGATTCGGCGAACGATGTCGTCGACCACCGGGCCGCTGTCCTGATGGTGGCCGAGCACCCGGCTGCTCGCCACGAGGCGGTGCCCGAGCACGGCGACGGCGAGAGAGTCGATGTCGTCGGGCAGCACATAGTCCCGGCCGTGCAGCGCCGCCTGGGCCTTGGCCGCCCGGATCAGCTGCAGTGTGGCACGGGGGCTGGCGCCCAGGCGCAGGTCGCGGTCGTCGCGGGTGGCCCGCACCAGGCTGACCGTGTACTCCTTCACCGCGGGAGAGGCGAACACCCGCTGTACGGCCGTCATCATTCCGCGAAGCTGGGCGCCGGAGACGACCGCCTCGATGCCGGCCAGCGGGCTCGACGTGTCGCGGGCATCCAGCATCATCAGCTCGGACTCGGTGTCGGGGTACCCCATCGAGATGCGTGCCATGAACCGGTCCCGCTGGGCTTCGGGAAGCGCATAGGTGCCCTCCATCTCGATCGGGTTCTGGGTGGCCACGACCGTGAAGGGCAGCGGCAGCAGATAGGTGGAGCCGTCGACGGTGACCTGGCGTTCCTCCATGCATTCCAGCAGCGCGGACTGGGTCTTCGGGCTCGCCCGGTTGATCTCGTCCCCGATCACGATGTTCGCGAAGATGGCGCCAGGCTTGAACTCGAATCGGCGGTCCACCTGGTTGAACACCGACACGCCCGTCACGTCGGAGGGCAGCAGGTCGGGGGTGAACTGGACGCGGCTGACCGTGCAGTGCACGGACTTGGCCAGCGCCTTGGCCAGCATGGTCTTGCCGACGCCGGGAACGTCCTCGATCAGAAGGTGCCCCTGGGCCAGCAGCACCGTGAGAGCCGTCGTGACGGCCGTGTGCTTGCCGTCGATGACGGTTTCCACATTGCGGATGATCGCACGCGCCGCAGCCTCGACGGCCGGAAGGTCCATCAGGGTCTCGTCGTCCGTGTCGGCGACAGGGCCGCCCACGTTCCCGGCGAACGCCGGAACGGAAACCGAGCGCAGGGGCGACGTATTCACACGCGTGTCTTCTGCAGGAACGCCGCCACGGCCGGCGGCACATACGGGGTGATATCGCCGCCGAGCGCGGCGACCTGGCGCACCAGGGAACTGGACACGTGGGCGTTGGCCGGGTCCGGCAGCAGGAAGATCGTTTCCACGGCGGCGAGGTTGCGGTTCACGATCGCCATCGGGGTCTCGTAGGCCACGTCCACCTGTGAGCGGATGCCCTTGATCAGCACGCTTGCGCCGACCTCCGTGCAGTATTCGACGAGCAGCCCCATGCCCCAGGAGGCCACCACGATGTTGCCCGGCAGCCCGGCGTCCAGGATGGACCGCTGCAGCAGGGAAACCCGCTGGCTGATCGGCAACAGAGCCGTCTTGCCGGGGTTGTGCACGACGAGCACGTGCAGTTCGTCGAAGAGACCGGACGCCCGTTCAATCACGTCGAGATGACCCCGCGTGACGGGGTCGAATGAACCGGGGACGACGGCGATCCTGCGCATAGCGATCACCCTAGCCCCAGTGCGTGAACGGTGCCTGAGCGCGCTCCGATCCTGCTGTCAGGACTTGGTGAGCGAGGCCCGCTCCGCGTCGTCGAGGCGCCGCCGCACCGCCTCCCGCAACGCCGGGACCGATTCGAGGTGCGGGTCGTGCTCGCTCAGGCGCTGCGCATGGCCTCTGGCCTCCCCGATCAGGTCGCCGTCGGTCGCCACCCTCAGCAGGCGCAGCGAAGAGCGGCCCCCGGACTGGTTGCTGCCGAGCACATCGCCCTCCCGGCGCAGCTCCAGGTCGACCTGGGCCAACTCGAACCCGTCGAGGGTGGCAGCGACAGCCTCGACTCGCTCGCGCGCGATGGTTTCGGCCTCCGCGCTCGTGACCAGGAGACAGAGCCCCGGCACGCCGCCGCGGCCCACCCGGCCGCGCAGCTGGTGCAGTTGCGAGACGCCGAACCGGTCGGCGTCCAGCACCACCATGGCGGAGGCGTTGGGCACGTCGACGCCGACCTCGATGACGGTCGTCGCCACGAGCACGTCGATCTCACCGGCCGCGAACGCGCGCATGGCCACGTCTTTCTCTTCGCTGGTCATGCGCCCGTGCAGCGGTTCGATGCGGGCAGAGGCCAGGGCCGGGTTACGACGCAGTTCGGCGAGCACCATTTCGACGGATGCCGGCGCTGCAGCCTCGGGATCGACCTCCGCGCCCTCCTCGAGCTGTTTCGGGGCGATGGCCGGGCACACCACGAAACCCTGGCGGCCCTGGGCGAGCTCCTCCGCCAGCCGGGTCCACACCCGGGTGACCCAGCCAGGCTTCTCGAACACAGGCACGACGAACGTCTCGATGCCCTGCCGCCCCTCCGGCAGCTCCGCGATCGTGCTCACGTCGAGGTCGCCGAACACGGTCATGGCCACGGTGCGCGGGATCGGGGTGGCGGTGAGCACCAGCACGTGCGGCGGCACGGCCCCCTTCAACCGCAGCGCCTCGCGCTGGTCCACGCCGAACCGGTGCTGCTCGTCGACGACGACCAGTCCGAGGTCGAAGAACGTGACCTTGTCGCCGAGCAGCGCATGCGTGCCGATCACGATCTTGGCCTGTCCGGACACCACTCGGAGCAGCGCCTTGCGGCGCTCTGCCACCGGCAGCTGCCCGGTGAGCAGGGTGGGCATCAGCGTGCCCGCCAGCTCGGGGCCGAGCGACCGCACGATCGTGCGCAGGTGCTGGGCCGCCAGAACCTCGGTGGGAGCGAGGAAAGCCGATTGGCCGCCCGTGTCGGCGACGGTGAGCATGGCCCGCAGGGCCACGACGGTCTTGCCGGATCCGACCTCACCCTGCAGCAGCCGGTTCATCGGGTGGGTCTCGATAAGGTCGGCGGAGATCTCCGTGGCCACGCCCTGCTGGTCCGCGGTGAGGCTGAAGGGCAGGCCGGCGTCGAAGCGCTCGAGCAGGCCGCCGGACGACGCCACGCGCGGGGTGGAGTGCTGCTGCCGAGCGGTGAGCCGCTGCTGCACCAGGGCGCTCTGCAGCACGAAGGCCTCGGTGAACCGCAGGGTGTCCCTCGCACGGCGCCAGTCCGCATCGGTTTCCGGGCGGTGGATCAGCTCGAAGGCCCGGCCCTGCGGCAGCAGCCCGCGCTCGGCGCGCAGCCCCGGCGGGATCGGGTCGGGCACCGGGCCCACGCTGTCCAGCAGGATCGCGATGGACTGCGCGACCTGCCAGCTGGCCACGGTGTTGGTGGCCGGGTAGATCGCGACGGGCTGCTCGATCCAGAGTTTGGCGGCCGCGGCATCCGTGGGCATCTCGGGTTCGTCGTCGGCGCCGGGGCCGAAGAGCTTGTAGGTCGGATGCGTGAGCTGCAGGTGGCCCCGGTAGTCGGTGACCTTGCCCGCGAACATTCCGCGCATGCCGGGTTGGAGCTGCCTGGCCCGCCAGGACTGGTTGAACCAGGTGAGACTGAGGATGCCGCGGCCGTCGGAGATCTTCACCTCGACGATCGACCCCTTGCGGGCTTTCATCGGGCGTTCCTCGACCGAGCGGATCTCCGCCACAATGGTCACGTTCTCGTCGAGCGGCAGCAGGCTGATCGACGAGAGCTCGCCGCGGCGGGCGTAGCGGCGCGGGTAGTGGCTGAGCAGATCGCCCACGGTGTGCGAGCCGAAGGCCTTGCCCAGGGCGACGGCCGTTTTGCCGCCGACCACGGTGGCCAGCTTGCTGTCGAGGGTCACCGGGGCGAGAGTCTCCCCAGCCTCCGAATCGGTCATGTCTCGATCGTAGGCGGCACGTGCGACATGCGGCACCGCGTCGGCGCGGGTGCACCGCGACCGCGGCCGCCGACGGGCGATAAACTCGACGGGTTATGACGCGAATCGTCGCCGGGTTTGCCGGTTCCCTGCCCCTGGCGGTGCCCAAGACCGGCACCCGCCCCACCAGCGACCGTGTTCGGGAGGCGATCTTCTCCGCCCTCGACGCGCGCGACATCATCCGTGGCGCTCGGGTTCTCGATCTGTACGCCGGGTCGGGCGGGCTCGGCCTGGAGGCGGCCAGCCGGGGAGCGCGCATCGTGACCCTGGTCGAGAACAACTTTGGCGCCGCGCAGATGTGCCGCAAGAACACCGAGGCCGTGCTGCGGGCGGCACCGGGGCGGGGCGCCCCGAGGATCAAGGTGAGCAGCCAGGCCGTGCAGTCGTTCCTCGCGGCCACCGGCGAGGGGTTCGACCTGGTCTTCATCGACCCGCCCTACGACCTGGCCGAGACCGAGCTTGGCCACAACCTTGCCGCCCTGGCGCCGCTGCTCGACCCGGGCGCACTCGTCATCGTGGAGCGCAGTTCGCGCTCCCCCGAACCGGTCTGGGGGGCGGGCCTCGCATCCGACCGGCGCAAGGACTACGGCGACACGACCGTCTGGTACGCCTCCCCCGTGCTGCCGGCGGCCTGAGGCGCTCTCAGGCGACGGCGCCGTCCCAGCCGCGGTAGGGGTCCCAACCGGCTTGGTCGTGGGGGCGGCCATCCACCAGGACCGAGCCTGCGGCATCCGTCACCACGCCGACGGCGCGGAAGCCGGCGGGCAGCACGGCGCCCGGCGGGAAAGTGGCCAGCAGGCCGTGGTCCTCGCCGCCGCCGAGGGAACGCTCGACATTCTCGCCGAGGGCCGACCGGGCGAAGTCGATGCCCACGCCGCTGGCCCGGGCGAGGCGCCCGGCGTCGATGGCGAGTCCGTCGGACACGTCCAGCATCGCGGTCGCGCCGGCGCCGGCGGCGGCCGGGCCTCGGTCGATGGGCGGCACCGGTGCGAGCTGCGCGGCGACCGCCTCAGGATGCTGCGCCCGCAGTGCGTCCGCCAGCGCAGCATCCGGAACACCGTTTTCGTCAACGGCGAGGCGGAAGAGCAGGTCCAGGCCTCGGGCGGCCTCACCGAGGCGCCCGGCCAGGACCACGACGTCGCCTGGCCGCGCCCCGGAGCGCAGCACGGGCTCGCGTCCCTCGAGGTCGCCAAAGGCTGTCACAGCGAGCGTGAGGGCGTCGGACGCGGACAGGTCGCCGCCGACGACGCCGCAGCCGGGGGCCAGCGCCTCGCAGCAGTCGCGCACCCCGTCGGCGATGCCCTCGATCACCGAGATCGGCGTCGACGGCGGGGCGGCGATCGCCACCACCAGTGCGGTGGGACGGGCCCCCATGGCGGCGACGTCGGACAGGTTCGTCGCGGCGGCCTTCCAGCCGAGGTCGTGCGGGGACGACCAGGCGAGCCGGAAATCCGGACCCTGGATCATCATGTCCGTGGTGACGACGTAGCGCCCGTCCGGGGCCCGCATCACGGCGGCGTCGTCGCCGGGGCCGAGGAGCTGGGCCGCGGAGCCCGGCAGTCGCGGGAAGATCCGGGCGAGAACCTCCCCTTCGCTCAGGTCGGCCAGCGTCGCACTCATGGGGATCATCGCGCCCGCAGAATTCGTCATGCTTCAAACGGTAGCCTGAATGCAATGACTCCCTGCATCCGTTTCCTCCACACCGGCCTCGCGCTCACGCTCGTCGCCGGTACCGTGCTCCTCACCGGCTGCACGGCGGTCGTGCCACTGGAACCGGCCGCGGATGCCGTCAATCCCACCTGCGCCGACCTCATCGTTCGCCTTCCGACCTCGGTGGCCTCGCTTCCGGAACGTGAGACGAACGCCCAGGCCACGGGCGCGTGGGGCACCCCGAGCGCGGTCCTGTTGCACTGCGGCGTTGCCGTGCCCCCACCGACGACGCTCCCCTGCCTCACGGTCAACGGCATCGACTGGATCGAAGACGACTCGGATGCCCCGCTCTACCGCTACACCACCTACGGCCGTGACCCGGCAACCGAACTGGTCATCGACTCGGACAAGGTCAGCGGGTCCACGGTGCTCGTAGACCTGGCGCAGGCCGTGGGGAACATCCCCGCGACGGGCCAGTGCCTCGGCGCCGCGGACCTGCTGCTGCCGACCGACGGCGAGACGGTGGCGCCCGCTCCATAGCCCGCCACCCTGCCACCCTGCCACCCTGCCACCCCGCCGTCCTGCTGCCCCGAGTCGACAACTTTAGGGTGTTGCGGCCGCACGGACGAGTGCGGGTACGGAGTTGTCAAGTGTTACGTCTCATTTCGTTATGCCGCGACGTCTGGGAGCAGCGCCGCCGGCCGGCCCGTAACGTCGCTGGGGAGTCGCCGTCACACGGCGTGCGGCCTCTGATGGACGGGGACACGACATGCTTCTCACCGGACTCGGCCTGGGCGTCGCCCTGGGCTTCACCATGCAGCGGGGCAGGTTCTGCGTCACCGGCGCTTTCCGGGACCTGTGGCTCACGGGCAGCACCCGCTGGCTGACGGCCTTTCTGATCGTCATCGCGGTGCAGAGTGTGGGAGTCTTCGCCCTCGACGCTGCCGGTGTGATCACCCTCGACCCCCAGCCCTTCGCCTGGCTGGCCACGATCATCGGTGCGTTCATCTTCGGGTTCGCCATCGTGCTGGCCGGCGGATGCGCCACGGGCACCTACTACCGCGCCGGCGAGGGTCTGGTGGGCAGCTGGTTCGCCCTGATCTTCTACGCCCTCTTCTCCGCCATCTCGAAGACGGGCGCGCTGTCCGCTCCGGTCGCGGCGCTGCGCGGTATCACCGTGGAGGCTTCCACCATCCACGGAGTCCTCGGCATCTCACCGTGGGTGCTGGTCGCGGTGCTCGTCACCGGCGTCGGCCTGCTCGCCCGGCACCACCTGCGGCTGCGGTCGTCCCTGCCGGTCGCGTCGCTCCCGGCCCGCACGAGCGGCATCCGGCATCTCCTGTTCGAGAAGAAATGGGGCGCGTTCACCACCGCCCTGATCATCGCGCCGCTCGCCATCCTCGCCTGGCCGCTCAGCTGGGCAACCGGGCGCGAGTCCGGGCTCGGTATCACCGGGCCGTCCTCGAACATCGTCAACTACCTCGTGCGCGGCGATCCCCAGTTGATCGACTGGGGAGTGTACCTGGTGATCGGCATCCTGCTCGGCTCGTTCATCGCAGCCAAGGGCAGCGGCGAGTTCCGGGTGCGGCTGCCCGATGTCACCACAACCATCCGCAGCATCCTCGGCGGGGTGCTGATGGGCGTCGGAGCCAGCCTGGCCGGCGGCTGCACCATCGGCAACGGCATGGTCGACACCGCCACCTTCGGCCTCCAGGGCTGGGTGGCGCTGGTGTTCATGATCATCGGCACCGGCGCCGCGACGCGCCTCTTCATCACCGGGTCCGCGCGGGTAGGGGTCTCCCCCGCTCGCGTTCCGGCCAACCAGTAGCAACCCCGCAGCCAACCAGAAGAAAGAAGCCCGACATGGCACAGTACGTACTTGAGACCGACGGTCAGGTCTGCCCGTTCCCGCTCGTGGAGGCCGGAGCCGCAATCGAAAAGCTCGACCTCGGCGACGAGCTCACCATCAACTTCGACTGCACGCAAGCGACGGACGCCCTGCCACGCTGGGCGGCGGAGAGCGGCTACCCGGTCACCCACTTCGATCGCGTCGGGGACGCCCACTGGACCATCACGGTGCAGAAGGCCTGATCGCCGCGCCGGGCGTGCGGCTGGGCGGCTAGACCGCCAGGTGCAGCGCGGCCGGCGCGGCGCGGCGGGCGATCGCCACCTCGATCAGCTCATCAATCAACTGCGGGTAGGTGAAGCCACTGGCCAGCCAGCAGCTCGGGAACATCGAGATGGGGGTGAACCCGGGCATGGTGTTGATCTCGTTGATGACCCAGCCGTCATCGGTGAGGAAGAAGTCCACCCGCGCCAGGCCGGCGCCATCGATCGCGTCGAACGCGCGGATGGCCAGGGCCTGCATCTGGGCGAGTTCCTCGGAGGTGAGGTCGGCCGGGCAGACCAGGTCGATGCCGGACGCACCGAGGTACTTGGCGGCGAAGTCGTAGAAGTCCCGCCCGGTGACCCTCACCTCGCCGGCGACGGATGCCCGCGTCGGCTCCCCAGGACGCCCCTGCAGCACCGCGATCTCGAGTTCGCGTCCGCGCAGCCCGGCCTCGATCAGAACCTTGCTGTCCTCGAGCAGAGCAACTCGCATCGCCTCGGCGAGCTGGTCCAGGGTCGACACCCGACTCACGCCTACGCTCGACCCCGCCCGAGCCGGCTTCACGAACACGGGCAGCCCGAGCTCCTCGGCCGCCGCGAACGCCATCCCGGGAGCCTCGGCCCAATCGCCGTCGGTGATGGTACGCCACGGGGCGACCGGGAGGGCAGCCTGCTGGAAGACGGTCTTGGTGAAGTGCTTGTCCATTCCGAGCGCCGACGCGAGCACGCCTGAGCCCACGTAGGGCAGCCCGACGAGTTCGAGTAGCCCCTGCACGGTGCCGTCCTCGCCGAACGGGCCGTGCAGGATCGGGAAGACCAGGTCGACGTTACCGAGCGAACGATAGCCGGCGCCGTCACTGACAGTCAGCTGGCGGCTGAGGCTGCTCTCCGGCCACCGGATGCGGGTGCCGTTGTCGAAGACCTCCGGCAGTTCGTCCGCGTCCAATGTGAACCGAGCCGGGTCATCCGCTTCGAGCACGAAGGCTCCGTCGCGGGTGATGCCGACCGGAATGACGTGGTAGCGATCGCGGTCAATCGCCGCCAGGACGCCGCCCGCTGTGGCGCAACTGATCGAATGTTCGCTTGACCGACCCCCAAAGAGCAGCGCCACCGTGAGCTTGTTCGTCATCAATCGTCCTTTCGCCCTGCGGCTCCGCTGAGTCCGTGGTCAGGTGCGGGGCGAGATCCCGCGGTTTCAGAGTACCGGCCAGCACCTGGCGGACCTGCTCAACGATGGGCATGTCCACCCCCTTGGCGCGGGCGAGATCGAGAATGGGGCCGACGGACGCAAGACCCTCGGTGGTCTGCTGCATCTGCTTGACGACGTCGTTGATGCCGTAGCCCTGGCCGAGGAGCCGGCCGGCGGTGTTGTTGCGCGACAGCGGCGACTGGCAGGTCGCGATCAGGTCGCCCAGGCCGGCCAGGCCAGCCAGCGTTTCCGGATGCGCGCCGTAGGCCACCGCGAAATCGGTCATCTCCACGAGACCGCGGGTGATGATCGACGCCTTCGTGTTCTCCCCGTAGCCGACGCCGTCGACGATGCCGATGGCCACGGCGATGAGGTTCTTCAGCACGCCGCCGAATTCGGTGCCGATGACATCCGTGTTGACGTAGGAGCGGAAGTAGCGGTTGCGGGCCAGCATGGCAACGGCCTGCGCGGTCTCGAGGCTGTTCGAGGAGACCACGGCCGCCGTCGGCTGTTCCTTGGCGATTTCCAGGGCCAGGTTGGGTCCGGAGATCGCCGCGATCAGGTCGGGGTTGATCGGCAGGATCTCGGCGATGATCTGACTCATGCGCAGGCCGGACCCGCGCTCGACGCCCTTCATCAACGACACCACGATGGCGCCGGGAGCCAGGAACGGCTCGGCCAGGATCAGGTTCTCGCGCAGCGACTGGCTCGGCACCGATACGAACACCTGCTCGGCGCCGGCGAGGGCCAGGTCGAGCCTCGCGGTGGCCCGCAGGCCCTCCGGCAGGTTGATGCCGGGCAGGTAGTCGCTGTTGCGCCGGGCCTCGGTGATCTCGCGGGCGAGCTCGGGACGGCGGGCCCACAGCACGACGTCGGCCCCGCCGTCGGCCAGGATCTTGGCGAACGTGGTGCCCCAGCTGCCGGCACCGAGAACGGCCACCCGTTTGCCTGGCTGAACCTTAGGCTTCAAAACGGCCGGTCTCTTTCTGATCGTGCTCGGTCGGGTTCCAGCGCTTGGACGGCGCCGTCTCACCCCGAAGATCTTCGAGCAACTGGGTGATGGCGGCCATGACGAGCGTGGTGGCCTCATTGAGCGTCGCCGGGTCGAGGTTGCGGCCCCGGAACTGCGCCAGGTCGAGCGGGTCACCGATCTTGACCAGCACGGTCTTGCGCGGGAATAGGTTCAGCCGCTTCGAGTAGCGCGGCATGATCGCCTGCGCTCCCCAGTGGGCCACCGGCACGATCGGGATACCCTGCTCGAGAGCGATCCGCACAGCGCCGGTCTTGCCACGCATCGGCCACAGCGCGGGGTCCCGGGTCAGCGACCCCTCCGGGTAGACGACGACCATCTGGCCACGTTCGACCAGTCGCTCGGCCGCCTTCACGGGCTCGCTGCCGCGCACGCTGCCGCCGCGTTGCACCGGGATCTGTCCCGACTTGTGCAGCAGCCACCCGATCACCGGGATTTTGAAGACGGATGCCTTCGCCATGAACCGGGGCGCGCGCCCCATATTCCAGCTCATTACCCCCATCAGAAGCGGGTCGATCTCGCTGAAGTGGTTGGGCGCCATCACGAACGCCCCCGAACGGGGGAACTTCGCGGCGTCGGTGACCTTGTACCGCACGGCGAGATTGATCACCGGAAGGATCATCATCGCCAGCACCCAGAACACGGATGGCCGCCGGGTCTCCGAACGCTCCCGCCCGGGGTTCACGACGTCACGGGAGATGTGGGTCTGGGGCGTTGGATCGGACACGGACGCTGGATCGGATGCTGGCACAGCCCCATTATCCTTCGAGATCGAAGTCAGCCCCCAACAGTTGAAGCTTGGTGATGAAGTTCTCGTAGCCGCGGCTGATGATTCCGACGTTGCTGACGGTGGAGGTTCCCTTCGCGGTCAGCGCCGCGATCAGGTGGCTGAAGCCGCCGCGCAAATCGGGAACCTCGATGTCGGCGCCGGTCAGTTTCGTCGGCCCGGTGATCACGGCCGAATGGTTGAAGTTGCGCTGGCCGAACCGGCAGGGGTGCCCGCCGAGGCATTCCCGGTGGATTTGGATGGTGGCGCCCATCTCGACGAGAGCGTCCACGAAGCCGAAGCGCTGCTCGTAGACGGTCTCGTGCACGATCGAGACGCCGTGCGCGTGGGTCAAGGCGATCACGAGCGGCTGCTGCCAATCCGTCATGAAGCCGGGGTGCACATCCGTCTCGATGATGACGGGCTTGAGGTCGCCGCCCGGGTGGTAAAAACGGATGCCGTCGTCTTCGATGTCAAACGCCCCGCCGACCTTGCGGAACACGTTCAGGAACGTCAACATCTCGGGCTGGCGTGCGCCACCGACGAAGATGTCGCCGTCGGTGGCCAGGGCCGCTGCCGCCCAGCTGGCCGCCTCGTTCCGGTCGAACAGGGCGCGGTGGTTGTAGCCCTCGAGGCGCTCGACGCCCTCGATCCGGATCACCCGGTCGGTGTCGACCGTGATGATGGCGCCCATCTTCTGCAGGATGTTGATGAGATCCATGATCTCGGGCTCGATCGCCGCGCCCTTGAGCTCGGTGATGCCCTCCGCGCGCACGGCGGTCAGGAGTACCTGCTCGGTCGCGCCGACGCTCGGGTAGGGCAGGGATACCTTGGTGCCCTTGAGCCCGTTGGGCGCGGACATCCGGATGCCGTTGGGCTGCTTCTCGACGACGGCGCCGAACTTGCGCAGCACGTCCAGGTGGTAGTCGATCGGGCGGTCGCCGATGCGGCAGCCGCCCAGATCGGGGATAAACGCCTCCCCGAGGCGGTGCAGCAGAGGGCCGCAGAACAGGATCGGGATGCGCGAGGAACCGGCGTACGCGTCGATCGCCGCGAAATGCGCGCTCTCGACGTCGACCGGGTCGAGCAGCAGTTCGCCGGGCTCGGCGCCGTCGGTGACCTTGACGCCGTGCACTTCGAGCAGCTGGCGCACGATGCGCACGTCGCTGATGTTCGGCACGTTTTTGAGCGTGCTGGGACTCTCACCGAGAAGGGCCGCGACCATGGCCTTGGTGACCAGGTTCTTCGCGCCTTTCAGTTCGATCCGGCCGACCAGGGGGATGCCGCCGCGGATGGTGATCCGGTCGCCCTGCAGCCCGACGGCCGCGCCCCAGTTCTGGGCGTTCTCGCGGTTCTGCGCGTCCGACCGGTTCTGGTCGTCTTCACGGTCCTGGGTGTTTTCGCTGATGGTGCTCACAAACGTACCTGCCTTGCGGGGAGAGTGCGGGGCCGCCATGGCTCCCGGTGGGATTCGAATTCTGCGATCCGCGCTTCATCGCGCAGGGTGAGTCCGATGTCGTCGAGGCCCTCGAGGAGGCGCCACCGGGTATAGTCATCGATCTCGAACGGAACGGTGAGGCCGCCCACGCGGGCGGTCCTCGACACGAGGTCGACCGTCAGTTCGACTCCGGGACAGGCCTCGATGATGTCCCACAGGCGCTGGGCGTCGGCCTCGGAGATCTGGCCGGCGAGCAGACCCTGCTTGCCGGAGTTGCCGCGGAAGATGTCGCCGAAGCGGGGGCTGAGGACCACGTCGAAGCCGTAGTCGCGTAGCGCCCATACGGCGTGCTCCCGCGAGGAGCCGGTGCCGAAGTCGGCGCCGGCCACGAGCACGCGGGCACCCTCGTAGGCCGGATTGTTGAGTACGAAGTCGGGGTCGGCGCGCCAGCGGGCGAAGAGGGCGTCTTCGAAGCCGGTCTTGGTGACGCGCTTGAGGTAGACGGCGGGGATGATCTGGTCGGTGTCGACGTTGGAGCGGCGCAGTGGAAGCGCGATGCCCGTGACGGTTGTGAACTTTTCCATTACTTACTCGTCTCCATCCTGGACCAGGTCCCACGGGCTCGAAAGCGTACCGCGGATGGCGGTCGCCGCCGCGACCAGCGGGGAGACGAGGTGCGTGCGCCCGCCCTTGCCCTGACGGCCCTCGAAATTGCGGTTGCTCGTGGAAGCGCACCGCTCGCCGGGAGCGAGCTGGTCGGGGTTCATGCCGAGGCACATCGAACAGCCGGCGAAGCGCCATTCGGCGCCGAAGTCGATGAAGATCTTATCGAGGCCCTCCGCCTCGGCCTCGATGCGCACCCGCGCAGAACCGGGCACCACCAGCATCCGCACGCCGGGGGCCAGGCTATGGCCCTGGATGATGTTGGCGGCGGCGCGCAGGTCCTCGACCCGGCTGTTGGTGCAGGAGCCGAGGAAGACGGTGTCTACCCGGATCTCCTTCATCGGGGTGCCAGCCGCCAGGTCCATGTACTCGAGGGCGCGTTCGGCGGCCGAGCGCTCGTTGGCGTCGATGATTCCGGACGGGTCCGGCACGGTATCGCTCAGGGACACGCCCTGCCCGGGGTTGGTGCCCCAGGTCACGAAGGGTTCGAGAGTGTCGGCGTCGAGCAGCACCTCGGCGTCGAACACAGCGCCGTCGTCGGTGGCGAGGGTGTCCCAGTAGCCGACCGCGTCGAGCCAATCCTGGCCTTCCGGGGCGTGTGCGCGACCCTGAAGGTAGTCGTAGGTGATCGCATCCGGGGCCACCATGCCCGCGCGGGCGCCGGCCTCGATCGACATGTTGCAGATGGTCATGCGACCCTCCATGGAGAGGGCGCGGATGGCGCTGCCGCGGTATTCGAGCACGTAGCCCTGGCCACCGCCGGTGCCGATCTTCGCGATCACGGCGAGGATGATGTCCTTGGCCGTCACGCCGGGGCGGAGAGTGCCGTCGACGGTGATCGCCATGGTCTTGAAAGGTGTCAGAGGCAGAGTCTGGGTGGCCATCACGTGCTCTACCTCGCTTGTGCCGATGCCGAGCGCCATGGCCCCGAAGGCGCCGTGGGTGGAGGTATGCGAGTCGCCGCAGACGACGGTGATGCCCGGCTGGGTCAGGCCCAGCTGCGGTCCGACGACGTGCACGATGCCCTGCTCGATGTCGCCGAGCGAGTGCAGGCGAATGCCGAATTCCTCGCAGTTGCGCCGCAACGTCTCGATCTGGGTGCGGCTGGTGAGGTCGGCGATGGGCCGGTCGATCGCCAGGGTCGGCGTGTTGTGGTCTTCCGTGGCGATGGTGAGATCGGGGCGGCGCAGAGGGCGTCCGGCCAAGCGCAATCCGTCGAAAGCCTGCGGGCTGGTGACCTCGTGCACGAGGTGCAGGTCGATGTAGATCAGGTCGGGCGTGCCGTCTTCGCCCTTGGCGACGAGGTGTTTGTCCCAAACCTTTTCGGCCAGAGTACGCGGACGTTCTTCCAGCAGTGGTGCGTCAGTCATATGTGTGCGTCTTCCTCAACGATGGGTATGCAGCCAACCAGAAACTCCACGACGAGAGAGGCCTCAGAACTGGGACTCGTCGCGGCAGGGAAGAGAGGGTCGACGCAGCAGCACCCTGACAGGCTAACACTGTGCGTGTGCGAGCTTTGTCTGACGCCCCTCATTCGAGGGTGCTTTCCGCTGTGTCCACGACGTCACTCTATCTGTGGCGCGCTGCTTCGCCCGTGTCGGCGGTGTCGTCCTGCTCGGGGTTGCCCAGTTCCGACTCCACATAGACGACCGTCACGTTGTCGTGTCCGCCGCGGGCCAGAGCCGCGTCGACAAGCACGTCTGCGCGGGACCGGCTGGGCAAGCTATCACCGTCATAGGATGCCAGGATCTTCGCGATCTCGGCCGCGCCGAGTTCCTTGGTCAGTCCGTCGGAGCAGATCAGGAACGCGTGCCGCCCGGACGCCGGTAGCAGCCACACGTCGGCGTCCACGGACTCGTCGGCGCCGATCGCGCGGGTGATCACGTTGCGTTCCGGATGCTGCTCCGCCTCGTCATTGGAAATGAGACCCGCGTCGACCATCTCCTGCACAGCGGAATGGTCGACGCTCAGCTGCGCCAACGTGTGCCCGTCCCAGGTGTAGACCCGCGAGTCGCCGACGTTGAAGGCCATCCAGTGGAAGCCGACGTCGTCGCCGGCGTCGACGAACGCGATGCCCGACAGCGTCGTACCGGACACCGCGGTGCCGTAGTCGTCGACGGCGCTGAGGTCGCGCACCGCATCGTTCGACGAGTGGATGGCGTCGAGCACGCGTTCCGGGGTCGAAGGTGCGTCGCAGGCGATGTGTTCCTCGAAGACCCGCACGACTGTCTGGCTGGCCACGTCGCCCTGGGCATGACCACCCATGCCGTCGGCGACCAGGAAGACCGGGGCCTGGGCCAGGAAGCTGTCCTCGTTGACCTTGCGCTCGCGGCCGACGTCGCTCCGGGCACTGAACACGAACCGCGCACGGGTTGCGGGGAGCACCAGTTCGCTCTCACTCTGCGAGGCCACGTCAGCTCCTGTGTTCGAGTGCGTGCGAGGCACGTCGGCGAATGTCACTCCTCGACGAAGTGGGGGATCTCCTCGGCGAGGGTGTGACCGCGCCGGCGAGCATCCCGCCGAGCCTTAATCAGGCTGGCGATGGTGGCCACGGCCATGGAAACCACGATCACCCCGAGAGAAGTCCAGGTGTCGATCTCCGGAGCCCAGCCCACGCCCTCGCCGCCGTTGATGAAGAAGACCTCATTGTTGTGCAGGGCATGGAAGACAAGCTTGACGCCGATGAAGAACAGGATGAATGCGATCCCGTAATTGAGGTATTCGAGGCGTTCGAGCAGCCCGCCCAGCAGGAAGTACAGCTGACGCAGCCCCATCAGGGCGAACACGTTCGCGGTGAACACGATGAAGGGGCTCTGCGTGATGCCGAAGATCGCCGGGATGGAGTCGAGGGCGAAGACCAGGTCGGTGGTGCCGATCGCGAGGAGCACGATCAGCATGGGGGTGAAGACCTTCTTGCCGTCGACCAGGGTGCGCAACTTCGAACCGTCGAAGGTCGACGAGATGTTCATGTGTCGGCGCAGGTAACGGATCAGCCCGTTGTCGGCCTCGTCCACGTCGGGCTCTTTTGCGACCGCCTGGTGCACGGCCGTGTAGAGAAGGAACGCGCCGAAAATGTAGAAGATCCAGCTGAAGTTCTCGATCAGCTGGGCTCCGAGCAGGATGAAGATGCCGCGCAGCACCAGCGCGATGATGATGCCCACGATCAGCACCTCCTGCTGGTACTTCCGGGGCACCGAGAACCTCGCCATGATGATGACGAAAACGAACAGGTTGTCGATGCTGAGGCTGTACTCCGTGAGCCAGCCGGCGAGGAACTGCCCCGCGTGCTCGGCGTCGCCCAGGACCAACATCAGCAGGGCGAAGATCAGGGCCAGTCCCACGTAGAAGGCAACCCACAGGCTGGCCTCGCGCATCGAGGGCACGTGCGGCCGCTTGAAGACGATGAGGAGGTCGGCAACCAGGATGAGCGTCAGGACGACGAGCGACCCAATCTCAAACCAGAGCGGGAGAGCAATTTCCATGCGTGTAGAGCCTTTCACTGAAGGGGATGCTGGAGGCAGCAGGAAACCTGAGAGTCTCTCCCGTATCGATGGATCGATACCGCCGTGTCGGGCCCCTGCGACGCGGCCCGTGTTGACGTTCACGGCGAGGTGCCCGAACGGGCACGGGGACAGTCCCCTTCACTCCGTGGAGTCTACCGGGGTCTCGCTCAAATAAGACACCCGGTGCCCCTCGAAAAGAAGGAAACCGGGCTGGTGTGACCCCAGCGGGATTCGAACCCGCGTTACCGCCGTGAGAGGGCGATGTCCTAGGCCGCTAAACGATGGGGCCGTTTTGCAACTCATTCAATATGCCACACGCCGATAGCTAAAACCAAACTGAGCGGCTCAGGCGTGCACGAGCAGGGCTTTGGGTACCACGTCGACCTGCACCGGCATTGCCCCGACCCTCTCCCCGTCGGCGTAGGCGGCGACCCGGTCGGCGTCGATCCGGATGCTGCAACACCGGGTGATTTCCACCTGCGGCAGGGTTGTATGCGTGCCCGAGAATACCTTCGGGAAGACGCGGAGGAAACCCGCCCGCGACAGCGGGGCCACGATGAAGAGGTCCAGCAGGCCGTCGTCGATCACCGCACCCGGAACGACGCGCATGCCGCCGCCGATCGACACGTTGTTGGCTACGGAGATCAGCATGGCCCGCATCCGGCGTGGCCGGCCGTCGACGGTCAGCCGGTAGGAGATGGGCCGAAACGTCGTCAGCACCAGCAGGATGGCCAGGGTGTAGCGGCTCTTCTCGCGGGGCCGGCGCATCCGGTTGGCCCGTTCGTTAACCACGGCGTCGAACCCGGCCGAAAGCACGCCCGCGAACCAGATCGTCGTGTCGCCGCACCGCACCCGGGCGGCGTCTATGGCCCGCGGCGGGCGGGTGAGGGCATCGAGCAGGTGACGGATGGCAGCATCCGTGTCGTCGACCGGGATCCCCAGCCCGCGCGCGAGGTCGTTGCCCGTGCCGCACGGCACAATGGCCAGGAATCGACTCGTACCGGCCAGGAGGTTGGTGCCAAGGCTGACCATCCCGTCGCCGCCGACGACCACGAGCGCGTCGACCCGCGACACCAGTGCGCTCTGGACGTCGCGGCGAAGCGCGTCGAAGCTGGGGGCGCTCAGACTGGTCACCTGGTGGCCGGCCACGACCAGGGCCTGGGCAACCCGAGGGCCGACGTCCCTGCGGCGACCGAAAGCGGCGGCGGCGTTGATGGCGACGACGAGGTGAAGACATGGAGGCACCGCTCCAGTATGGTCTCAGCTTGCAGCGCTCTGGGATTGGGTATTAGCTCAATCCATGAAACTGACGAAACTCGAGCACGCGGCTTTGATTCTTGACAAGGCCGGCCAGAAGTTATTCATCGATCCCGGCTCGTTCACGAGCCCGCTCACCGACACCGCCCGGGCTGTCGCCGTCGTGCTCACCCACGAGCACCCCGACCACTGGACCCCGGAACAGCTGGACCGCATCATCGCCCCGAACCCCGACGTGGCGATCTTTGCCCCGGCCGGGGTCGCGGCCGCCGCCGCCGGCTATCCCGTGACCGTCGTCAGCGCGGGCGACACCGTGGAGGCCGGGCCGTTTCGGCTGCGCTTCTTCGGCGGCACGCACGCCATCATCCACAAAACGATCCCGGTGATCGACAACCTCGGCGTACTCGTCGACGAGGAGCTCTACTACGGCGGTGACTCGTTTGCGATTCCGGAAGGCGTGACAGTGCAGACCCTCGCCGTTCCGGCCGGCGCGCCCTGGCTCAAGATCAGCGAGGTGATGGACTACGTGCTGGCCCTCGAGCCGCGCCGCACCTTCCCCACCCACGAAATGGGACTCTCCCGGGGTGGCAAGGAACTGTCCAACGCCCGGATTCAGTGGGCCACCGAGCAGAACGGCGGCGAGTTCTTCCCGCTCGAGCCGAACGAGTCCCTCGACCTGTGATGTTTGACGCTCCTTTCGGGGGGTAGCCCTGTAGGAATCCCACAAACGATATATAGTCAGCGCGGAATGCGTTAGCCCTGGCCCCGAACTTTTCCGGGCTTCGGTTCGTGGCTTCTCCCCACTGCTACGGTCGTGTCACTTCGGCGCGCCACCGTGCTGCACGGCCGTGAACCACCGGCCGTGACGTCGGAGTCTGACCGCGCACCGCACACCACACCACGCGAGTTCCGGCATGCCCGCATGCCTGCTCACGTCTTTCAAGGAGCCTCGATGACGAGATCTGACCGTGCACTATCCCGCCCAGGCACCATTGGCATTCGCTCCATTGTGGCCGGGCTCAGCCTCATGCTGGTCATGCTGCTGACGTTCTTCTTCCTGACCACCGGGCGGCTGGCCAGCGGCGCCGGAGAACTCTCCACCGGAGCCGTCACGGTGGAAACCGGCTCCCTGAAAGTCACCGGTGGCGCGGCACAACTCGCCGTGGGCGCCGAAACGCTGTCGGAGGGCGCGGCCGCCGCGGCCGCCGGTGCGACCGACCTCCAGGCCGGGGCGACCCGGGCCAACACGGGCGCCATCAGCCTGGCGACAGGTGCGGCGAACACTTCGGCCGGCGCCGGCACCCTCCTCGACGGAGCACTCACGAGCGTCAGCGGCAGCACCAGGCTGGTGCTCGGCACCGAATCGGCCGCACGGGGCGCGGAGACGCTGTCCGCCGGCGCCGCCACCGCCGCCAGCGGAGCGAGCGCTCTCGCCGCCGGTGCCGGAGCTGCTGCGACCGGTGCGGCGACTCTCGCCGCCGGCGTCGCCACAACAGGGACCGGCGCCATGAAAGTCTCCGCCGGCGCAACGCAGGTTGCCGCGGGTGCGGCAACCGTGGCCACCGGCGCTGGCCAGGCTGCCCTCGGCGCCAAGACGGCTCGCGACGGCTCGGTCCTGCTCGCCGTTGGAACGGCATCCGCCGCCCAGGGCACGAACCAGGCCCGGCGCGGCGCCGAGGCCCTCGCGCTGGGGGCGACCGAGCTCAGCGACGGAGCCCGCAGCGTCGCTGCGGGAGCCACGAGGCTGGATGCCGCACTCGCCACCCTGGCCGACCAGGTCGAGGCGGACACGATCACCCCGGACGCCCTTCTGGCCACTCTCCAGGGGCTGAGCTCCGCCGCCTCCAGCCTGCACACGGGCACCACGGGGGTTGAGTCCGGGGCTGTTGCCCTTCGGGACGGTTCGGCCGTCCTCCGCGACGGATTGACGCCCCTGAGCGAGGGCACTGCGGTGCTCCAGACGAGATCCGCAGAACTGCGCGACGGGCTCACAACCCTCGCCGCCGGCGCGGCCCAGGTGTCCGGCGGAGCTGCCGCGGTGGCCGCGGGGACAGGTGCCGTCGCGACGGGGGCCTCGGAACTCCAGGTCGGTACGCAGGCCCTCACCGCCGGTTCCGAACGGGTTGCGGCCGGCACCAGCGTGGTTTCCACCGGTGCAAGCTCCCTCCAGGGCGGCACCAGCCGAGTAGCCGCCGGCGCCTCGTCGTTGTTCACGGGAGCGACGACCCTGGCAACTGGCGCTGTGAGTCTCGCCGACGGCGCAACCCGCATCTCGGTCGGCGCCGGGTCATTGACCGACGGCACGCAGACCCTCGCGGCGGGGGCGTCCACGCTGGTCGCCGGCACCACTGCGCTCGAAACCGGGTCCACTGCCCTGGCCGAGGGCACCGAGAAGGTGTCGGACGGATCCGGGACGCTCCTCGACGGTGCGAACACGCTCGCCGCCGGCACCGCCGAGCTGAGCGCCGGCTATGCCAAGGTGGCCGCCGGTTCAGGCAAGCTGGCCGATGGCGCCGAGACGCTGAGCTTCCATCGCTCGGCTCCCGGGATCATGGTCCTGATCGGATTGGTCCTGGCAGGGGCAACCGTCTGGCTGATCCGCCGCCTGAGAATGGGGCGCTGACCGAGAACCGATAGGCATCGGGGCCTGGATCCACTGATCCGGGCCCCGCTTTGTCCGGCCCAAAACCAAAGAAGGGGATGCACCGCCCCTGCACAGGGCGCACCCAGCTGACGCGGCATCGGTGCAGCTACTGTAATTTTGATGGCTCTGCACACGTGCGACCCGATGACTTCTCCCCCGAAGGATGCTGCCCCTATGACTGTTCCCGTTCTCTCGGCCCAGAACATCGGCAAGTCCTATGGGAGCGGGGCGAACCGTTTCGACGCGCTCAAGGGAGTCTCCGTCGACATCCGCGCCGGTGAATCCGTCGCCATCGTCGGCAAGAGCGGGTCCGGCAAGTCCACGCTCATGCACCTGTTGGCGCTGCTAGACGACCCGGACAGCGGCGCGCTGCTGGTCGAGGGAACGGATGCGAAGAAGCTCAAGGGCAAGGAGGTGAACCGGCTTCGTAACCAGGACTTCGGGTTCGTCTTCCAGCAGTTCTTCCTCACCGCCAATGCGAGTGTGCTCGAGAATGTCGTGCTCCCCCTGAAGATAGCCGGGGTCAGCCCGAAGGCGCGCAGGGCGCGCGGAATGAAGGCCTTGGAGCAGTTGGAGCTGGCCGACAAGGCGAAGAACAAGGCCATGAACCTCTCCGGCGGGCAGAAGCAGCGCGCGGTCATCGCCCGGGCCCTGGTCAACAACCCGAAGGTGATCTTCGCGGACGAACCGACCGGCAACCTCGACACGGCCACCGGAGCCGTCGTCGAGGACATCCTCTTCTCCCTCAATAAGGACAAGGGCATCACGCTCATCATCGTCACCCACGACATCGATCTCGCTGCCCGCTGCGACCGCCAGATCTTCATCCGGGACGGGATCGAGGACGTCACCAGATCTCCTGAAGCCATCTCGAAGCCCGAGGGAGCGCGCGCATGAAATTCGTCGACATCATCACATCCGCGATCGCGAACAGTTTTCGCAGCAAGCTCCGCACCGGCCTGACCGTCATCGCCATCTTCATCGGCGCGTTCACGCTCACCATCACCAGCGGCATCGGCACCGGGGTGACGAGCTACATCAACAGCCAGGTCTCGGCGATCGGTGCGGCGGATGTGCTCACGGTCTCCAAGACCGACGACGCCGCGGCGACGGAGAGCGACGGACCGGCGGCGTATGACCCGGAGAAGGCCACCACGATCAGCCTGGGCAACGGCTCGCGCCCCGGTAGCACCATCCAGGCGCTCACCGACGCCGATCTCGACACGATCAAGGCCACCAGCGGCATCCTCGGCGTCGACCCGGCGGTGCAGGTGACGCCCGACTTCATCGAGTACGACGGCAGCGGAAAGTTCGAGCTGACCGTGAACGCGCCCGCCACCCTCACCACGGCCGACCTGGCGGCCGGGGCTCAACTGGACAACGAGAGCGCCACCGACCAGCTTCTGCTGCCGACCACCTACCTCGACGCGCTGGGCTTCAGTACCCCGGAGTCGGCCATCGGCCAGACCGTCTCCATCGGCATCACTGATTTCGCGGGCACCCCGCAGCAGGTTCCGGCCACCATCGTCGGCGTGCAGAACGAGACCATCCTTGGCGCTGGGGCCGGCCTCAACCAGCCGCTGACGGACCGGCTGCACGACGTCGAACTCGCCGGCACCCCCGCCGGGGCACCACAGAGCTACGCCAGTGCGACCGCCCGGTTCGACCTGGACGCCTCCGACGAGGAGATCGTCGCGATCAAGGCCGACCTCGCCGACCAGGGCTACGCCTCGCAGACCGTCGCGGACCAGATCGGCTCGTTCGAAACCGTGATCAACGTCATCATCGGCGTGCTCAACGCCTTCGCCGTGATCGCGCTGATCGCCGCCGGCTTCGGCATCATCAACACGCTGCTGATGAGCGTGCAGGAACGCACCCGGGAGATCGGGCTGATGAAGGCTATGGGCATGAACGGCGGCCGTGTCTACGCTCTGTTCAGCACCGAGGCCGTCTTCATCGGCTTCCTGGGCAGCGCCCTGGGCGCGCTCGTTGCGGTGGGCGTCGGTTCGGTGATCAGCAACATCCTCGCTACGACCGTGTTCGAGAACCTGCCCGGACTTCAGGTCGTGCAGTTCGCGCCGAGTTCGATCGCCATCATCATCGGCGTCGTCATGTTGATCGCCTTCCTGGCCGGTACCCTGCCCGCCCGGGCCGCGGCGCGGCAGAACCCGATCGACGCCCTGCGGTATGAGTAGCACGGGTCCGAGCGGTGCGGGCCCGAACGGCCCCGGTCCGGCCGGCCCCGCCGCCGACCTGGGGCTGCGCGCCCGCAAGCGCGCGGCCACCCAGTCGGCGCTGGAGCGGGCCGCCATCTCGCTGGCGCTCGAGCACGGCTACGACCGGGTGACGGTCGACATGATCTGCGAGGCGGCCGTGGTCTCGCCGCGCACCTTCTTCAACTACTTCGGCACGAAGGACGGCGTGTTCCTCGGCGGCGCGCCGCCTCAGCCGACGGATGCCGAGCACCAGGCGTTCGTGCACGGCACCGGCCGGGATGTGCTGGGCGACCTCGTCGAAATGATCGCTGCCGCCGTGGCCGACCACTCCCCCGACACGGAACTTCTCCGTAGCCGCAGGATGCTGATCGAGCGCACCCCGGAACTCCTCACCGGGGAGACGTCCCGCATCGCGGAGCTGGAGGCGCATCTGGTGCAGCTGGTCCTCGACCGCTTCCACGCCCAGGGGCGCACCGAGACGGGCACCCCCGATCTGGCCGACGAGGCCAGAATGGTCGTCGCCCTCGCGGGCAGTGTCATGCGCTACTCGATGCAGAAGTGGTTCTCCGGCGGCTTCACCGGCAGCCCCGGCGAGTTACTGCACCACTCCCTCGCCCTGGTGCAGCGCCTGACGGGGACGGCTGTTCCGGCGCCCCGCTAAGCTAACGGGCGCCGCAGCGTCGCAGTGCCAGCAACGGGCATCCATCGTGACGTAATCTCGGAGATTTTCGGGAAACCCCGGTTTTCGCGCCCGGCTGAGCGGCGTCTTGCGAAAATCTCCGAAGTTAGCGCGGGGTGGCGCACCGGGTCTCGACGAGCTCGAGCGCCGAACGGGAGCCTCCGGACGTCGGGTCGCCGCCTCTCGACGAGCCCGACCACCGGTTGCTCGACCGGTGGCAGGCCAGGAACGCTCGCGGCGCTACGCGGTGACGAGCTCGCGCCAGTCGGCCAGCGGCAGGCCGTGGGCTTCGGACACGGAACGGTTCGTGACCGCTCCGGCGGCGACGTTCAGGCCGAGGGCCAAGGCGTCATCGCGCTCGAGCGCCGCCTTCACGCCAAGGTTGGCCAGTGAGAGGGCGTACCGCAGGGTGACGTTGGTCAGCGCGTAAGTCGACGTGTTCGGCACGGCGCCGGGCATGTTGGCAACGCAGTAAAAGATCGAGTTGTGAACGCGGTAGGTCGGGTTTTCGTGCGTGGTCGCGTGGGTGTCCTCGAAGCAGCCGCCCTGGTCCACGGCAATGTCGACCAGCACGGAGCCGGACTTCATGCGCGCCACGAGAGCGTTGGTGACCAGCTTCGGGGCCTTGGCGCCCGGGATCAGCACGGAGCCGATGACCAGGTCGGCATCCGTCACGGCATTCTCGATCTCGTAGGAGTTGGACGCGACGGTTTTCAGCCGGCCCTGGTACTGCGCGTCGAGCTGGCGCAGCCGGTCGATGTTGATGTCGAGGATCGTGACGTCGGCGCCGAGGCCCATTGCCATGGCGGCCGCGTTGGTGCCGGCGACGCCGGCGCCCAGCACGACGACCTTCGCGGGGCGCACCCCGGGCACGCCGCCGAGCAGCACGCCCTTGCCGCCGGCCGGGGCCATCAGGGACTGCGCGCCGACCTGCACGGCCAGTCGGCCGGCCACCTCGCTCATCGGGGCCAGCAGCGGCAGCGCGCGGTTGGCGGTCTGCACCGTCTCGTAGGCGATGGCGGTGACGCCGGCTTCGGCGAGGGCGCGGGTGAGGTCGGGCTCGGCGGCCAGGTGCAGGTAGGTGAAGAGGATCAGACCCTCGCGGAAGCGGTGGTACTCGGAAGCGACCGGTTCCTTAACCTTCATCACCATGTCGGCGCGGGCCCAGATCTCGTCGGCGGAGTCGACCAGCTCGGCGCCGGCCACGTGGTACTCGTCGTCGGTGATGTGCGATCCGAGGCCGGCACCCTTTTCGACCAACACGGTGTGACCGGCGGCCAGGAACTCGTGCACGCCCGAGGCTGTGATGGCTACGCGGAATTCGTTGTTCTTGATTTCCTTGGGTACACCGATGATCATGGCCGACTCCGTTGCTCAGTACTGCTCAATTGAACTTGTGACAGGGGGCTGCGGCGCCACTTTCGACAGTGAACCGCAGCGGGGTCAAGACTAAATCCACCAATTCGGCCCGAACCGCACGCCGCCGTCGGGCCTGAGGTCCAGCGGCGGAGACCGATGCCGACAACGGCTCCACCGCAGCATAAATAAGCCTCGCGTTCAGGGGTTTTCCTGGTGATCCCGGTCGGCTTCGCTCCGGACCGCACCGGTCACCGAGATGGGGAACCGCTTTGTCACTCGACAGTTGTCGCGCGTCAACCCGGCAAGCGTCGCCTGATGTCCGTTTCCGGCCTGCTCCGGCCCCCTAACATTGAGCCAATGAGAACCGCGGAAATCGAAGACCTGGTCGAACACCTCGCGGCCGGCCTTGACCGCGCCCTCTCGCTCGAGGATCTCGACGGAGGCCTGCTGGCGTACAGCCGGGACCAGCCGCTCGCCGACAGCGTGCGGGTCAATTTCCTGTTGAGCAAGAAGGTGCCCGCCGACGTCAGCGCCTGGCAGTTGCAGCACGGAATCAGCACAGCGGTCCGTCCCGTCGCCGTCCCCGCCAACGCCGCGCTGGGCATGCTCGGCCGCGTCTGTGTGCCGCTGATGGTGCGGGGGTTCCGGGTCGGCTACCTGTGGGCGATGCAGGGGTCGCACGACGAATCCCCGGAGGCGATCCTCCGTGAGCTACCCGCCGTGCGCGGCCAGCTGGACCGGCTGGCCGAGACTTTGCTCGACAGCAACACCGCCGAATCCGAGCACCGCCGGAAACGTGAGGCCCTATTCCTCGCGGCCTGCCAGGCGGAGACATCCGCCATCGAGGAGATCGCGGGCTGGCCGCAGATTCATGGGACCGGCCCGTGGCATCTCGCCACCCTGATGCCCCGCCCCGTCGAGCAGGCCGACGGCGGCGACGCCACGCCCGATTTCGCCGCCGGCGTTCTGCTCCAGCGGATCTCGGCGCTGCACGCTACGGTCGGCATCGACGCGGCCCGGTTCAGCGCCGGCACCGAGACCCACGCGGTTGTGCTGCTGCGCGATTCAGCGGGCAAGGTGGCACACACCGAGATGCTTCACCGCTATCGGTACGAACTCGCCCGGCGCGGCGGCACCCCCGAACGCCCCGACCTGATGGGCTTCAGCGAGGTGTTCACCGATCTCAGACGGTTCCCGGATGCCTACATCCAGTCCCGCAAAGCGGTGCAGGCCGCCGCCGTCGACGCCCGGTTGGGCACCATCGCCGATTTCCGCCAGATCGGCGTCTACCAGTTCCTCGCGGCCAGCAGCCGCAACCTTTCCCCCGTGGAATCGGTCTACTTCACCGAGCTGCGGGACTTCGACGACAACCACGAGTTGCTTCCGATGCTGGAACTGCTCTACGACACCGACGGGTCGGTTCAGGATGTCGCGGCGGCCCTGCACCTGCACCGCAGCAGCATCTACAACCGGCTGGCGAAGATCCGCACCCTGATCGGCGCTGACCCGCTGGGCGGCCAGGTGCGGCTGGAACTGCACCTCGCGATGAAGGCAGACCGCTGGTCGCGGCGGCCGCGGATCTAGCGCCGGACGAGCGTGGCCTTCTCTGCTTGAACGTCGGCCTTCCACTCCACGATCCGGGCCTGCTGCAGCGGCGCCTTGCGGTTGACGTACCACGCGGCGCCGAGGGCCAGAAACCAGACCGGGGCCACGACCAGCGCGAGGCGCGTGTCGTCAGCCTGGCCCAGGGCCCAGAGCATGAAGGCGAAGAACGCCAGCACGACCCAGGGCATGAACCGAGCGCCCGGCATCCTGTATTTCGAGGCGGCGTGCAGGTGGGGACGGCGGCGCAGGAAGGCGAGGTAGCTGACCATGATGATGGACCAGACGAACATCGTCAGCACAGATGCCACCGAGGTGACAAGCGTGAAAGCGCCCATGAAGGAATCACCCGTGTACAGCAGCACCAGCCCGGCCAGCAGGAATATGCAGGAGAACAGCAGGGCGTTCCTCGGCACCTTGCGGCTGCTCAGCGTGCCGAAGGTCTTCGGGGCATTGCCGTCCTGCGCGAGGCCGTAGACCATCCGGGAGGTCGAGTAGATGCCGGAGTTGGCACTCGAGGCGGCGGAGGTGAGCACGACCAGGTTGACGACGATGGCCGCGACCCCCAGCCCGGCGAGGGCGAACATGCCGATGAAAGGGCTGCTGCCTTGGTCGATGGTGCGCCACGGGTTGACCGACATGATGATCACCAGGGCACCCACGTAGAAGAGCAGCAGCCGCAGCGGAATGGTGTTGATGGCTCGGGGCAAGTTCTTCTCCGGGTCCCTCGTCTCCGCGGCCGCGGTGCCGACAAGCTCGATTCCGGCGAAGGCGAAGATGGCGATCTGGAAGCCGAGCACGAAGCCGGCGACGCCGTGCGGGAACATCCCGCCGTCGTTCCAGATGTTCTCGAAGCGGGCCACGGCACCCGACGGGGAGGTGAAGTGCGTAATGATCATTACCAGGCCGGTTCCGATCAGGGCCACGATGGCGACGACCTTGATCAGAGCAAACCAGAACTCGGCTTCACCGAAGGCCTTGACGCTCGGCAGGTTGAGCAGGATCAGCGCAACCGGAGTGAGTAGCGCGGGGATCCACAGCGGCGTGCCCGGTGCCAGCACGTCGACGTAGCCGGAGATGGCCACGATGTCGGCGACGCCGGTGACCACCCAGAACGCCCAATATGACCAGCCGGTGAAGAAGCTCGCCCACGGGCCGAGCAGGTCACCGGCAAAGTCGCTGAACGACTTGTAGTTCAGGTTGGACAGCAGGATCTCGCCCATGGCCCGCATCACGAAGAAAAGCATGAAGCCGATGATCATGTAGACGAAGATCACGGCCGGCCCGGCGAGGGAGATGGTCTTGCCGGCGCCCATGAATAGCCCGGTTCCGATCGTGCCGCCGATGGCGAGCATCTGGATGTGCCGCCGACTCAGCGAGCGAGCAAGGCTCGGATCCGCGTGCGAGTCTCGGGCTGCGGCCCCGGTGGGTGAGGTTCCGGGTACCGCGGTGGTGCGTTCAGGCATGGGGCTTCTTCCTCAAAACGGCACAGACGCAGCCACCCAGAGGACGACCGTGTCAACCCGTTGGGGCCTCACGGTTGTGAAGCGGCCCGACTCGGGTTCTGAAGTAGCAACGCTACGTCCTCGGGCGGGCGTCCCCCGAACCCGGGTGGCAGCCGAGGCGCACCCCAGCCCGCACCCCGCGGCCGCGGGCCAGACCTGATCGACAGGTGTCGAGCATCCGCGGGCCAAACGTCGTCGGCTGTTCGGGCGTGGTGATCCCAACCGGACACAGGGTCAGGACAAGATGTCTTTGGTGGAGAACCGGCCGTAGGCCAGGGTACCGAACACGGCGATGTAGCCCAGTTGCAGGAGCACGTTGTCGCCGAACGAGCCCAGGTCCATGGGCTGCCGCAACAGGTCGGCGAAGCCCAGCCAGTAGTGGCTGAAGAGCCACGGATCCAGCCACGACAGTTGCGGGAGCACGTCGAGGATCTGCACGACGACCGATACCACGACCGTGGCGGCCATCGCCCCCACGGGAACATCGGTGAGGGTGGAGATGAACAACCCGATCGCCGCGAAGCCGAGCAGTGAGACTGTCACGTAGAGCGAGATCAGCCCGGAGCGCAGCAGCGATTCCGGCACGCTGATCACATCGCCCGAGAGCAGTGTCACCGGCCCGACCGGGAACAGTGCGGCCCCGATCAGGGTCCCGGCCACCGCAAGGGTCAACGTCGCGGCCAGGCAGAACACAGCGACGCCGGCGTACTTGACGAGTAGCAGGCGCAAACGCCCGGCCGGGGCCACGAGCAGGTAGCGTAGGGTGCCCTGCCCGGCCTCCCCCGCGATGGTGTCGCCGGCGACGACGCCGATGGTGAGCGGAAGGAACAACGGGATGGCCACGATCATGGCGGTGAACGCCACGAACAGGCCGTTCTGGGTGACCCGGTCCAGGAAGGGCGGGCCCTCTCCCGGTGCCAAGGTCTCCGACGAAAGCCGCACGGCGACGGCGAGCAGGATGGGGATGAGAGCGATGGCGACCAGCATCGCCCAGGTGCGGCGGCGGCGGAACAGCACCGTTAGCTCGGAGCCGAGCAGGGCCGGTCCGGCTGATCGGCGCCTGCTCGGAACGCCGTTGCCCGACACCTTCGAGCTCGCCACGCTATTGGAGGACATCGAAACCTTCTCCGGTCAGGGCCACGAAACGTTCTTCCAGGCTGGATTCCTCGATCAGAAAACCGCGCACGCGCACGCCACCGGCGACGAGAGCCGTGACGATGGACTCCGGCTGCCCGGTCAGGTCGACCGACATTTCTCGGGGCAGCGGAGCCGCGACCCAGGGGTCCTGCTCGGGCACGTCGCTGTGCACGGGTGCCAGACCGAGGCCGGTCAGCACGGCTGCGGCCGCGGCGGCATCCGGTGTGCGCACGCGGACCCGCGTCTGGCCCACGTGGCGCAGGTCGGCCAGCGTGCCCTGGGCCACGAGGTTGCCGCCGCTCATCACCGCGGCGTGAGTGCACATCTGCTCCACCTCGGCGAGCAGGTGGCTCGAGACGAAGACCGTGGTGCCCTCGGCCGCGAGCGACCGCACCAGGCTGCGCACCTCGCGGGTGCCCTGCGGGTCGAGCCCGTTCGTGGGTTCGTCGAGCACGAGCAGCTCGCGCGGCTGCAGAAGCGCGTTGGCGATGCCGAGGCGCTGCTTCATGCCCAGCGAGTAGGCAGCTACCTTCTTGCCGGCGGCGTGGGTCAGGCCCACGCGCGCCAGCGCCTGCTCGACCCGGGCGCCTCGCGTGCTAGACGGCGCGTTGCGGTCGGCGGTGTCGAGCCGGCGCAGGTTGGCGGCTCCGGAGAGGAATGGGTAGAACGCCGGCCCCTCCACGAGGGCGCCCACGCGCGGCAGCACCGCGTGCAGACTGTCGGGCATGCTCTGCCCCAGCACGCTGATCTGCCCACTGCTGGCCTGGGTTAGGCCGAGCAGCATGCGGATGCTGGTGGTCTTACCGGAGCCGTTCGGCCCGAGGAATCCGAAGACCGCTCCGCGCGGGACGGCCAGGTCGATCTCGTTCACGGCGATCTGCTCGCCGAAGCGCTTGGTGAGACCCCGGCTCTCGATCGCGAGATCGGGAGCCGGGGTTGCGGCTGTCACTGTGTCGTGATCACTGGGCGGCGGCGGCCTGGAGCATCTCCACCGGAACGGATCCGGCGAAGACACGGCCGTCATCGGCGAGAAACACGTTGACCAGGGCTGTTGAGAATAGTCGCCCACCGTCGACCGCGGTCGCCAGTTCCGACATGAGCGGGTTGGCGTTGAGTTCGGACGGAACGGATGCCGCGGGCACTTCGACGATGGCGTCCCAGCCGCTTCCCGTCACGAGGGGAAGCTTCTCAGCCGGAATCTCAGGCTTGGCCTGGTCGGCGGGCATCTCGGTCATCTCGGGCATGACCGGAAGGGCGACCTCTTCGACGGTGGTGCCGGCTGGCGGGCTGAAGTCGAACAAATCGGCGGACGGGGTGCTGAAGTCGACGGCGGTGAAGCCGACCTGAAGAGCGGGGTCTTCCTGGCCGTCGGCGCGCACGGTGACTTTCAGCGGCACCCCCGTCTCAGAGTCGACCGAGATCGACACCGATTCGACCAGGGTCCGTGTGGTCTTGGGGGTGAGCACCAGCTCATAGGCCGTGCGACCGGCCACGGTGCCGTCGGTGCCGACCGAGACGGTGGTGCTCGGGTCGATCTCGCTCAAAAAGCGCTCGGCAACCTGCGAGGGCGTCGACAGGCCGGCCGGGGCAGAGTCAACTATTTCGGCGAACTTCGCCTCGGCGATGGCCCGGGCGTCGGCGGGGATGGTCAGGTGGCTGGCGGTGTTGGTCTCGGAGTCGTAGGTCCAGACATCCGTACCGTTACTCACCACGTTGCGTTCGGCCATGCGGTCCTGGATCTGCACGCGGGCTTTCGCGGGGCCGTCGGAGTCACTGCCGTCCACATAAATGCGGGCCGTGTGCGAGCCGCTGAAGAGTTCCATCACGGAGGCGAGCGCTCCGGTGGCCGCCGCCCCCGGTTCGGTCGTACCTTCCGGTGCGGATTCGGCCATCGAGTCGCTCATGGACTCGGACATGCCGGCGCTCAGGTCGATGTCGGGTAGTCCCAGCTCGGCTGTTTTCTCGACGGTGCCGGAGAACGCACTGATGGTGCTGTCACTGACCATGAGTAGCACTTGCTCGGGCGTTTTGTCGGGCAGATCGACGGCTGCACCGGCCTGCAGAGGTACAGCAATCACACCGGCGGCGATGACAACCGGAACGACGATGGCGGGAAGCCACTTGGTTGAATTGCGTGACATGATCAACGACCTGTTCCGAAACGATTCATATCCTGATGCTACGCCGGGGCTCTGACAGTCGGCTCGGAATCCCGCTGGGAGGTTGCTCACAAATAGAGACGCCGAGCCGTGAGCGGGTGAGCCCGCGAACGTCTAACCGAAGAGTTCGCCGAGCCAGTTCTCCTTTTTCTTGGGACGGTACCCGTCACGGTTGTCGTAGCCACGGTCTCGGTCGTCATACCTCCGGTCGCGCTCGCCGTACTGCGCGCGGTTGCGGGTGTCCGGATACGGCTGAACCGGTGCCCCGGCGACCGGTGGGACCGGCGCTGCCTGGGCGGCTTCCTTTTCCACGCGGTCGAGGATCTTGTCGAGTTCGCCGCGGTCCAGCCACACGCCGCGGCATTCGGGGCAGTAGTCGATTTCCACACCACTGCGTTCGCTCATCACGAGGGTGGTTGAGTCATTTGGGCACTTCATAAGATTCCTCCAGGACGTCGTGGACTTTCGATCCTAGACGCCCGACCGGACTGATCCTGAGAGTCGTCGGATGACAGAAATCGTCCCTATGGATGTTCACGGGCGCTCGCGGTGGTGTGAGGGGAGTGCGCACCAATCGCTTTCGGCGGTAACGGTTTCACGGATGGACAACTCCGTCCTGAACGAATTCGACGGAGATTTTGCCAAAATTTGCCGAAAATCCGCCCGAAATGCAGTTTCACACGAGAATCTCCGTCGAATTGGTTCGAGACTGAACTCGGCGCTCCGCGGATGATGAACAGCCTCTCCTCCGCCGTCGCGCTCGTGTTCAGTCGGGCTGGCCGACGCGAAGACCGGATATTACGCCCGGCAGGACCCCGTCTGGCTGGTCACCTTCCTCAAGGCCGCGCCCGGACGATCCATCAACGACGAAGTCGTCTTCGACCATCTTGACGTGTTCGGATGGAGCGATGGCGAACGGCGAGAGATCGACGACCACCACACCCTTCAGCTGGTCGACGTCGCCACTGCGACCGGGGCGTGGAACACGATGAGGGATGTCGACGCGCCCGCGGCACCAGAAGATCTCAGCAACGCCCTCGACTGCAACCCGATCGCACGTCACTCCCTCGACGCCTTCTCCCCATCGGCCTGACAGTCGACGTGCCATCCGCGACGAACCAAAAGCAGCGAATAGACGGACCACCATTGCAACGCGGTCGACTCAATCGAACCATTTCCCGAAGGACTTCGGGCGTTGCTCTCCGAACCAGGCCTGTCCGTCGACGATGACCGCGTCCGTGTGATCTGCCAGTGCGCAGCGGCACGGGCTCAGGGCAGACAGCTATTCGTTGTTTCGAACTTTCCTAGTCTTCTGCGGCCCGTGATGTCGCCCAATCCAATGAGTGCCGAACCTGGGTGGCGGTGAGTCGTGTGGTGCCACCGCAGTTGGTGCACTCGTTGGCGTACGACCTGGCAAGGGGAAACAATGGCACTAAGAACAGCGTAAACTTCGTCGACTTTTTCACCACCCGCTGCTGGGCCAAAATCCCACAATATCCGCACACAAACGAGACAACATTTATTACGGCACGATGCGCACGCGTGCCGAAGAGAAGGAACACGATCTACTTCCCCGATTGCGCGGCGGGATCGGACACGGAGTCGGACTTCTTGTGTCGAGGCCGGTCGTACTCATCGGCGTCTAAACGATTCGGGATGGTCACTTTTTCGGGTTCCCTGCGCTCATACGGGACTGCGCCGGCAGATGATTGATGACGTTTGACATTGTGGTCCTTCCAGGTGCATATGGAACGGCACGACTCTCTTCACCGCGGCCGCGGCAGCGCCGTCAATAATATGTTGGCCCGTCCCATCCGAGGGACAAGCCGCAGACACCTCACTGGGTAATCTGCTGGCCGAGGTCACCCGTGACCCGGCTGTTCCTGTCCGCTCCAGCGTGCTGGGACTGGGACTAGGTCATCTCAATCATGGCCGCGGTACCGGGGGTGGTCACGCGTCGGTGAGCGCTCTCGGGCCCCTCTCGGCACCGCCCTCGGCCCGGAAAGCGAGCCGGCGCAAAGTCTCCACGTTTCGCGTACTGATGGCCGGGCCGCGCAGGAAGGAGGGCACGAACCGGCCGGGGCCGGCGGTGGCGTCCTCGGTGATGCGCACGACGCATCCGCCACCTCGTGCCTTCACATCGAGGGCCACGTGGAACTCCCCGATCGGCCAGCCACGGGCCGTGAACAGCGCGTGCACAGGTGATTCCCACTCCAGAGCAGAGGTGGAGTCGTCGATCAGAGCCGGCCAGACGCCCACCGAGTGATGGATGGAGCTTCCGGCTGTCGGCCAGGCCGCGTCGACAGCCCGCATGCGGGAGGCTGCGACGACCCAGCTCGGGTACAGCCAGACGTCAGCGAGGACGGCGAAAACGTTCTCGGGCGGACAGCCCATGGTGCGGTAGGTCACGGCCACTGTGTCACCTAATTCTGGTTAGTCGGGGAAAGATCGGGGGCTGTGCGCACCCCGAGGTCGTGTCGAAGAGCGCTCAGGGCCGCGTACCAGCCGGCCAGGCCGTGCACGCCGGGGCCCGGCGGTGTGGATGACGAGCACAGGTACACGCCGCTCAGGGGGGTGCGCCAAGGGTCAGTGGACAGTACCGGGCGGCGCACGAGTTGGGTCAGACTCACCTCGCCGGCCGAGATGTCACCGCCGACGTAGTTGGGATTGAGCTGTTCCATCTCCGTCGCGGTGCGACCGGCGCTGGCCAGGATCGTGTCACGGAAACCCGGGGCATAGCGCTCGATCTGGCGCACGATCGCTTCGGTCTGGTCGATGGTTGAGCCGCGCGGAACATGGGTGTACGCCCAAAGAGTGTGCTGACCGGCCGGCGCGCGACTGGGGTCGGTGCCGCTGGGCTGGGACACGAGAACATACGGCTCCTCGGCGTGTCCGCCACGCGCAACGGTGTTCTCGGCTCGCCGGATCTGAGCCCGAGTGCCGCCCACGTGCACGGTGCCAGCCGCCCGCACCCCGGCAGCCTGCCAGGGCACCGGACCCGAAAGCGCGAAGTCGACCTTGGCGACGCCGTTTCCGTACCGGAAGGCGCGCAACCGTCGCGCGTAGGCGCCGGGAAGCTCGCCCTCGGCGAGTCGCAGGAGCGCACGCGGCGTCAGGTCAAGCATCACCACGCGGGCCGGCGGCAGTTCGCTCAGCCGCCGCACCTCGGTCGACGTGACGATCTCACCGCCATGAGCGAGCAGATCGTCGACCAGCGCGGTCACGATCGCGCCGCTGCCGCCGACCGGTATCGGCCAGCCGCCCGCGTGCGCATACGTGGCGAGGGTGAGGCCCGCACCGGCTGTGACGATGCTCGGCATCGACCTGATCGTATGGGCGCTGACGCCGGAGAGCAGGGCAGGCGCGGCTTCGCCCGAGAAGCGCAGGCCCCAGAGCGGGCTGCCCTGTTCGAGGGAGCGTAAGCCGAAGCGCAGCGCGGTGACCGGATGCTTCGGCAGTCGCAGGAGCTGCGCACCGGTGAACTGAGCGACCTGCTCGGCATGCGCCACGAGGGGCGCAAACAACCGATTCCAGGCCGCGCCGTCCCTGCCCAGTTCGGCGACGGTGCGCGTCAAGCTGCGGTAGGCGAGGCCGGCGGTGCCGCCCGGCAGCGGGTGGCCGTAGGAAACCTCGGGAATTGCCAGTTCGATCCGATCCGCGAGCCCGAATCGTTGAAAGAACTCCGAAGCCAGCGCGAGTGGGTGCACGGCGGAGCAGACATCGTGGTGGAAGCCCGGCAAGGTCAGTTCTGCGGTCGCGGCGCCGCCACCGACGCCGGCGGACTTCTCGTAGACGCGCACAGAGAATCCGGCCCGGGCGAGGGTGACCGCGGCGGCGAGGCCGTTGGGCCCGGAGCCGACCACGATCGCATCAACTTCCGGCACTCCTCGGCGCGCAGTCACCATGTCACTCTCCACTCGTCATGGGAAGAGTCTTCCCTAGTGCCCTGACGTCGTTCACAGACACCATGCCGACGACAGCGATTGAGTGTCCCCGGTGCGAACAGTGTGACTGGAAATACGCAAATCTCAGGTTTTCATAAAAACTCACGGTAGTGCTGAGGTGCCTGGACTCGAACCCAAACAACTGACAGTAGTCTCGGCCGTGCGGCCCACCCGCTACAGGGGCAAAATGCCGCGGATTTTCGCGGTTTTGATGTGGCAAGTGCACGCGCTGGCACGGACGAATACGGGCCAACTCTGGTCACGCCAAGGGGTCTTCGGTGCGTTTCTGGTCACATCCTCGCGCGTGCCGTACACAGAGTGAAAGGCCTCTCATAGACCGAAGGCGGCACTGGATGCGCCGCCACATCCGTCATCGATGTGCGATTTTGTCGGCGGCTCGACGCTGGCCGGTGAGCCGAGGTACGAGACGCACGAGGATCACCATGCCGACCAGCTCCACGAGGGTCTGGGTCACCACGGCCAGTGCGGCCACGGACAGGGACTCCGCGAGCGCAAGCGCCAGAGGGAGCACCACCAGGGAATTGCGGGTGGACCCGCTGAAGACGAGCGCGCGGGTCGCCGGCACGTCCAGGCGTGCGAGTCGACTCGCTGACAACCCGACGACGACCATGATGACCGGGAACGCGATGTACAGCGTCACCACCAGCAGAAGCGAGGCGATCCGCATGCTTACCGCCGCGATCTGGGATCTGCTCGGCTTCGATTGCCCGGCCGAACCGGTGCCGACGGCCAACCCATTGAACCGTGACCGCTGCCAGCAGGGGAATCACGATCAGGACGAGGAACGCGTCGAGGAACGGCTCGATCTCGATCATCGAGAGGTGTTCGGGCCGGCGAACAGCAGCAGGTAGATGGGAAGTAGAACAATCTGTAGAAGCATCAGCAGAGGTGTGGCCGCCAGGAGTCGTTCACGTGCCCCGCCGGCCAGACCGGTGAACACGATCATATAGTCGACACACGGAGCCAGCAGCACGAGCGGGGCACCGAGGAGCAGTGCCCGGTCGCAGGCAACGAATCGTGACGGGCCGAACGCGACCACCGGAACGACGATGAAGTCGACGGCAATCGCGGTGCCCAGAAAACGGATGTCCACAATCCGCCGGCGCTCCATCCACCGCACGGGTCCCGCCATCGTGTATACGCACAACGCCCTTACCCTCGCGTCGGATGGGCCGATGTCCGACTCCCGGCGGTGAGCGAAGAAGGATCCACCTTGAGCGCTATCATCGTTTAATGACGATCAAATCTTCGGTTCTGTCCGATGGGTGCGAGCAACGCGATCCTGCGGCGGCGCTGTTCCACTCCCTCAGTGACCCAGCCCGGTTGAGCATTGTGAAGCGAATGGCCGGCGGCGAGGTACGGGTCAGTGACCTTACCGACGAGCTGGGCCTCGCCCAGTCCACGGTTTCGGCGCACGTCGCGTGCCTGCGTGAGTGCGGCCTGGTGGAAGGCCGTATGCAGGGCCGCAGCGTGTACTACTCGCTGTCTCGTCCGGAGCTGATTGACATGCTCGCCCAGGCCGAGGTTCTACTCGCCGCAACCGGCAACGCGGTCAGCCTGTGCCCGATCTACGGCACCGGCAGTACCGGCGTCCCCCTGACAAAGAAGCGCACACCATGAGTGCTGCCTGCGGTTGCAGCGACGAGAAAAACGGGACCAAGGCATCCGAAGAGGAGGAGACCGCCAGTTTCTGGCAGGTGAGCGAGATCCGGGCGGCGGCAGCCTCCGGTGCACTTCTCCTTGCCGCGTGGATCGTCTCGCTGACCGGCGGCCCCCAGGGGCTGCTGCTACCGCTGGAAATCATGGCGCTTCTGATTGCCGCCTGGACATTTGTTCCGTCCACCCTCCGACGACTGCTCAAAGGCAAAATCGGGGTCGGTACACTGATGACGATCGCCGCCGCCGGCGCGGTCGCGCTCGGGCAGTTCGAGGAAGCAGCCATGCTGGCATTCCTCTACGCGATCTCGGAAGGGCTTGAGGAATACTCCCTGGCGAAAACCCGCCGCGGTCTGCGCGCACTGCTGGACCTGGTCCCGGTTGAGGCGATCGTCCTGCGCGACGGCGCCGAGGTCACCGTCGCCCTGTCAGCACTCGCCCCCGGCGACCGCATGGTCGTCCGGCCCGGGGAACGTCTAGCCACCGACGGGAGGATCATCATCGGCCGCACGTCCTTGGACACCTCTGCGCTCACCGGAGAGTCCGTCCCCGTCGAGGCGGGACCGGGAACCGAGGTCTATGCCGGGTCCATCAACGGCACAGGCCCGCTCGAAGTTGAGGTCACCAGCACCGCTGAGAACAACTCGGTGGCCAGGGTCGTTCAGATCGTGGAGGCCGAGCAGTCCCGCAAGGGGCCCGGTCAGCGGCTGGCCGACTCGATCGCCAGCAAGCTGGTTCCGGGCATCCTGATCGTTGCAGTCCTGATCATCATCTTCGGCTTCATCGTCGGCGAACCAGTGTGGTTCGAACGTGCGCTCGTCGTTCTGGTCGCCGCCTCGCCCTGCGCCTTGGCCATCTCCGTCCCGGTCACCGTGGTCGCCTCCGTCGGCGCCGCCAGCCGCATGGGCGTTCTCATCAAGGGCGGGGGTGCCCTGGAAACCCTCGGCCGGATCCGCACCATCGCATTGGACAAGACCGGAACCCTCACCCGCAACAAACCCGCCGTGATCGATGTCGCCACCACCGGATCCGCTTCCAAAGACGATGTCCTCTTCCTCGCGGCCGGTCTGGAATCCCGCAGCGAACACCCCCTCGCCCACGCCATTCTCGCCGCGGCTCCGGACCGGGCGTTTGTCACCGACGTGGATACCGTCCCCGGCGCCGGCCTGGAGGGCCGGGTGGACGGGCGACGTGTACGCCTCGGCCGGCCGGGGTGGATCGATGCCGGCCCCCTGGCCGCCGACGTCCAGCGGATGCAACAGGCCGGCGCCACCGCTGTCCTCATCGAGGACAATGGGCAGGTCATCGGCGCCATCGCAGTCCGTGACGAGCTGCGTCCCGAAACCCGGCAGGTCATAGACCGGCTGAGCGCATCCGGATACACCACGGTCATGCTCACCGGCGACAACCTGGTCACCGCCACCGCCTTGGGGAAGGCTGCGGGCATCACCAAAGTCCACGCCGACCTCCGCCCCGAGGACAAAGCGGAAATCATCCGCACCCTCAAAGCCCGCCAGCCCACAGCCATGGTCGGCGACGGCGTCAACGACGCGCCGGCCCTCGCAACCGCCGACACCGGCATCGCCATGGGCGCCATGGGCTCCGACGTCGCCATCGAAACAGCCGACATCGCCCTGATGGGCGAAGATCTGAACCACCTACCCCAGGTGCTCGACCACGCGCGGAGAACCCGGAGCATCATGCTCCAGAACGTGGGCCTGTCCCTGCTGCTGATCGCCGTGCTCATTCCCCTGGCACTATTCGGCACGCTCGGCCTGGCCGCCGTGGTCCTGATCCACGAACTGGCCGAAATCGTCGTGATCGCCAACGGCGTCCGGGCGGGCCGGCTGAGCCGCACAACCGCGCTGGGAGCCGCGCAGTCCGTCCCAGCACTGGAAGCGGCAGCGTGAACGCCGAAGCCACGCTCTCGCGCGGGGTGGCCCCCGACCTGGGTTTGATCAGCATCCGGCTTCTCTACAACCCCCGCGCGTCCGCCGGGACGGCACGAGGATTCAGCGGAGACGCCAGAAACTTCATCGACCGGCTCGACAGGTGGACACTCGTAGCCTGGCCGTATCAGCCACCGCAACGTGCTCGCCCGTGTGTAACACACTGCGCATGAATGCATGAGGATGGTTGCACACTCGGCCCAGAAAGTGAGTATGTCGAGTTGGCCGTGGAGGTCTTCGCGATGCTCGCCGACGCCACGCGCATCCGGGTCATACTCGCGTTGCGGGACTCGAACTGTCGGTGAACCAACTGGCGAAAATCGTCAACAAGTCCCAGGCCGCCGTATCGCAGCATTTGGCGAAGCTGCGCCTCGCCCGCATCGTGACTACCCGGCGCGAAGGAACCCGGGTGTTCTATCGCCTCGCAAACGAGCACGCCCGCCAGCTTGTCCCCGACGCCATCTTTCAGGCCGAACACGCCCTCGATGGCGTTCCGGCCCACCACCGGCACCCGCACGACACCGCCAGCACAGACCTTGAGGTGGACGCGCATGCGTAACGTGTTGCGGAACACCGCCTACCGAAAACTGTTCAGCGCCCAGGTTGTGGCGCTGATTGGCACCGGCCTGCTCACCGTCGCACTGGGGCTGCTCGCCTTCGATCTGACCGGCGGGGATGCCGGCATCGTCCTGGGCAGCGCCTTGACGATCAAGATGCTCGCCTATGTGGGCGTCGCCCCGGTCGTGTCCGCGCTCACCAGCCACGTCCCCCGCAAGGTGCTGCTGGTGTCCTCAGATGTTCTCCGGGCCGGGGTTGCGATCTCGCTCCCGTTCGTCACCGAGGCCTGGCAGATCTACCTTCTCATTTTTGTGCTGCAGGCCGCTTCCGCGACCTTCACGCCCGCGTTCCAGGCGCTGATCCCGGATGTTCTTCCTAAGAAAAGCGAATACACGCGGGCGTTGGCGCTGTCCCGTCTGGCCTACGACCTGGAATCCCTGCTCAGTCCCATCCTGGCGGCCGCGCTCCTGATCGTGATCAGCTACCATTCCCTGCTCGTGGGAACAGCGCTCTGCTTCGTCGGCTCGGCCACACTCGTGCTCTCCACCACCCTCCCGGCGATGAGATCCACCGCAGCCGCACCGTTCGTCGACCGGCTCACTCGAGGCGTGCGCGTGTTCTGGCGCACCCCGCCGCTCCGTGCACTGCTCGCGATGAACCTCGTCGTCGCCGCGTCTACCGCGATGGTGATCGTCAACACCGTCATCCTCGTGCAGAACAGCCTCGAACGAACCCAGGTCGATTTCGCGATCACCCTCGCCTGCTACGGACTCGGCTCCATGCTCGTCGCCCTCAACCTGCCGCGGGTGCTGGATCGCTATCCGGATCGACGCGTGATGCTGACCAGATGCGCCATCCTCCCGAGCGGGCCCGTCGCCGTCGCGCTGCTGGTCCTGGCTCAGGACTCCGCGCCGGCCTGGCCCGGCGTGCTCACGGTCTGGTTCGTTCTCGGCGCCGCGACCGCACTGATCCTCACGCCGTCGGCCCGGCTCCTCCGCCGCTACTCCGACGACACCAACCGGCGAGCGGTCTTCGCCGTCCAGTTTTCGCTCTCCACCGCCTGCTTCATCATCACCTACCCGCTGGCCGGGATCCTCGGGGCAACGCTCGGACTTGCCCCGACTGCCCTCGTCCTGGCCGCTATCGCCGTACTCGCCGGGCTCGCCGGGCTCGCCGGGCTCGCGGCGGTCCGGTCGTGGACATCGGCGTCAACACGGCTTCAGAAGGCCAATAGCTGAAGGACTACGGCTTCGTGTGAGTCAACATGCCTGAGACTTCGATCTGCCCTCGTGTCCCGACTGTGACGCCGACCTTGTCGAGGTGCAGGTCCGCGGTGGCGGGTCTACGTACGGTGGCCACGAGGAGCTTGCTGGTCCGGATTGTCTCCTTGCCGGTGGCGCTTGTCACCTCGGCGATCCCGTCGCGGGTGCCCTCGGATTCTTCCTGCGACACCAGCCGGGAGCGCACCCGGACGGTCATCTCGCAGCCGAGCCGGGAGAACAGTTGTGCTTGTTCGAGGGCCACGTAGCCCCCCGGACCAGCAATGACTCGGGCACTTCGTCTAGCTCCATGGCGTTCGCCGAGGTCAGGTAGCCCACCTCGGACAACGCCTCAATGGGTGGTGCCCACGGGGCGGAGCCGGTGGCCACGAGGTACTGGTCCGAACGCATGGTTTCCACGCTGCCGTCGTCCAAGGTGATCTCCAGTAGCGGCTCCTCCGTAGTTCCCGTGAACGTTGCGTCGCCGTGACGGAAGGCCCAATCGTATTCGGCGATCAAGTCCCCCCTAATTGCTGGCCCGCATCGTGTTGACCAGAGCGCGCTTGCCCTCGATTAGCTTCTTCATATCCACCGGCTCCGCAGAGGCTGCGATGCCGGGGAATCGCCTCGCATCCAAGGCAACATGGCGAGCTTCGGCGGCCGCCAACAAGGCCTTAGACGGCATACATCACGGGTTAACGCGGGTGCCTCCGATAGTTGCACGCTCGACCACAACCACTTGCTTGTCAAGCCTGGTCGCCAGGATCGCGGACGCGAATGCTGCACCACCGGAACCGATGATCGCCAAGTCAAAGTCGGTCGGCGTTGTTTTACACATGAATCCTCCAAGTGCTTCCAATCGGCAATCGCGCTGCCGCCGCGCAGTGCGGTGTGCACGGACCTCAAGTCTCGACCTTCCTCACGGCTGGAAGGTCAAGCCGGACCACGAGTCCGGTCATGGCAGGAGCACAGGGTGCGCATAGGAGGAACGGCTGATGTGGCCGGGATGACGGCGAAAACGCTGCACTATGTCGAGGATCGAGGCTCGCTTCCTCCGCCGGACAGGATGCGATCCTGACGAGATCTGCAGCTACCTGAAGACCTCGCGTCGAACACATTGAACCGTGCCATGGGCTGCGGGACCAGCGGCATCGGAGAGCATGTGCTCTGACCGCCGGTCGCCGCGACCGCATCAGCAGCCGATGCGCAGGCGCGTCTTTGCTCAGGCCTGTTTAGAAAGCAGTATTATCGTAAATAATACAATTCGACAAATCATGGTCTCGCTGAGGGTCCGTCCGAAGAGACAACGGCATGAGTGACGGGAATGCAATGAACAGAAGACGTGCAGTGGCCATGGGCGCGATCCCCCTGGTCATCGTGGCGGCCGCGACGGCAATTCTGATGACCACAACCGATGACCCGGAGGCCCGGGTAGCCATGCATGAGGTCTCGTGACTGGAACGGTCTGGGTCGCCAACGAAGATGGCGCCAGCCTGACAGCCATCGACGCGGCCTCGAACAAGGTCGCAACCACCCTGACCGGTCTTAAGAGCCCACACAATGTGCAGGCGACAGCCGATGGGGAGTCCGTGTGGGCCGTCAGTGGATCCACGTCTATGGCGATCAAGCTCGACGCATCTACGTTGGCTGTGACGGGAATGGTCGCCACCGGCGCCATGCCTGCTCACGTTGTCGTCACTCCGGATCTCACGACGAGTTACACAACCAATAACGCTGACGACACCGTGACGGCAGTCAATGCCCCGACGATGCAGTCGGTGGCCACCATCCCCGTCGGGACAGGCCCACACGGGCTCCGGCCAAGCCCCGATGGAAAATGGATTTACGTCGCCAACATCGGCGGAACGATTCTGGGCGTCGTCGATACCGCAACTAACTCACAGGTCGCAGAGATTGAGGTCGGCGCGGCGCCCGCCCAAGTGGCATTCTCACCGGACGGACGCTTCGGGTACGCCTCGCTTAGCGGGGAAAATGCCGTTGCCAAGGTAGACGTGGCCACCCGCAAGCTGATCGGAAAGACCGCGGTCGGCTCCGGGCCGATCCAGACGTTCGTGAGCTCGGACAACAAGTACCTATTGGTAGCCAACCAGGGCACCGACGACGAACCATGCACAACAGTCTCGATCCTGAGTGTCGATACATTCAAGGTTGTGAAGAGCGTGAAGACGGGCGACGGCGCCCACGGCGTCGTCATTGACCCCTCCAGCCGACACGCGTACGTCACCAACATGGCCGCAGACACGGTCGCCGTCCTCGATCTGAAGTCGCTCACCGTTGTGGCACGTATCCCGGTCGGATCCACACCAAATGGAATCAGCTTCTCAACGCAAACCGTCGAACCGTCCCCGGAAACAAAGTTGGAGCTTCCCGTGGTTTCTGGCGACTCGTCGACGATGAAGCACCAGGTACTTAGGCGCTGGCGGCGCAGTGCGCATGGGGGAGGTTAGGAGCGGACCAATCGTGCGATTGCGATTGAAGCTTCCTTGATCTTGGCGTCGCCTTCTTCACCGCCGGCAGCGACAGCGGCAACAACACAGTGGCTCATGTGGTCCTCGAGTAAGCCCAAGGCCACGGACTGCAGAGCGCTGGTCATAGCTGATATCTGCGTCAGAATGTCGATGCAGTACAGCTCATCTGCAACCATTCCCTGCAATCCCCTGGCCTGTCCTTCGATTCGTCGGAGGCGCTTCACATACGCGTCTTTGCTCGATATATAGCCGTGCGGGCCAGCGTGGGTTGTCATCGCGCTCTTGTCGCTGAAATCACTCATTGGTTTGTGTATCCGATCTGGTCTGCCCCGCGCGATCCTGGTGGCCTGCCGGCGAGTGGTGGCACTTTGAATTTTCCGAGTATACCCCCGGGTGGTATACCTCACACGCGGCGGGGTGACCAACTGTGCGCACCGATCTCATGTTGACCGGGTACCCCCCTGGGGTATACCGTGGGTGTATCCCCTGGAAGTACGTCCCGACGGTTGCTTCGATCGCCGGGGAACGAAAGGAATCGCGAATACTATGTCGACGTCGAATAAGAACGACCTTGGTCTTACTGACTCTTCGTGCACGTGCGGGTCGCACGATCACAAATCCGAGCGCACCGCAGAACCTACCGGCATGACCACCACTTTCCAGGTATCGGGAATGACCTGCTCTCACTGTGTGAAGAGCGTGACGGCCGAAGTGGGCCAGGTCGCCGGAGCCGAAGCCGTGGACGTTGACCTTGTTCCGGGCGGCGTCTCCGTGGTCACCGTCTCCAGCTCCAGACCCCTCGATCCCGCCGCTGTGGCCGCCGCCATCGATGAGGCAGGCTACGAACTGGTCACGGCGACACGATGAGTGGAGAGCAGGTCGACCTTCTCGTCGGCGGCATGACCTGCGCCTCCTGCGCGGCGCGAATTGAAAAAAAACTCAACCGGATGCCCGGGGTCGAGGCATCGGTGAACTACGCCACCGAGAAGGCCAGTGTCCTCATCCCTGACGGCACGACGGTTGAGGATGCCATCGCGGTGATTGAGGAGACCGGATACACGGCCGCACGTCCGAAACCGCCTGAGGCTCCGACACTCGATGTGCCCACGGACCAAGACCGCGAAGTGGCCAGCCTGCGCCAGCGGCTGATCCTGTCCGCCGTGCTCGCCACCCCCGTGCTCCTGCTCTCGATGATCCCCCCGCTGCAATTCACCAATTGGCAATGGCTGGCTCTCACCCTTGCCGCCCCGGTCGCCGTCTGGGGAGCATGGCCGTTCCATCGCGCTGCCTGGGTGAATTTGCGCCTCGGTGCTGCGACTATGGACACCCTGATCAGTATCGGAGTGCTCGCCGCACTCGGCTGGTCGCTATACGCTCTCTTCCTGGGGATGGCTGGAGTCCCGGGCATGACCATGGCCTTCAGCTTTACCGCCACCCCGGGAAGCGGTGCCGATGAAATCTACCTGGAGGTCGCATCCGCCGTCACGGTGTTCATCCTGGCCGGCCGTTACTTCGAGGCCCGTGCGAAGAAACAGTCTGGTGCCGCGCTGAAGGCGCTGCTCGAACTCGGGGCGAAAGAGACGACCCTTCTGCGGGATGGTGTCGAGACCACCGTCCCCACCGCGTCGCTGGTCGTCGGCGACCAGTTCGTCGTCCGTCCCGGCGAGAAGATCGCCACGGATGGAACCGTTGTAGAAGGTAACTCGGCGATCGACGTCAGCATGCTCACCGGCGAGTCCGTTCCGGTCGAGGTCGGGCCCGGCGCAGCCGTGGTCGGCGCCACCTTGAACTCGGGTGGTCGCCTGGTCGTGCGGGCCACCCGCGTTGGCGCGGACACGCAGCTCGCCCAGCTAGGCCGCTTGGTCGAACAGGCGCAGACCGGTAAGGCCGAGGTACAGCGCCTCGCCGACCGGGTCTCAGCGATCTTCGTCCCGATCGTGATCGGGTTGTCGCTGGCCACCCTTGTGGTCTGGCTGCTGCTCGGAGCAGGGACCGTCGTCGCATTCACCGCGGCCGTGGCAACGCTCATCATCGCGTGCCCGTGCGCGCTCGGCTTGGCGACCCCGACCGCTCTGCTCGTGGGCACCGGGCGTGGTGCGCAGTTGGGCATCCTGATCAAGGGACCCCAGATTCTCGAATCAACCCACCGGGTAGACACCATCGTGCTCGACAAGACCGGCACGGTCACGACCGGCCGGATGACGCTCGTGGCCGCCGTTCCCGTCGCTGGTGGAGACGAGCAGCTCCTGCTTCACCTCGCCGGAGCCGCGGAAACGGGTTCCGAACATCCCATCGCCCAGGCGATTGTGTCTGGTGCCCGGGAACGCGCCGGCGAACTACCGTCACCCGAGTCCTTCGCGTCGACGGACGGTCTCGGCGTTCAAGCCCTGGTCGGCGGTCGGGTCGTTCTCGTGGGACGTCCGCGCTGGCTGACGGAACAGTGGACTATCCCGCTTCCGTCAGAGCTCGAGACGGTGCTGGCCGCCTTCGAGGCACAGGGTCGAACCGCGGTCGCCGTCGCCTGGGACGGCCAGGCCAGGGGTATCCTCGCCGTCTCTGACGTCGTCAAAGACACCAGCGCTGCCGCGATCGCGGAGTTCCGTCGCCTGGGTCTGCAGCCGGTGCTCCTCACCGGCGACAACGAGGCCGTCGCGGCCTTCGTTGCGGCTGAGGTCGGTATCAGCGACGTTCGTGCCGGTGTGCTGCCGGCCGAGAAAGCGCAGATCATCCGGGAGCTGCAGAGCGAGGGTCGCGTGGTTGCCATGGTCGGCGACGGCGTGAACGACGCTGTGGCACTGGCCACCGCGGACCTGGGCATTGCGATGGGAACGGGAACGGATGTCGCCATCGAGGCCAGCGATCTGACCCTGGTCAGAAGCGACCTCATCGCAGCAGCTGATGCGATCCGACTCTCCCGGCGCACCCTGTCGACCATCAAGGCCAACTTGTTCTGGGCCTTCGCCTACAACGTGGCGGCGATCCCGCTGGCTATGCTGGGCTTGCTCAACCCGTTGATCGCCGGCGCGGCCATGGCACTGTCATCTGTTTTCGTGGTGAGCAACAGCCTCCGGCTGCGCGGCTTTCGCGGACTCAACGTGGCGGGTGCCCCGATACCTACCGGAACGCTCACCGCACGTCCTGCCACCATCAAGTGACCTGCGAGATCGCATTCACAGGTCGAGCAGTGTGAAAGTCGATACTGTGGAGGGGTATGCGCGGGAACCAACCGCGACAGGAACGGGACCGGAGGCGACATGAAGCTGGATAGCACAGCACACGTGGTTCCCCGCACGAGGCCTGTCCTCCTGTCTGGTTTGGTGGCGTTGGTCGCCATGGCCGGACTCCTGTTCGGTGTGCTGGCCATGAACTCCACGCATGCCAGTCACGAGACGGGTGGGACCGCGGTTGCATCTGACCCCACCGCGCAGGTCGGTGTCTCCCCCGTTGTCACGGCGGGCGCTGTCTCGGCGGTTTCCGTCATCGCACACACCGGTCTCGGAGTCGTGGATTGTTCCGATTGCATGTTGGACTGTGCGATCCTCGCGATGACCTGCACCATCCTGCTGGTGCTCGCTTCGCTGATCCTGCTGGCTCGGTTACCGTCAACGTACCGCAGACTGTTCGACGCGGGCGGGCACATCGCTCGGCTCTCTCACCGCCTCGTCCTGGATATTCACAGGCCGAATCTGACCATTCTTTCCATCAGTCGCATTTAGACCGAACCGCCGCCGACGCGCCCTCATGGACGCGTGGCTTCCTCGCGCCCGCCGGCGCCTCGGTTTCTCAAGTCTGACTAATGAATGGAAAAACAATGCTCAAATCACGTAAGTACCTTCTGACGGGGGCGGCCCTTGCCGCCGTGCTCACGCTCAGCGCCTGCACCAACGGGACAACCCCCGACAGTTCGTCCGGGTCATCCAGCACCCCCACTGCGTCCGCTTCTTTCGGGTCGGCTGATGTGACTTTCGCACAGATGATGATCCCCCACCACGAGCAAGCCGTCGAGATGAGCGAGGAAATCCTCGCCAAGGACGAGGTCGACGTGCGCATCACCGACCTCGCCACGCAGATCAAAGCCGCCCAAGAACCGGAAATAGAGCAACTCAGAGACTGGCTCGCCGAGTGGGGCACCGATGAGACCAGCACCGGCGGCATGGATGGGATGTCGGGGATGGGTGACGGTTCCGACGGAATGATGTCCGACGACGACATGATGGCCCTCGAAAATGCGTCGGGCCCGCAGGCCGGCGAGCTATACCTGGAACAGATGATCGTCCACCATCAGGGCGCGATCATGATGGCGGAGCTGGAACTGGATGAAGGTCGAAACGAGGACGCCAAGGCCATGGCGTCGAACATCGTCACGAGCCAGACCGATGAGATCGATGTCATGAAGGACATCCTCTCCACCCCGTAGGACCCCTCACCTTTCCCGGCGGTAAAGCCTATCGAGACCCGTCGCCGTCTGCGGGCGGCAGAAAAACACCAGCGTCATCGGCAGCCCCGCAGGCTGGTACACAAATCGCGCCGACAACAGTCCGACCGACCGGCTCCGCCACCAGTGCGGCGGCGATTGTTCGGCGTCGTGGCGATGGCCTTCGTCGCGCTTTTCGCCGTCAGTGTCTCGCTCGCAAAACCCGGCCCGGCCGCGGCGAATCCACAGAGCCAACTGGCCGCTGACGCGCCCCAGGTCGTGCCCATCAACGAAGCAGACACCGTCAGCGTCCTGCACGACGTTTTCACCGTGGGACGAGTGCAGAAGCCGTAGCCAGGCGCCTATAACCAAAGGTCGGGCAGCTATGTCAAGGACGTGACTTCGCCAGTTCAGCGGCCGTTCACAGTCGGGGTCTTCATCACGACGGACTGCGGTCCGCGCGTGCCGTCCTGCGACGGCTGCTCGAGCTTCAACAAGGGCCTGGACATGAATCCCGGCGTGAACACTCCCATCCAGGCAGTCGCGGACGGCATCGTGAAGGACGTCTCGGCAACCGACGCCAGCGGACTCGGCGTGTGCGCCATCATCGAGCACATGATCGACGGCCGCCTGGTCTCGCGATGGTGGCAGTGGGCGTTGCCACCCTGGGGGCTGGAAAATGATGCTACCGATGCCCTCCGGGCGCGGCGGCGGAACGAGCATCGGCTCGGTGTACGGACTCGGAGTGTTCTCCGGTGCCGCCAGCGCGTGCTGCGCCCCAGTCCTCGCCGATGTGGCGGCGCTCTCCGGTGCCGCTTCGTCTTTCCCGGCCGCCGCCGCAGTGGGCGTCGCCTACGTATTCGGGATGGTCGCTCCCCTGTGCGCCTTGGCGTCGGTGTGGGACAGAAAAACTGGGGAGCAAGTCGCCTGCTCGCGGCCACGACCCTTCCGATCGGGCCCCGGGCCCGGTGGCGGTTGTCCGTGGGAACAGTGCTCTCAAGCGGGTTGATGATCGCCATTGGCGTGCTCACCGTCGTCCTCGCGGTGCAGGGACCGGGCATGGCACCGGATGGGTGGCAGGTTGAACTTGCCGCAGCACTGGGGCACTGGGCCGCCGTCATCCAGCAGTTCCTGGCCTTCATTCCAGGGTGGATCTCGACGCTCACCGTCTTCTCCGCTCTCGGCGCTTTGGTCTGGACGGCGCTCCGCAGCCGAAAGCACGCAGCCACGCCGACCGCCTCCGGCAACCGACCCGACCAGGCGCATACGCGCGCCCAGACAGAAAAGTCACAGTAATGGCATCACGGGAGAAAGGCCGTCCGGGCATACGCCTGCAGTCACGCGCCAGGAGCACCGGGTTGCGCCGGGCAACGATGGTCGTGAGCATCATGGCGGTTGCGGCAGCCATCCTGGTGGTCATGGAAAGCACTTGGAACGGGACCCCCACGGCTGTGGAAAACACCACCTCCGTCAGTTACGCCGTGGGTGCTCCCGGCCCGGGCGCGGAAGCCCCCGACTTTTCTCTCGCTTCCACGGCTGGGGGGACGGTCAATCTCAGCGACTACCGTGGCGAGTCCGTTCTGCTCTTTTTTCATGAGGGGATCGGGTGCCAGCCGTGCTGGGACCAAATCCGCGATCTGGACGCCGCCCAGACCGAGCTGCAGTCTGTCGGCGTCGATCAGCTCCTCACCATCACCAGCGGGCCGGTGAACCTGATCGCCCAGAAAATGGCCGACGACAAGCTGACGGCGGTCGCTTTGGCCGACACCCGTCTGGATGTCTCCCTGACTTACCAGACCAACAAGTGAGGAATGATGGGTGAATCCCGCAACGGACGCAGCTTCATCCTGGTTGGGCCGACGGGGGAAATTGAGTGGCGCGCCGACTACGGTGGCCCGCCGAACTACACCATGTACGTGCCGGTAGACGAGATACTCACCCAGATGCAGGCTGTCCGGACCGACGCCTGATGCGAATCATCGTACTGACGCAAGCCTCGTGCCACGCCTGCGATCAAGCCAAGCTGGTAGTGTCCCGACTCTCCGCGGACTACTCTTTTCAGGTCGAGGCGATCGGCCTGGACACCGATGAAGGCCGGGCTCTGGCCGCTCGGAACGGCATCATCTTTGCCCCCGGCATCCTGATCGACGACGTCATGTTCAGCTACGGGAGGCTATCGGAGAAGAAGCTGCGGCTCCAGCTGTCCCGCCCCGACGTAGCCGCCCAGGGGCAGCCGGGCTCGAACGGCAGCTCACAGAACGTTGCCGTACACCACAATGCACATCAGCAATAGAGAGGACCGTCCAAATGGAACACCCGAACACAGAGGACAGAGCACATCGGCAGGCGATCGTTGCGGCCGCACGAGCACAGCTGAAGCGGGGCGAGCGGCGTCGGAGCTTCTGGATCTACGGCTTGGGCACCGTCGTCGCAATCACCCTCGTGGCGACCGTTGTCTCCATCTTCATCGTCAACCAGAAAGACCAGGACGCGGCGAGATCGGCAGCAGACAAGCCAATCAGTGGCGTGGAGAGTTCTGATGGATTGAGCCGCGACCACGTGGTCAACGAGGTTGCGTTTCCGACGCTTCCCCCCGTCGGCGGAGATCATTCGGCCGAGCTGACAAACTGCGGCGTGTACACGAAGCCGGTAGACACCTGGCGGGCCGTGCACTCGCTCGAGCATGGCGCGGTGTGGGTCACCTACCGATCCGATCTGCCGCAAGAGCAGATCGACACTCTGACGGCTGATGCCGAGTCGAACCCATACGAACTCTTGAGCCCGTATCCTGACCTCCCCGCCCCGATTGTCGCCAGCGCCTGGGGAAAACAACTGCAACTGGACAACGTGGATGACCCCCGCCTGCAGTTGTTCCTGCAGACCTACCTACAGGGCCCACAGACACCCGAACCCGGCGCACCCTGCTCTGGTGGCGTCCAGGGCTGATCGGCACGGGATCCCGCGGGCGCAGCAGGGACCGTACGTTACTATGGAAGGTAGTTGATTAGGGGTTTTCGTTTCCATTAGAGCGTAGAAGGGAACAACCCATGGTGCGCCCACTCGGCACGCTGGAACAGCACGTCATGGATCGCATCTGGTCCTGGGGGCGCCCGGTCGCCGTTCGCGAGGTGCTGGAGGATCTCCAACGCGAGCGCACACTCGCCTACACAACGGTAATGACAGTTATGGACAACCTGCGCCGCAAAGGCTTTCTGACTCGGGAGAAGGACGGCCGTGCGTATCTTTACCGACCTGCGCAGACTCGTGAGCAGCACACTGCCGCGTTCATGGGGGAAGTCCTTGCCGGAGGAGCTGACACTTCGGTGACATTTTTGCACTTCCTCGACCATATTCCGCCAGAGGAAGTCGCCAGCCTCCGTCTTGCCCTTGACGAGCACCTTCAGGGTCGCACAAGCACCGCGCCATGATTGCTCCAGCCGTTTTGGCGGTCCTCGCCGTGATTCTGGCCGTCCTGGGGCCGACCCTATTGCGCCGGATGTCGTGGCTCGAGCGGTCTCCCCGGATCGGGATCACTGCGTGGCAAACGCTGAGCGTCTCAATTGTTTTGGCGGTGCTGCTTGCCGGTTCGAGCCTGGCCATCCCCGCGATTCCCTGGACCATCAACCTCGCCGACTGGATCCGTACCTGCGCGATGGCCCTCCTCGCGCAATACTCCACGCCAGGCGGTGCCGTGGTCAGCGCCACCGGCGCTGCCGCCGCAAGTGCCATCCTCGTCCGGGTCGCCTATTGCCTGGCCGTGGACCGGGCAATCGCAGCCCGTAACAGGAAAGTACAACTGGACGCCCTGGCCCTCATTGCGCAACCCCACCTCCGATACGACGCTCTCGTCGTCGACCATCCGGCCGCCGCCGCGTACTGCCTACCAGGCAGGGTCCGTCAGGTCGTCTTGACCAGTGCCGCCCTGTCGGCGTTGGATCACAATCAGCTCCTCGCCGTTCTGGCCCACGAACGGGCCCACCTGCGGGGACGTCACGACCTCATCCTCGCGGCGGCCGACGCGCTACAGCATGCATTCCCCCGTGTCCCAGCATTTCGAACCGCACGCAGAGAACTGGGCCGGCTCGTCGAGATGCTCGCCGATGACAGTGCGGCCCGTCATAGTGACCGGACCACAGTCGCCACCGCCTTGGTGCGCTTGGCTGAACACGGGCTGACCCCCGCGGCGGCCCTCGGTGCTGGCGGAGAATCAGCTCCCAGCCGAGTCAGGAGACTTATTTCACCGACTCGGCCCCTCGGCGCCGGGAAGACAACCGTCGCTGCTTTGGCTATGGGATTGTTGATCGCATTGCCCTTGTTCCTCGCCATCGCCCCCGCATCCGCAGCGGGAACAATGGACCCGTGCCCGGAGGACGAGCAGTCCTTGACGATGTGATCGACGCTGCGCATTCCCCCGGAAGCCCGGATCTCACACTGCAACCGCACTGACGGCCATCGAACAGGTGTTGAGGCTGAATAAGAACCTCAATTCGGCAGATGCAGCATGTCCACCTCCGCGCGCAGTGTGGTCAACTCCATTTCATCGGCCGCCGACAGCGACTTCGGCGCATCAGCTGTCGTCTTCCCTCGCATCATGAACCACATCATCAAGCCCATAGCCGCTGGGCAGGCCAGGAGGGCCAGACCATAGAGCGCCGTACTCACCGTGACGCCTCCAGGCTTTTATTGCCAGCCTCCGACGAAGCGTCGCCAGCCGGGTGATGGGCCATCATCTGCTCGTGCATTTTCGCCATGCCGGGTGCACCGGCCGTCATGTCAGCCGTGTCGGACATCCCGGCCATCATCTGTTCGTGCATTTTCACCAGGCCAGGTGCTCTGTGCATCGCGGCCATGTGTCCGCGGGCGCTATCCTCGGCCTGACCCGCCGGGGCCGGAGGGCTGCTGCCCTCGGCCGCGTAGGCCGGAGCGACGGTGCCTGCTGCAAGCAACGCTCCAGCGGCCAGGGAGATGATCCAGATTCGTGAGCGCATGAGCGCCTCCTTCTTTGTCTACTATCTTTCATAGTAGTAGCCGAAGTTGGCTCCCGTCGCAGTGAACCGCGGTCACACAGGAAAGCCCCTGTCAGGAGTCGTTGTTACTTTGCTTCAATGACGCCCATCATCCCGTTGTCCTCGTGATCGAGGATGTGGCAGTGATAGACAGTCCGTCCGGCGAAGTCGTCGAAGGCGATGCGGACCTTCACTCGTCCCCCTGCCGGAACATTGACAACGTCTTGCCGAACCACCAACTCGACCGCCCTGCCATTTTCCTCAACGAGCTGCATTGGCCAAACGTGCAGGTGCAGGGGGTGGTCCATCTGGCTGGTGTTTGTCAGGGTCCATTCTTCGATGCTGTCGGCCTGAACCGTGGTGTCTGTTCTGTCCGCATCGAACACCTCTTTATTAATGGTGAAACTCATCATCGAGCCGCCCCTCATCCCGCCCATTCCCATCCCGAACGTGAGCTCGCGACGCGCCGTCACGGGCCGCGAACGAAGATCTGGGGGCACGGCCTGCTCGGGGACTGCGGACAGGGCGGTCATCGCATCACCGGACACCGTTAGTGTCGCCACTGAAAAGCCGCGAGGGTTGCTCTGAGCGGCCTGCCCGCTTGGTCCAGCGCCGCCGCCCATCATCCCGCCCATCATTCCGTTCGGGCCGCCGCGGTCGTAGGGCAGGGTCTGGAAGATGGATGTCCCTGAGACAGCGGTAACCAGGAGGTCCGCTCGGTTGCCGGGTAACAGCACTACCTCATCGACGTCGCCGGGGGTCTGGAACCGTCCCGAGTCGATGCCGAGGAGTTGTAGTTCCTGCCCGTCGAGACGCAGCCGCAGGTACCGGGACACACAGGCGTTGACGATGCGCCAACGTTCGCGTTCCCCCGGACGGGCGGTCATCACCGGATTCACCTGCCCGTTGACCAGAACGAGTTGTCCTTCCCGTCCCGCCATCTGTTCCGACGGCGTGACGGGAGGGATGCGGCCCAGGCTGTCCAGTGTGATGTCTGAGATGACGAGCACGCGCTCTCGCGTTGCCCTGATGGGAGTGGGGTCCTCGACAATGATGGCCCCGTAAAGGCCGCCGAAGACCTGATCGGCGACGAACCCGTGGTGGTGCGGGTGATACCAGTACACTCCCGGCGGGTGATCAGGCGGCAGCTGATATTCGTAGTCGAATGACTCTCCGGCCTTCACGGTCACGAACATGTTGTCGCCGTTGTCCGACGGAGAAACATGCAATCCGTGCACGTGCAGGTTGCTCGGATCGTTGAGGCCGTTGTGCAGGCTCACATTGAGCGTGTCGCCCGCCTGAACGCGTAGGGTAGGCCCCGGCACGCCCCCGTTATAGCTCAGCACGGTGGCACCGCGACCGGAAATCTTCACGTCCCCCGGTGCAGCATCCAGGCGTACCTTGAGGCGGCCATCGGCGCTACGCAGCTCGGGCGGCTGAACCAGTGGATCCCCGGAGGGCGCCCCAAAGCCTGAGCTGGTGGCCGAAGGCGATGCTGTCTGCTGGCTCCAGAGAAGTCCCGCTCCCCCGGCAACCGTGCTCGCCAGCCCGAGGCCACCGAGCGTGAGAGCGCTTCGACGGCTGAGAGGCTTCACCGCTTATCCTCGCCCAAGACTGCGCGCTGTTCGCGGTACTGCTCTGCGGTCAGCTCACCCCTGGCGAAACGTTCATCCAGTATCTGGCGCGCGCGGCCTAGCCCAACCTCTCCCCCCTGTTTCCGCCCGACACTACGATCGCCAGAAAACAGCCGAACCATGAGCACGACCAGCAACGAGATACCGACAATTGTCAGCAGCCCGAAGAGCCAGTACAGCCCCATACTTCCTCCATAGCCCCACATCATGATCCGACTCCTTCGACTCATATTTCGAGAATAGACACTGCCGCAAGCATACCCCTTGGGGTATTTTGGACAATCAAACGGCGTGCACCACTCCCCCTTTTCAGGCGGTGCATCCTCCCGGAAGGGGTAGTCGTTCAGTGCGCCTCAAGCCGTCACGGCGAGCAGCGAACGACAAGTGAGCCGTGAGCCGGTAGAAGCATTCCGGAATACTATCTATCCTAGTAGCGTTGCCTGATTAACGACCCAGAGGCCCTACGACAGCCTCCCGCCGACGAGGTGGATCGCCCCGATCGTATACCCCCCATGGGTATAGGCTGAGAGTGTTCGACACGGAGATTGTCGCTGTGAGGCCGATTCTTCAGAATGGAAGATTCACATGACTCAGGAAGCCGAAACTACTGTCCTCGAAGTGCAGGGCGTTCAATGGGCATCCTCGCGAGCGATCGTCGAGTCGGTGCTCGCCCGCCGCCCCGGCGTGTTGAGCGTTGATGCGAATCCGGTAGCGCAAACCGCGAGCGTGACCTTCGATCCCAGGCAGACCTCCGTCACTGATCTGGCGGCATGGGTCCGGGAATGCGGTTACCACTGCGCTGGACGCTCCGTGCCCGATCACATCTGCGATCCGGTGGCGTCATCCGTCACCGACCACACCGAACATGAAATGAAGACCGGACAACCGCCTCGAACCATGCAGGAGACCATGGGGCATGGTGGCGCGCACGGCGACATGTCCATGGCCGGCATGATCCGGGACATGCGCAACCGGTTCATGGTGGCGGCGATCCTGTCGGTTCCGATCACCCTGTGGTCGCCGATCGGCCGCGACGTTTTCGGTTTCGCGGTTCCTGCCCCGTTCGGGCTGCGGGATGACGTTTTCGCGTTGATCCTGTCTCTGCCGGTCATTTTCTATTCGGCTTGGATCTTTTTCGATGGGGCCTTCCGGGCGCTGCGGGCTCGAACCCTGGACATGATGGTTCTGGTAGCCGTCGGTGTCGGAGCGGGCTGGCTCTATAGCCTGTCTGTCACCCTCACCGGTGGTGGGGAAGTTTTCTACGAGGCTGCGACCGTTCTGACCAGCTTCGTCCTCCTGGGCCACTGGTTTGAAATGCGGGCCAGGGGCGGCGCAAACGACGCCATCCGCACGCTGCTCGAGTTGGCCCCGTCGATGGCATTCGTCATCCGCGACGGGGAACCGGTTGAGGTCCCGACCGCGGAGGTTGTCCCCGGCGACCTGCTCCTGGTGCGGCCCGGTGGGAAGATTCCAACCGACGGGGTTGTGGAGGACGGCGAGTCCGACATCGACGAATCCATGGTCACCGGGGAGAGCCTTCCCGTCGCCAAGAGCATCGGATCCAACGTGATCGGCGCCACAGTGAACACCACCGGAACCCTTCGCGTGCGGGCGACCAAGGTCGGCGCCGATACCGCGCTCGCGCAGATCGTGGCCCTGGTTCAGGAAGCACAGAACTCCAAGGCCCCCGGACAACGTCTGGCCGACCGTGCGGCGTTCTGGCTTGTGCTCGTAGCCCTCATTGGCGGCAGCGCCACCCTGGGTGCGTGGCTCTTGGCCGGCGCGAGCCTTCCTACCGCGATCCTCTTTGCGATCACCGTCGTCGTCATCACCTGCCCGGATGCGTTGGGCCTGGCGACACCGACCGCCATCATGGTCGGCACCGGTCTGGGCGCCAAACGCGGTGTCCTCTTTAAAACTGCGACCGCGTTGGAGACTTCGGCTCGAATCGACACGGTCGTCCTGGACAAGACGGGAACTCTGACCCGGGGCGAACCAGAGGTGACGGACTTCATTGCTGTTGGGATGGATGAGGTCGAGTTGTTGGCCCTTGTCGCTGCAGTGGAACGGGAGTCCGAGCATCCGCTCGCCGCAGCCGTCGTCAGTTACGCCGTCGGGCGCGGCGCGACTGCGTTGGAAGCAACTGCGTTCCGCAATGTTCCGGGACATGGTGCCGGCGCAACAGTCGCAGGACGCCAGGTGTTCGTCGGCAACCGCAAACTCATGGTCGCCCAGGGCATCGATATTGATCCGGTGTCCGCCCAGCGTCAGACGTTGGCCGCCACCGGACGGACGGCGGTCCTCGTCGCCGTCGACGGGAAGGCCGCTGGGGTCATCGCCTTGGCTGACGCCGTTCGAGAGACCGCGGCGGCCGCCGTTGTCGCTCTTCACGAAGCGGGAATCGAGGTCGTCATGCTCACCGGCGACAATGAGGCGACCGCGCAGCGGATCGCATCCATGCTCCAGATCGATGTTGTGATCGCCGAGGTGCTCCCGGAAGACAAGGCCGCAAAAATCAAGGAGCTGCAGGCGTCCGGCAAGCGAGTCGCGATGGTCGGCGACGGAGTCAACGACGCTCCGGCCTTGGCACAGGCGGACCTGGGCATCGCCATCGGGGCGGGGACGGACGTCGCCATCGACACGGCGGACGTAGTCCTGATGCGGTCAGACCCCCTCGACGTCCCCATCGCCCTGCGCATCGGGAAAGGCACCGTGCGCAAAATGCGCCAAAACCTCGGCTGGGCGGTCGGCTACAACGCGATCGCGCTCCCCATTGCCGCCGGCGTTTTCTTTCCGACGTTCGGCATCCGGCTCAGTCCGGAAATCGCCGCCATCTCCATGTCCGGCTCCAGCGTCATCGTCGCGGTCAACGCGCTGCTGCTCAAGCGGCTGCGCCTCCCGCGACAGCCCGAGAGCACGACGGCCACCACATCGGCTGACGGAGCAGGGAATGACGTCGGAGTTTCAGCCTGATCTGGCGCCGGCCCGCAGGGGTACCACGACCGCGAATCTGGCTCCCTGCCCTGTCCCTCCCGACGAGGCCGTCACGTCCCCGCCGTGCGCACGCGCTATTTCCCGGGCGATCGTGAGACCGATCCCTGATCCGGCGGAGCGGCGGGCCTGTCCGGGCACACGGTAGAACCGCTCGAAAACACGGTCTGTGTCCTCCTCGGCCAGGCCCACTCCCGTGTCGATCACGACGACCTCACCACGGCCGTCGGCGCCGTGCGTCGTGATGGTGACCGCACCGCCCGCCGGGGTGGCGAGCAGGGCGTTGCCGAAAAGGTTGGTCAGAACCTGGGTGATCCGGTCCGGGTCCACGTGCACGGGCAGCGGCGTGGCGACGTTGAGTGTCAACGTCACGCCCGAATCTTCGAATTGCGGAGCGAGCCGGTTGGCCGTGCGGCGAGCAAGATCGGCCAGGTCGGCATCGACTGGATGCAGGTCGAGCCGCTGTTCTTGAGCGCGCGACAGGCTGGACAGGTCATCGGAGAGGCGATGCAGGCGGCGCAGTTCCTCGCTGAGGGAGGCGAATGTGTCGGGGCTGGCGGTGAACACGCCATCGATCAGCCCCTCGACGTAGCCGTCCAGAACGGTCAGTGGGGTTCGCATTTCATGCGCAACCTCCCCGAGCAGCCGGGTTCGCCGTGACTCGGTATCGGCCAGGGCCTGGGCCAGCGTGTTGACGTCTGTGGCCAGCGCTGCGAGTTCCGGCTCGGAGGGGACGGGGACCCTGCCTCCGTATTTTCCGGCAGCGATCAGTTTGGTCGCGGCCCGCACAGCGTTGAGGGGGCGAAGTAGGCGCCCCGTGACTGCCGCGGCGACGAAACCTGCGGCGATGACGCTGGCCAGTACCCCGACGATCAGCGAGGTCGTGAGCGCGGATAGGAAGGCGGAGCGCACGCTGGTCGCGTCCATGGCCCCCATCGACATTCCGGTGCCCTCACTGTCCATCATCATCCCCAGCCGGTCTTCGAACAGTCGAGGAGCGAGCAGCGAGATCGTCAGATAAGCCACCATGCCGCCGACCACGGCAATAGCGGCATAGGAGATGAACAGGCGCAGCGAGAGGCGCATCTTCATCTGGGCCCGGCCACAAACTTGTAGCCCACGCCCCGCACCGTGGCGATCAGGTGTGGATCGCCGGCATCGTCGCCGAGTCGTGCGCGCAAACTGCGGATGTGAACATCGACGACCCGTTCGTCGCCGTAGAAATCGTAGCCCCAGACTTTTTTAAGCAGTTGTGCCCGGGAAAACACCCGCCCGGGCTCGGTTGCGAGTGCGGTGAGAAGATCAAACTCCAGGCTCGACAACCCCACGGAGACTCCATTCGCCTCAACCTCTCGGTGGGCGGGTTTGATGGACAATCCATCGAAGCGAAGCAGGGCGTCTCTGTCGGTTCGCTCATCCCGATTGTCACGACGGAGCATTGCCTTCACTCGAGCCGTCACCTCGCGCGGGCTGAATGGCTTGGTCACATAGTCATCCGCACCCACACCGAGCCCCACGAGCTTGTCGACCTCCTCCGCCCTGGCCGTGACGAGGATCACGTACGCGTCGCTGAAGCCTCGCAACTGCCGGAGAACCTCCAGCCCGTCGATCCCCGGCAGCATTACATCCAGCAGCACGAGAGCGGGAGGGTCCTTATGGAGTACCGCAAGCGCCTCGGCGCCGTCCGCGGCCTCCGCTACGTCATAACCTTCCGCTTCCAGGTAGCCGCGCAGGACCGTCCTGATCTGCGCCTCGTCGTCGACAACCAGGACCTTCTGCATCGCTCACCCCTTTTCTTCTGATTATCGCCGTCCGGCGGCACGGACTCTGCACTGCGCCCCAGGGACTCGGCGAGGGAGGACCAACTCAGGCCTTACCTCTCGAGCACCTGCAACCGTTCTCGGTATTCCGTTTCATTCAATTCACCCTTCGCGAAGCGATCATTGAGTATTTGACGCGCTGGACTGCGCTCGCCTTGTCCGCGGCTCAGCGGAGTAGTCCCGCGGAACCCTCCGCGTTCAGTTCCGTCAGCAAAAGCCCGCACAACCCAGACAACAAGGAGGATGACTGCGACGAGCATGAGCAGCCCTACCGGCCATCCCCACGTCATGTTGTATCCGTTTCCCCACATCATTTCTTCTGCTCCTTCAGTTTGTGTTTATTTTCGTACATCCAGGCAGCCCGTGGACCGCTCCGCCTGTTCAGGAGACGGTCAGGTCCGCGCCATTCCCAAGCCCATCCCTACGCCCATCCCTGCGCCCGAGTGCATACCGACTCCCGAACCCATGCCCATCCCCTCACCTGGGGTGTGGGTCGCGTTCAGCATCGGGTCAATGCGGCTCCTCATCTGTTCTACGGCTGCCTCCCTGTCATCAGATGACAGAGTGCTGTTGGAGTCGAGAGTGGTCCTCTGCTGCGAGAGAATTACGTCTTTGAGCCCAGAAACCGATTTTCCCTGGGCTTCAGCGACATCCGCGAGGGACCCACCCGACTGGACCCGGTCCTGCAGCTCCGTCCGACTCAAGCCGAGGTAGCTCGCGATCGCGACCATGGGCGAACTCTGCCCGAATGCCATGCCGGCCAAGTGGCCTGACCGGTGCTCGCCAACTGACGACGAGGTCGTCGATGGTGGCTGGGAAATAGCCCCATCACCGGTAGATGCCTGCGCCGCGGCAACACCGCCCGTGACAAGCGCTCCGACAAGCCCGAGTCCCGCAACACCAGCGGTCACGTTCTTCCGATTGAATTTCATCAGTCTCAACACCTTTCGCGTTCAGCCACCAAGTTGGTGTCTACACACCAGCATGCAGACCGCGCATGAAGCTCCAGCCCCCGAGCATGTGAAGGTTTGATGAAACGCGCTGGCCAGGCTCATACCGATCCGAAAAGCGCATGCCGACGGTCGTTATGCGTCGATTCCTGGCACCAGCGGCGCAGCAAACCATCCGTCAACTGATCGAGTCATCGTCTGAAAATCAGATTGTCCACCGCATCCCGACAAGCCGGGAAAGACATCGCAGTGTGCACCTTGGCGCTGCGGGCTGAACGCCGAACGGCGTCGAGTGTCAGTCCGGTTGCGTCGTGACGAAAGCGAATCAACCCGGGCGGCGAAACGCCGCTGCAGCCCCGCATGGAGCTTGTGATAGTGGTTCTAAACACCGGAGCGGGCCCGGGCCAAGGGGAGAGGATGGGCGATGGGTGATATCGCCGCGAAATCCTGCACCTATTACTGCTGGGGTACCTGGACTCGAACCAAGAACAACTGATAGTCGTCTCGACCTTTTCGTCCACGCACACTGGGGGCAGAATCCCGCGGATTTCCGCGGTTTTCATGCATTTAGTTTACGCGCTGACACGGAAGAGTACGGGCCAATTCTGGTTACGCTAAGGGGGTTTTAGGTTCGTTTCTGGTCACACTTCGAGCGTGCCGTACATCTGTCCTTCGGCCTCAGCAGTGCTCTAGCTGTTGTTCCCACTGACGTTGTGAGCACGGTTGATGGGTGATTTGCCGCCGATGCCTGTATGGGGTCTGTGGTGATTGTAGCTATGGATCCAGTC
>NZ_SOFV01000034.1:0-57532 GCF_004402465.1 Cryobacterium sp. TMT2-14 | reverse complement strand
GGCCTCCGTTGCATCGTGTTGAGTGTGGTAACCCAATCGATACCGGAGGTCCTCACCTTTTTAGCTCACGCCACGCTCACAACCTGTATGGGAACAACACCTAGCGGATCTCACGGGTAATCAGCTGACGGAGGCTTCTGCGGCGCTGCGAGGTGACGGCCCAGGCAGTGGACACAGCACGATGAATTTTGTTATACCCGCCAGTTCGTTGAGTGCGGCGGCGTGGCTCCATAGGAAGATCCATATTTTGACCATGGCTGTGTCGGCCGACGACGGCATTGCAAACTTGTACATGCAGATTGCATAGGTTTCGGTGACGGAGGCGTCATACAAGGAGCCGAAGGCGAGTGCGTCACCGGCGGCTACTTGTTCGAGAAGCAAATGGTCGCCGGCACCGTCACGGGGGGACGCGGCTCCGTCTCGGCGGTGGCCATGGTGCGGTCCCGGACGCTCGAATGACGAGTGTAGACAAGGCACTCCCTGGATGTGGTGAGTGAATCCGCTGACAGGGCCTAGAGCAACGCAGAAAATCTATGTGACCCAAATGGGGTGTGTCAAGCCGGTTGATGACTCAGAAATCGGTCACAAATAACTTCCGAAACAACGCCCTTGACCATTGAGACTCACAGGCCTCGGTTTCAGCATCTGCAGGACATTAGTAATTCTCGTCAATTTGGCTTGCGCGCTGATCCTTTGCAACACGTCGAAATATGTGACGGATTATGTGACGAATTTCGGGTTTCTGGGCGATACGGACGTGATGTCACGTAATCGAACGTTTAGATGACAGGGGTCGAGCATGCACGTCGGATGCATGCGCGTGTCAAAAGCTGATGGTTCGCAGAGCACTGATCTACAACGAGACGCACTCCTGGCTGCCGGCGTCCCTGCAGGGGATCTCTACGAGGACCGGGTATCCGGCAAGAAGGACGGACGGCCACACCTGGCGGCCCGACTGAAGGCGCTGCGTCATGGTGACACGCTCCTGGTTCGGAAGCTGGACCGGCTCGGCCGAGACCACGATCATCCCGACCTCGGGCCCGGGGCGGCAATCGACTCCACCATTGACCGTGCGGGTCGTGGACTACACGATTCATGACGGACGCGACAACCCTGACGCCTACCGGCTGCTGACCACGATCCTTGATCCGGCGAAGGCCTCAGCGGAAGAACTCGCGACCGTGTACTCCGAACGGTGGGAGATCGAGTCCGTGTTCGACGAGCTGAAGTCTCACCAACGCGGTCCGCGCATGGTGATGCGGTCCAAATTCCCCGACCTGGTCAAGCAGGAAATCTGGGGGCACCTCTGTTGCCACTACGCGATCCGCACCCTCATGGTCGAGGCCGCCCAGCATGCTCACCGCGACCCTGACCGGGTCTCCCTCATCGCCGCACTCCGCATCGCCCGCCGTTCCGTGACTCAGGGCGCTTTTTTCCCCTCCGCGCCCTGACTACGCCAAAGCGGTCTGGCGCCATGCGGTACGCGCCCTGATCCGACGGCTGAACCCCGCGCGACGACGGCGTTCAAACCCTCGCGTCATCAAACGCAAGGTCTCAAAATGGCCCGCCAAACGCTTCCACCACGCGCACTGGCCACAACCCCTCCACGAGCCAGAAATCGCCACTCAACCGCTTAAATGAACGATATTGGGCTTGATAACTCGAACCACCGGCCGTCGGCTTCAAAGATCCGAAATAACGCCCTTCGAATTGGCACCGCAACCTCGCAGCGAGGGAAGTTTTCACGGTGAGTGCTTTCGTCGCAGAGACCGCCGCCGGGAACACTCTTGCCCGGATTGCACAGGACGCCGGATTCGGAAGAACCACGCTTTCTCGGCAATTTAAGGAACATGGAATCCAGCCACCTCCATGTGGTCGTCGCCCGAAAGACATTTCACGGGAGTTTCCCGTGCGGCACTACGTCGACCAGGGTGAGTCCGCCCGGGAAATTGCAGCGATCCTCGGGATGAGCCCGAGTGCTGTCCTCCGTAGACTCCGTCGGGAAGGCATCCAAACGCGTCCAAGAGGCGGCGCGAGGCTCATACCAGTTCAACTTCGTGCTTCGGACTCACGGGTGGACTCGCCTTCCGCCGAAAAGTTGGTCGTGACACGCCCCACTCTCGATTCTGGCATCGAGAGACGACGCATTTCGTAGCAGGCATGGAGCGTCCAAGCGCTAACGATGCAGCGGGTCTAGCTTCTTACAAGTTTCTGCTGCAGTGGATGTTGCATTAGTCGGTGTGCCGACTGGCGGCTGTGGAACGGTCACGATGGATCGAGTTGTGTGTCCTTCCGGATCCTTCTTGGCGCGAGCTCTCCGACACAACAAGATGATTGAGTTGACAACCACCGTGCCCAGGCCAATGACATAGCCAGGGATCCACCAGGCGCTCGACCGGTCCTCCGATCCCGGTGAAGTTGACGCAGCCGCGATGAAGCTCGCGCCCAGCGAAACGAACATCAGAGTTCCACCGGCCGTTAGCACGCCAACTTGAATCCGGTCAGCAGTTAATGTCCATGAAGAAGATGCTTTGACATAGTTTCTGATCAGCTGCGATCTCACTTCGCTGAGGGCGCTTGGTCTGGACCAGAGAGCTTCTCAATCGCAGACGTGAGTCGTTCAATTCGACCTAGACCGACGTTCGGCATGAAGGCGCCACCGACTGAGACGCCTATCGCGACGGCGGCTGTGATTGAAGCCACGATGCTCGGAATTTCCTCAACTGCTCACATGCCATAAGGGTATTGCCGGGTGATCTCACCCCTTGACCACCTGCAGGACAAGGTTGAGACACGGTCGAGGATAGTGACAGGAAGACGGGGATTGGCGCGGTGACAGGTGCACAGAATTCGCCGTGATTTCGGCAGTAGCCAATGACAACTGAGTCAGGAACCTACACACCCGCCGCAACGCGGTCATATTCTCCGGGCGGCACGCGAATCCCACTACGCTACGAACGGGGACGAAAGTGCCGTGCAAGCGTTCGGATCGGTCCGTTCTCGCTCGTGGCCGTTCGCCACGAAGGAGACGCGCGTGAGAGTCGGCATCGGACGAGAACGCCTGCAGGGTGAGCGCCGCGTCGCGGCGACCCCCGAGACAGTGACCCAGCTCACAACCCTTGGACTCGAGGTCCTGGTTGAGTCTGGTGCGGGCGCCCCTTCCGGTCACGGCGACGCCGCCTACACGGATGCCGGTGCCGCCGTTGTGCCGCACCTCACCCCGGGCGACCTCGATGTCTACTGCCACGTGCGCCCCCTCGCCCCGGAGTTCGCGGCTGCTCTCCGCCCCGGCACGATTACGGTCGGCCTGGCGTCGCCGGCCTCCGAGCTGGCCACGGTCGCCGCCCTGGCCGCGGCCGGCGCGACGGCCTTTGCCCTCGAACTGGTTCCGCGCATCTCGCGCGCCCAGTCGATGGACGCGCTCACTAGCCAATCGCTGGTCTCCGGCTATCGCGTGGTGCTCGAGGCGGCCATCCGATTCCCCCGCTTCTTCCCGCTCTACATGACCGCGGCCGGTACGATTCCGCCGGCTCGAGTGCTCGTGCTCGGGGCCGGCGTGGCCGGACTGCAGGCAATCGCCACGGCCAAGCGCCTTGGTGCCCGGGTCTCGGCCTACGACGTGCGCCCGGCCTCGGCCGATGAGGTCACCTCCATGGGTGGCACCTTCGTCGACCTCGACCTGGACGCCGTCGAGGGTACGGGTGGCTACGCCCGGGAGCTGAGCGTAGACCGTGCCGTGCGCCAGCGCGAACTGCTTGCACCCTACGTGGCCGCAGCCGACGTCATGATCACCACGGCGGCCATCCCCGGTCGCGCGGCCCCGCTTCTCGTCACGCACGAGATGGTGGCCGCGATGCGTCCAGGCTCGGTCGTGATCGACCTGGCCGCCGAGACCGGCGGGAACGTCGAGGGTGTTCTCGCCGGTGTGGACACCCTGGTGCCCACCCAGGTCGGTGACGGCTCCGTCACGCTCGTGGGCATGAAGGACGCCCCCTCCACGATGCCGGCGGACGCCTCGCGGCTTTTCGCCAAGAACGTGGCCAACCTGCTCGCTTTGATGACCGTCGACGGCACGGTGACGCCCGACTTCACGGACGAGGTCGTCGCCGGGGCCTGCCTGACGCATGACGGCACCATCCGGCACGAACCCACGGCCGCCGCCGTGGCCGCCGCCGCGACAGGAGAACACTGATGGATCCAATCACCCTGCTGACCGTCGTCGTGCTGGCGGTCTTCGTCGGCTTCGAGGTCGTCTCGAAGGTCTCGAGCACCCTGCACACCCCACTGATGAGCGGGGCGAACGCCATCCACGGCATCATCCTGATCGGAGCCATCATCGTCGCCGGGCAGACCCTGGAGCCGTGGCTGCTCGCGGTCGCCCTGCTCGCCGTGGTGATGGCCACCGCGAACCTCGTCGGTGGCTTCGTCGTGACCGACCGGATGCTCAAAATGTTCGCCCCCCGCAAACCGGCCGGCGCCGGCCCGAAGACCGATCCGAAGGACGCGACGAAATGAGCCTGCTCAGCCCCGAGTGGACCAGCCTGCTCTACCTGATCGCCGCGGTCTGTTTCATCTTGGCCCTGCGCGGGCTCTCCTCGCCGAAGACCGCCCGCCGCGGCAACCTGATCGGGGCCGCCGGCGCGCTGCTGGCCGTGATCACCGTCTTCCTCTCCGCCCGGATCGAGAACATCCCGGCCATCCTCATCGCCATCGCGGTGGGGTCGGCGATCGCCGCCCCCATCTCGCGGCGCGTGGAGATGACGCAGATGCCCCAGCTCGTCGCGCTGTTCAACGGCGTCGGCGGCGGTGCCGCGGCACTGGTCGCCATGCTGGAGCTCGGCAGCACTGACAGCCCGTGGAGCAAGGTGGCCGTGGTCTTCACGATGCTCATCGGCGCCGTCTCGTTCTCCGGCTCCGCGGTCACCGTCGGCAAGCTGCAGGGTCTGATCAGCTCCAGGCCTCTCATCTTCCCGGGCCTCGCGATCGTGATGGGCGGCATCGTGCTGGCCGCCCTTGTGGCCGGAGGCTTTGTCGTCGCCACCGGTGCGGCCGGTTGGGCTATCGGTCTGCTCGTGCTGGGACTGCTCGTCGGGGCACTGCTCGTGCTCCCCGTCGGTGGGGCCGACGTGCCGATCGTGATTTCCCTGCTCAACGCCTTCACCGGACTGGCCGTCGCGGCCTCCGGCATCGTTCTCGGCAACCTGCTCCTTGTGGTGGCCGGCACCCTCGTGGGCGCCAGCGGCACGATCCTGACCCGGGCGATGGCATCCGCCATGGGTCGCGGCGTGAACGGAATCCTGTTCGGGGCGTTCAAGGGCGGTTCCACCGCCGGGTCGACCGCCCAGAGCGACCGGCCCGTGCGCAGCTCCAATGCGGAAGACGTCGCGGTGCTGCTCAACTACGCCCAGCGCGTGGTCATCGTGCCCGGCTATGGCCTCGCCGTGGCGCAGGGCCAGCACACCATCGCCGAACTCGCCACCACCCTCGAGGCGCGCGGCATCGAGGTCGTCTTCGCCATCCACCCGGTGGCCGGGCGCATGCCCGGGCACATGAACGTGCTTCTCGCCGAGGCGAATGTGCCCTATGAGGCGCTCAAGGAGATGGCCGAGGTCAACCCCGAGTTCAAGAACACGGATGTCGCCCTCGTCGTCGGCGCCAACGACGTGGTCAACCCGGCCGCGAAGACGTCGCCCGGCTCGCCGATCTACGGCATGCCGATCCTCGACGTCGGTGATGCCCGGCAGGTGGTGTTCCTCAAACGGTCGACGCGTCCCGGTTTCGCCGGCATCGAGAACGAGCTGCTCTACGACCCGAAGACGACGCTGCTGTTCGGCGACGCCAAGGACTCTCTGACGAAGGTGCTCGGCGCGGTCAACGCGCTCTGAGTTCGGTGCCCGCCCGGCCCCGGCGCACAGGTCAGGGCGGTAGGGTTGCGTCAGGGATCCGACCCTGATCCCGATCGGGACGGTTCCGGTGCGAGGGAGGGCCATGACGAGCAGGTGGGCGCGATTCGGTCGCGGATGGCTGACCGCATCCGTCGCCGTCTTCGTCGCCGCCCTCTCGCACATCGCCGGCGGCGGCAACGCTCCCGGCTGGCTCAGCGTGGGTCTGGCCCTCGCCTTCGCGGGGATAGCGTCCGTACTGTTGGCCGGCACAAGCTTGTCGCTATTGCGTCTCTCCCTCTCCGTCGGGGTCAGCCAGCTTCTGCTGCACGTTCTGTTCGGCCTCGGCGGGGCCTCGAGCACGACGATGACGAGCACCTCCCATCACGGAGCCGTCACCCTGGCGGACGCGACCCCCCACCTGATGCACGCGGTCGGCGCCCTGCCTGGTGGCTGGATGTGGGTGGCACACGCCTTGGCCGCCCTCGTCACCATCGCCGCCCTGTACCGCGGCGAGAAGACGTTCTGGGCGCTGCTCGAGGAGACGACGATCCGTCTCATCGCGGTCCTGATCGAACGCCTCGCTCCGGCGCAGATCGGAACGAATGCGGCGACGCTGCACCCTGCTTTCCGCCGGGTCTTCGTTCCTGCCGATCTCGGCGTACTGCTCTCCAGTGCGCTCCGCCGCGGTCCGCCCCCGCGCACCCTGGCACCGTGAGGCTCTGACCTTCTCACTCGTGCGCTCGGATCCCGATGCGCTGCACCCTGCGCGCGACCCGCTGACCCGCTGACCCGCTGACACCTGGCCCGAGTGATTCCGTTCGACCTCGGTGAGGTCGCCGGCGTCTGCGCACCCGGCCACCGGCACGTCTGTGCCCGGTGAATCTGCCGTCGCACCGCCCCATCTCTTCCCTCCACGAATCGGAGATTTCAATGATTTCTGCCCAACCGCGACGCCCGGCAGCCGCCGTTTTCCTGACCCTGGCCGTGATCGCTCTGTCCATATTCAGCCCGGTGGCTCCGGCGGCCGACGCCCACGACCAGGTGGCGTTGACCGTGCCGGCCGACGGTGTGAACGTCGACCTCGCTCCCGCCGAGATCGCCATCACGTTCACGCAGGACATCCTCGAGGTCGGCGCCATCGTCATGGTTGTCGATACCGAGGAGAAGAACTGGGCAGAGGGCGACATGCGGCTCGACGGGCCGCAGGCCACCCAGCCGGTGGCGGCCGACCTGCCCGACGGTGCCTACGACGTGCGCTGGCGGGTCGTGTCCGCCGACGGTCACCCGGTCTCTGGCGCCTTCGCCTTCACCGTGGGCGCCGCGGCCCAGCCTCGATCACAGTCGACTGCGGGTGCAACCGCGGCGCCGGACCCGTCCGGCGACGCGACATCCGCCGCCTCGGAAGAGACCGCCGACGGAACGGGACTCGCGGTGGTCGCGGTGGGTCTCCTCGGTGCCCTCGGTGGACTGGCCGCCGTCGCCCTGTTCATTGCCTGGCGAGCCAGGCGCCCTGGCAACCCGTGAAAAACCTGAAGCACCTGAAGCACCTGAAGCACCTGACACGCCGCATCGTTTCCCGAGCACCCAACGCACCACACCAGGAGAACCCCTCATGAAGCTCAACACCGTTCCCACCCGATTCGTCGTTGCCGCCGCCGCTCTGATGCTGGCCCTCTCGGGCTGCGCCGGCGCGACCGAGGCACCCGCGGCGACGACCGACAGCGCCACCTCGGCCGACACCCTGGCCATGACGGATGCCTGGGTCAAGGCGAGCGAGTCCGGCATGACCGGCGCCTTCGGCCTGCTCGAGAACTCCGGACCCGACGACATCACGGTCGTCTCAGCCGAGACATCCGCAGCCTCGATGATCGAACTTCACGAAACCGTGGCCAACGACGCCGGCGACATGGTCATGCAGGAGAATCCGGATGGCTTCGTGGTGCCGGCCGGCGGCTCCATCGAACTCATCCCTGGCGGCCGCCACATCATGCTGATGGGGCTCACCGGCCCGCTCGCCGCCGGCGATGCGGCCGCTTTCACCCTCGACCTCGCCGACGGGTCGAGCCTGGACTTCTCGGCCCCGGTGAAGGACTACACCGGGGCCAACGAAACATACGAGGGCGACACCGAAATGGACATGGATACCGACAGCCAGTGAGTTCCCTCACAGAGAATGAACGGAGTGGACCGCCCGAATCGTCCGTGAAGTCGGGCCGCCGGCTCAGCCGGCGCCACCTTCTTCTGGATGGTGCCGCCGCCGGGATCGGTGCGGCCGGAGCCATGGGCATCGACCTCGTGGCCAAGGCCGGGATCGGCGGCTCTGCGGCTCCATCGGTACCGCTCTTTCGCGGCACCGACGCCGTTCCCTTCTTCGGGGTGCACCAGGCCGGGGTGGACACCGACCCGCAGGCCCGGGTCACGTTCGTGGCGCTCAACCTGCCCGCGCAGATCGACCGGGCCGCGCTGCGGCGGATGATGCGCATCCTGACCGACGATGCCGCCCGGCTCACCCAGGGCGAGGGCGCCCTGGCCGACTCGGAACCCGAGCTGGCCGTCGTGCCGGCCCGGCTGACGGTCACCTTCGGCTTCGGGCCTGGCCTCGTCGCCGTCGCCGGGGGAGAGGCTCCCGGCTGGCTGAGGCCCCTGCCCGCGTTCACGATCGACCGGCTCCAGCCGGAGTGGAACGACGGTGACCTGCTGCTGCAGATCGCCGCCGACGACCCGATGACGGTCGCCCATGCTACCCGGATGCTTCTGAAGGACCTGCGCTCCTTCGCGTCGGTGCGGTGGGTTCAGTCCGGCTTCCGCCGAGCAGCCGGTTCGGAGAAGCCCGGCACCACCATGCGCAACCTGTTCGGCCAGGTGGATGGCACCGCGAACCCGGCCGCCGGAACGGCCGACTTCAATGCCCTGGTCTGGGGCACGGCCTCCGGTCCCGGCTGGCTGGTGGGTGGAACCAGCCTCGTCCTGCGCCGGATCAGCATGAACCTCGACAGGTGGGACGGGCTCGACCGCTCGGGCCGCGAGTCCGCGGTCGGACGCACTCTCGCCGTCGGGGCGCCGCTCACGGGCACGAAGGAGCGCGACGAGCCCGACTTCACGGCGACGAACGCGCACGGGTTCCCGGTCATCCCCGAGTACTCCCACCTGCGTCGCGCCCGGTCGGAGGACCGGTCCCAGCGCATCCACCGCCGCGGCTACAACTATGACGACGCGCCTCAGGGTTCCGGCGTCTCCAACTCCGGACTGCTGTTCGCGTCTTTCCAGGCGGATGTCGACGCGCAGTTCGTGCCCATCCAGCAGCGCCTCGACACCCTCGACCTGCTCAACCAGTGGACCACCCCGATCGGTTCCGCGGTGTTCGCGATTCCGCCGGGATGCGCAACGGACGGCTACATCGGCGACACCCTGTTCTGACCGATCTGCGCACCGGGGCCCAGCGGGCGGCCAGGACCGCCCGCGTAGACTGTATCCGTCTCAACCCGCAATGAAAGAGGTCGTCGCGTGGCGAACGCCCAGGCTCCACACTCCACCACCGGCCGGTACTGGCCGGTGCCGGTGCTGCGGGCCGCCCTCACCCTTGTGCCGGCGGCCGCGATTACCTTCAACGCCGATCATTCGGCGGAATTCGGCCTTCTCGTGTTCGGCGTCTTCGCGCTTCTCAGCGGCCTCACGGTGGGTCTGCTCAGCCGGCGCACGCTGGCCGATCCGCGGGAGCGGTCCCTCTTTGTGGTGCAGGGCGCCGTTGGTGTCGCCGCCGGCCTCCTCGCGCTGCTCTTCCACGCGGGCGGGCTCGGTTTCTTCCTCCTCCTGGTCTCGGTCTGGGCGGCGGTGACCGGTTTTCTCGAGCTGTACAGCGGCATCCGTGCGCGTCGGCGCGACCCGGCCGACCGTGACTGGCTGCTGGTCGGCGCCGTCACCGCCCTGCTGGCCGTGATCTTCCTGCTGCTGCCGCCCAACGCAGTGGTGTCGGTCGGCCTGTTCGGCGCCTACCTCGTGATGCTCGGCGTTTACCTCGCCATCGCCGGGTTCTCCCTCAAGTGGTCCGGCACGGATGCCGCCCGCGCCCTCACGGCCTCACCCAACGATTCGGACACCCTGTGACCCAGAACACCCCGCGCACGCCCAGCCGTTCCGAGAAGCTCAAGCCGATCGAACTCGTCGGCTTCTCGGCCGTGATGGCCGTGTTCCTCGGCCTGGTCGTGCTGATGAGCACCCGGGACGTGGTGCTGGCGTTGATCGGCTTCGGCGGCACGTTCATCCTCGTGCTCGTCGTGATCGCGATGCTCGTGCTCGGCATGAAGCCGAACCCGGCCGAGAGGTCCGACCTCGACGAGCAGGACCGCGGCCTCTGAACGGAGGCGCCGTGCGTACTCCGACGCCACGAGCATTCTGACGCCGCGCGTGGGGTGCGCCGCTGCGCACGTGGCACGCCACCAGCGGAATGGCGCAGCACCCGCGCAGCCGCTAGGTCAGGTAGTCGAGAAGCGGGTCCGCGAGACCCACGTAGCTGCCCGGGGTCAGATCGAGCAGCCGCGCCTTGGCGGCGTCGCCGATCTCCAGTTCGGTGACGAAGGCCACCAGATCGTGCCGGTTGATCCGCTTGCCCCGGGTGAGTTCCTTGAGCAGGGCGTAGGGGTCCTCGATCGTAGAGCGCCCCGCCGACACCTCGGCGCGGATCACGGTCTGGATCGCCTCGCCGAGGATCTCCCAGTTGGCGTCGAGGTCGCGGGCGAGCATGGCGCGGTCGATGTCGATTTCGCCGAGGCCGCGCAGGATGTTGTCGAGGGCGAGCAGGGAGTGTCCGAAGCCCACGCCGATGTTGCGCTGCGTGGTGGAGTCGGTCAGGTCGCGCTGCAGCCGCGAGGTCACCAGTGTCGCCGCGAGCGAGTCGAGGATCGCGCTGGACAGCTCGAGGTTGGCCTCCGCGTTCTCGAAGCGGATGGGGTTGATCTTGTGCGGCATGGTCGATGAGCCGGTGGCCCCGACCTGCGGGATCTGGCGGAAGTAGCCGAGCGAGATGTAGGTCCAGACATCCGTCGCCAGGTTGTGCAGCACCCGGTTCGCATGGGAGACGCGCGAGTAGAGCTCGGCCTGCCAGTCGTGGGGCTCGATCTGGGTGGTCAGCGGGTTCCAGGTGAGCCCGAGGCCCTCGACGAAGCCGCGCGACACGGCCGGCCAGTCGACGGCGGGATCGGCCGCGACGTGGGCGGCGAAGGTGCCGGTGGCACCGCTGAATTTGCCCAGGTACTCGCTGTCCTCGACCTGCTGGGCCAGGCGCTCGAGCCGGTAGACGAAGACCGCGAGCTCCTTGCCGACCGTGGTGGGTGTCGCCGGCTGGCCGTGTGTGCGGGCCAGCATGGAGTCGGCGCGGTATTCGAGGGCGCGCAGGCGCAGGGCGCCGATGACGGCGCGGAATTTGGGCAGCCAGACCTCGCGCACAGCGTCGCTCACGGTCAGCGCGTAGGACAGGTTGTTTATGTCCTCGCTGGTGGCGGCGAAGTGGGTGAGCTCGCTGATGTGGTCGAGGCCCAGCGTGCTCAGGCGGCGGCGCACGAGGTACTCGACGGCTTTCACGTCGTGCCGGGTGGTGGCTTCCAGCACGGCCAACTCGTCGATCTCGGTCTGGCCGAAGTCGGTGACCAGAGCGCGCAGGCCGAGCTTTTGCTCCGCGTTCAGCGGTACGGAGCCGAAGAGGCTGTGGTCGGTGAGGGTGATCAGCCACTCCACCTCGACCTGCACCCGGGCCCGATTAAGGCCTGCCTCGGATAGGTACTCGCCCAGTTCGGTGACGGCGGCGCGGTAGCGGCCATCGAGTGGGCTGAGGACCTGGGGCGGTAACGGACTCATCGGACTCCCTGTCGGATTGCGGGTGCAAGTTGCGCGAAGAGCGCTTCATTTGCGCTTTCAATCATGCCAAGAACCGTGTCAAAGAAAGCATCGTCGGAATAGTAGGGGTCGGGAACGTCCAGCAGGGCAGCCTGGGCCGCATCGAAACTGAGCAGCAGGCGCACCTTGCTGCGGTCACGCTCGGTCGTGGCCCAATTGCGCAGGATGCGTTCCTGCGCGCGGTCGAGCACCACGACGAGGTCGAGGTCGGCAAACCACTCGGGGTCGAACTGGCGGGCCCGATGATGCCTGCCGTCGTAGCCGCGGGTGGCCAGGGCGGCGATCGTGCGCTGATCCGCCTGCTCGCCGACATGCCAGTCGCCGGTGCCGGCGGAGCTGGTGGTGATCAAACGACCCAGGCCGGAGCGCGTGATCAGATCGCGAAGCATGACTTCGGCCATCGGCGAACGGCAGATGTTCCCGGTGCAGACGAAAATAATGCGGAACGGTGTCGACTCATCGGGTGTGATCGACACAATGTCCATCTCCCCATTGTGTTGCACCCGGCCCCCTCCCCAGCCGCCGTCGTGCGGCATGTTCCGTGAACTCTCGGATTCATAGCGACCACGTCTGCCGGGGGGTGGCACGCTCACTGGCAGCGAATCCGCAGCGCGCAGAAGGGCGGAGATGGAGATTCCGGGCGGCACCAGCTCGACTTGCACGATCGTGACTCATTACGCGCTGGAGGCGCGCCTCGACGAACTTCGGCAGCGACGGATGCTGCTGCGCCTGCTGCGCGACGACGTCGACATGGCGGCGGGCCGGCTCACGGCCGGCGACCTGACCGGCTCGTGGCGCTCAGAGGCCCAGCGGAACTACGACCGTCAGCGCAGCGACCTCGCCGGCGAACTCCGCCGAGCCGCCGGGCTCCTCGACGCCGCCCTCACCGAGGTGGTGGCCGCGATCGATCAGGGCGGGGCTGCTCTGGCCGAGGCCCGGGCGCCGGTCCCGATCCTGGCACCCGGCCCGGCTCCAGCCCGGGCGGTGCGATGACGGGGGAGCAGCCTGGCGGCCCCGGCGACACCCTGATCGTGTCCGGCGGCGGGAGCACGCTCGTCGCCACCGACACGCTGCTGGCCGAGGCGGCGCGGCTGCGGCTGCTTCAGGGTGACGCCGAGGACTGGCTGGTGCGGGTGGCGCGCATCCAGGCACTGGATTCCGACCAGCCCCTCGGTCCGGTGATGAGCCTGCCCAACGCCGGGATGAACGTGTTCGCGGCCCGCTCCGCCCTGGAGCGAGTCGCGGAGCGCAGCCAGACCCTCGCCGACGCTCTCATCGCGGCGGCGGAGGGCTACGGCAGGGCCGAGCGCCTGCGGGACTGGGGAGCAAGCCTCTCCGGGGCCTGGCTGGGCTCCACCCTCGGGCTGCTGGCACCTCTTCTGGCCCTGGCGGCCGTGCCCGGCCTCACGGTCGGCGTGGTGGGGTTGGTGCTCGGCGGTCTGCTCACCAGCCGGCGCCCGGGAGACGCGCCCGCCGAGATCGGCGCCTGGGTCCACGCGCATCCGCGGGCCCTGACCAACCCGGTCCTGGTCGAGGCGGTGCGGGTGATCGTCTCCTCGGCCGACGACGCGGCCACCGGTCGTGCCGGGGTGCCGTTCCCGGTGTCACTGGCCCTCGGCGACGAGGGCCTCGGCCTGCTCGGTGTCACGACGACCGCGGCGGGCTTGGTCGGGCTCGCCCGCCCCCTCGGCCTGCTGCGCGAGACTCCCGTGTCGGTGGAGCGGCTCGACGGTGGGACCCGCCCCCTCGGCCCGCCGCCTGCGGGTGCCGCGCGGCCCGGCGCCGCTCTCCCCGGCCGACCCGTCGCTCCGCCGGCCGGCTTCGAGGACCTGGCTGCCCGCATCCCCTCGGTGTCGGAGGACGCCCCGCAGGTGCGCATCGAGCGTTATGGCGGTCCGGACGACGCATCCTGGGTGGTCTACATCGGCGGCACCGCGGCGTGGAGTCCGGTCGCCGGTGAACAACCGTGGGACCTCACCTCCAACCTCGTCGCCCTCGCCGACCAGGGCTCCGGCTCCTATCGGGCGGTCGTCGATGCCCTGCGGGAGGCCGGGGTGGCGCCGGGCGACCCGGTGGTTCCGGTGGGTCACTCGCAGGGCGGGTTGGTCGCGGCGCAGCTCGCGGCGTCCGGGGACTTCAACACCGTCGCGGTGGCGACCTTTGGGGGACTCACCGCCCAAGTGGCCCTGCCCGCAGACGTGGAGGCCGTCATGGTCGAGCACACCGACGACCTTATCCCTGCCCTGGGGGGAACGGCCACCGGCGACGATGAGCGCCTGGTGGTGCGCCGCGAGGTGTTCGCTGAGACGGAGGTGCCGGTCGACCGGCCGCTGCCGGCTCACGCCCTCACCGCCTACCGGGAGACCGGGCGGCTCATGGACGGCTCCGAGGAACCACGATTACAGGAGTTCCGGGAGACCCTCGGGAAGATCCTCGGCACGGAAGCTGGCGAGTCCTCCCGGTGGCGGGGCTTCCGCCTGGCCGACGGCTGACCCGACGACTGGAGATCGCTACGAGCGGGGGGTGACCGGTCGGATCAGCACGCCGAGAATCCAGCTGATGATGCCCAGCACGAGTGCGCCGAGCACACCCCACCAGAAATCGTCCACCACGAGCCCGAAGCCGACCAGGCCCGAGAACCAGGCCACGATCATCAGCAGGAAACCATTCACGATCAAGGAAATCAGGCCGAGCGTGAGGATGTAGACCGGGAACGCGACAACCCGCACGAAGCCCCCGATCACACTGTTGACGAGGCCGAAGACCAGCGCGACCAACAGATAGGTGGCGATCAGGGCGGTCGTGCCCTCGGCGAACGGATCGACCCGCACCCCGCTGACGAGCAGGGTCGTGAGCCACAGGGCGACGGAGTTGAGGATCAGCTTGATCAGGAATCTGGCCATGACTCCACTATGGCATCGCCGGTGACTGGTCGCACGGATGGGACAGCCCGGGGCCTAACCATGCGGCCACGTGAATATGCCGCGGCGTAGAATCGCCGAGTGAGCCCATCAGACCCGCCCTCGGTCCGCCTGCGCCCCGAGATTGTCGCCCTCCCGGCCTATCGGCAGGGTCAAGCTGCCGCAGCCAGTGCGTTCAAACTCTCGAGCAACGAGAACCCCTTCGATCCGCTGCCCGGCGTCATCGCCGCCGTGAACGCCGAGACCGCGTACAACCGGTACCCGGATGCCTCGGCGCTGGCCCTGCGCGAACGGCTGGCCACGCAGTTCGGCCTGAGCGTCGACGAGGTGCACATCGGTGCCGGCTCCGTGGCCCTCCTAGCCCAGCTCATCCTCGCCGCCGCGGGACCGGGTGACGAGGTGCTCTACTCGTGGCGCTCCTTCGAGGCCTACCCCGGTCTGGTCACCGTCGCCGGTGCCACGAGCGTGCAGGTTCCGAACCGGGCCGACCATGGCCACGACCTGCCCGAGATGGCCACCCGCATCACGGACCATACCCGCGTCGTCATCATCTGCAGCCCGAACAATCCGACCGGGACCGCCGTCACGGGCGACGAGTTCGAATCGTTCATGGCCGTCGTCCCGCCGGACCTCCTCGTCATCCTCGATGAGGCCTACTGCGAGTTCGTCACCGACCCCGAAGCGGTCACCGGTCTGCCACTGCTGTCCCGGTTCCCGAACCTGGTCGTGCTGCGCACCTTCTCCAAGGCCTACGGCCTGGCCGGCCTGCGCGTCGGCTACGCCCTCGGTCCCGTCGCCGTGCTCGATGCGGCGAGGTCCACCGCGATCCCGCTCTCGGTCACAGGTGTTGCCGGCGCGGCCGCGATCGCCTCTCTCGACGCCGCCGACCAGCTGCTGCGGCGGGTGCGTGCCCTGACCGAGCGGCGCGACCGGGTCTGGCGCCTGCTGAGCGAGCAGGGCTGGAACATTCCGGTGCCTCAGGGAAACTTCATCTGGCTGCCCACCGCCGAGGACACCGCCGACATCGCCGATGTCCTGTCGGCCGTCGGCCTGATCGTGCGCCCGTTCCCCGAGGGCATCCGAATTTCGATCGGTGAGGAAGAATCCGTGGAGAAGCTCCTGGGTATTTGCGCCGACATTGTTGACGATCTACCAACGGGGCACCCTGCCCGAGGGCTAGGTTAGTACGGTGTCAGCGACCCCGAGTGCCTCTCCCACGGTGCGAATGCTCTCCCCGGAGGGTGTCTTCGCCCCGAGCGATTCCGCGGCCGAGTTCCTGCCCTACCTCGATCGACTGACTGAGGCCGACCATCGGCGGTTCTACCGCGACATGGTGGTGGTGCGCCGGTTCGACACCGAGGCCGCGAACCTGCAGCGGCAGGGCCAGCTGGCCCTCTGGGTGCCCAGCCACGGCCAGGAGGCCGCCCAGGTCGGCTCCGCCTACGCAACCCGGCCGCAGGACCACGTGTTCCCGTCCTATCGCGAGCACGTCGTCGGCATGATCCGCGGACTCGACCCCGTCGATATCCTGCGGATGCTGCGCGGTGTCACCCTCGGCGGCTGGACCCCCGAGGACCACGGCAACTTCCACCTGTACACCCTGGTGCTGGCCTCGCAGACCCTGCACGCCACGGGCTACGCGATGGGCATGCAGCTCGACGGCGCGACCGCGACCGGCAATCCCGAGACCGACCAGGCCGTCATCGTGTACTACGGCGATGGAGCTTCGTCGCAGGGCGACGCCAACGAGGCGCTCGTCTTCGCCGCCAGCTACCAGACCCCGCAGGTCTTCTTCCTGCAGAACAACCACTGGGCCATCTCAGTGCCCGTGACCCGGCAGTCCCGCACTCCGCTCTACCTGCGTGCCGCCGGCTTCGGCATGCCCGGCACCCAGATCGACGGCAACGACGTGCTCGCCAGTTTCGCGGTGACGGCCAAGCACCTCGACGACGCCCGCGCCGGCCACGGCCCCGCCCTGATCGAGGCCCTGACCTACCGAGTCGGTGCCCACACCACGGCCGACGACCCCACCAAGTACCGCGACCCGGAGCAGCTGGCCTACTGGGTGGCCCGCGACCCGATCGTGCGCTTCCGCAGCTACCTGCAGGGCCTGGGCGTCGAGCAGGAGTTCCTCGACGCCGTCGACGTGGAGGCCGACGACTACGCCGCGGATGTGCGCCGCCGGGCCCTCGACATCCACTCCCCGGAGAAGGCTGTCATCTTCGACAACGTCTACGCCGAACCCCACCCGCTGATCCAGGAACAGAAGGCCTGGCTCGACCACTACGAGGCATCCTTCGAAGGAGGCGACGCGTGAGCGACACGATCGTGACGAGCACCACCGGCCTCGCCACACCGACCACCGCGATGCCGACCCCGGGACACCCGGCTGCCGCCAAGCGGGCCATTCCCGGCACCGGAACGGCGAACCTGCCCATGACGAAGGCCCTCAACGCGGGCCTGCGCCAGGCCATGCGCGACAACCCCCGGGTGCTGATGATGGGCGAGGACATCGGCCCGCTGGGCGGGGTCTTCCGCGTCACCGAGGGTCTGATCGCCGAATTCGGCGACAAGCGCGTGCTCGACACCCCGCTGGCCGAGTCCGGCATCATCGGTACGGCCATCGGCCTGGCCCTGCGCGGCTACCGCCCGGTCTGCGAGATCCAGTTCGACGGGTTCGTCTTCCCCGGCTTTGACCAGATCACCAGCCAGCTGGCGCGGATGCGCAACCGGCACGAGGGTGAGGTCTCCATGCCCGTCGTGATCCGCATCCCCTACGGCGGCCACATCGGGTCGATCGAGCACCACCAGGAGAGCCCGGAGACGTACTTCGCGCACACGCCGGGCCTGCGCGTGGTCAGCCCGTCGAACCCGCACGACGCCTACTGGATGTTGCAGGAGGCCATCGCCTCCGACGACCCGGTCATCTTCTTCGAGCCCAAGAGCCGCTACTGGCCCAAGGGTGAGGTGAACCTTGCCGAGAGCGGCACGCCCCTGCACGCCAGCCGCGTGGTACGCAGCGGCACGGATGCGACGGTCGTCGGCCACGGCGCCATGGTCAGCGTCCTGCTGCAGGCGGCGGATCTCGCGGCGGCGGAGGGAACCAGCGTCGAGGTCATCGACCTGCGTTCAATCTCGCCGATCGACTACGGTCCCATCCTCGCGTCGGTCGAGAAGACCGGGCATCTGGTCGTCGCCCAGGAGGCCCACGGCTTCGTCAGCGTCGGATCGGAGATCGCCGCGACCGTCATGGAGAAGGCCTTCTACCTGCTCGAGGCTCCCGTGCTGCGCGTCTCCGGTTTCGACACCCCGTTCCCGCCGGCCGCCGTCGAGACGCACTTCCTGCCCAGCCCGGACCGCGTGCTCGAGGCCGTCGACCGCGCCCTCTCCTACTGATATGAGTCGCACCAGGGCTTCTCGCCTCACCAATCGCAAGGAGCGTACTCGATGAGCGTGTCGAAATTCACACTGCCCGACGTCGGCGAGGGTCTCACCGAGGCCGAAATCGTGGAGTGGAAGGTGGCGCCCGGCGACACCGTGTCGATCAACCAGGTGCTGGTCGAGATCGAGACCGCGAAGTCGCTCGTCGAGCTGCCGTCGCCGTACGTCGGCGTGGTCGGGGAGATCCTGGTGAAACCCGGCACGACCGTCGACGTCGGAACGGTCATCATCACCATCGTGGCCGAGACCGTCGCCGTCGCGTCTGCGTCGAGCAGTGCGATCGCGAACGGCGCGGGCGAGCTGGCCAGCGCGGCAGCGGATGCCGGCTCCACCATCACGGACGAGCCGGCCGAGACGCCGGGCGCGGTCCTGGTCGGGCGCGGCGCCGCGGCGACCATGCCCACCCGGCGCAAGCGTCACGGGGTCACCCCCGTCGCCCACGAGTCGATCGCGCCGCCGCCCGTGCACCCCACGCGCCCGGCCACTTCGCAGCTCCCGCAGCTGCCGCGCGCGGCATCCGCGGGCCCCGTCGTCGCCAAGCCGCCGATCCGCAAGCTGGCCAAGGACCTCGGTGTGGACTTGTCCCTGGTCGAGGCGACCGGCCCGGTCGGCGACGTCACCCGCGAGGACGTGCTGCGGGAGGCCACCCAGGCCAGCGTGTTCCGCAACATCCAGACGCCGGAATGGCCCAGCGACCGTGAGGAGCGCGTCCCGGTCAAAGGCGTGCGCAAGGCCATCGCCCAGGCCATGGCCTCCAGCGCCTTCACCGCACCGCACGTGAGCCTCTTCGTCGACGTGGACGCCACCCGCACCATGGAGTTCGTCAAGCGGCTCAAGGCGTCCACCGACTTCGCGGGCGTGCGCGTGTCCCCGATGCTGATCATGGCCAAAGCCATGATCTGGGCCGTGCGGCGCAACCCCACGGTCAACTCGGTTTTCACCGACGAGGAAATCGTGATCAAGCACTACGTGAACCTGGGCATCGCCGCGGCCACCCCCCGTGGGCTCATCGTGCCCAATGTGAAGGAAGCGCAGGACATGAGCCTGCTTGAACTGGCCCGCGCCCTTGAGAAGCTCACGCTCACCGCGCGGGACGGCAAGACCTCGCCGGCGGAGATGTCGAACGGCACGATCACGATCACCAATATCGGTGTCTTCGGCATGGATACCGGCACGCCCATCCTCAACTCCGGCGAGGCCGGCATCGTGGCCCTCGGAACGATCAAGCCCAAACCGTGGGTCGTCGACGGCGAGGTGCGGGTGCGTCAGGTGACGACCATCGGCGCGAGCTTCGACCATCGCGTGGTCGATGGGGATGTCGCGAGCCGCTTCCTGGCGGATGTCGCGAGCATCATCGAGGAGCCCGCGCTGCTGCTCGAGTAAGGTCCCGGAGGAGATCCCGGCGGCGGCCCTTATTGGTGTTGACAATCATTATCATTAGACGTAACATCGGCCCTGTGACCAACAATCGACTCGTCCTCACCGCCCTGGCCGCCGTTGCCGCGCTGACCATGGTCGGCTGCACTCCGACCGGCGGTTCGGCGGATGGCGCCGGCGCCGGCGACCTCAAGGTGGTCGCGACGACCACCCAGGTGGCGGACCTCACCCGCAACGTCGTCGGCGACACCGCGGGCGTAGTAGTGACCCAGCTCATCCAGCCCAACCAGAGCGCGCACAGCTATGACCCGTCCGTGGCCGACTTGACAGCCCTCGGTGAGGCCGATGTGCTCGTGATCAATGGGGTTGGCCTCGAGGAGTGGCTCGACGACGCAATCAGCGCCAGCGGTTTCGACGGCGTGACGATCGACTCCGACGAGGGCATCGAGATCCAGGACATCTCAGCCGGCGAAGAGGACCACGCCGACGACAAGGCCGCGACGGATGACGCCGAGCACTCCCACCAGGGCGGCAACCCGCACATCTGGACCGACGTGTCCAATGCCGAGACCATGGCCGTCACCATCGCCACGGGCCTCAGTGATGCCCAGCCGGACCTGGCCCCGGACGTCGAGGCCAACGCGACCGCCTACACCGGCCGGCTGGCCGAGCTCGACGACTGGATCCGTACCAACATCGACGCCGTGCCCGCCGAGCAGCGCCTGCTCGTGAGCAACCACGACGCATTCGGCTACTTCACCGAGGCTTACGGCATCACCTACGTCGGCTCCATCATCCCGAGCTTCGACGACAACGCCGAGCCCAGCGCCGCCGCGATCGACGAACTCGTCGACGCCATCACGGCCACCGGGGTCAAGGCGGTCTTCTCCGAGGCCTCGATCAGCCCGAAGGCCGCCGACACCATCGCCGGCGAGGCCGGCGTCAGCGTGTACTCGGGGGAGGACGCGCTCTACAGCGACTCCCTCGGTGCGCGGCACAGTGACGGCGCCACCTACATCAGTTCGCAGCTGCACAACGTCGGCCTGATCCTCGAATCCTGGGGAGCCGAGCCCACCGCGGTGCCCGCAGACCTGCGATAGTTAGTCAGTGATCGAGAACCCTTCTCAAGTACGGCCGAGCGCGCCTGTCGCGCTCAAGGTGGCGGGCGCGTCCTTTTCCTACGGCCAGAGCCCTGCCCTGGCCGACATCGACTTCGAGGTGCACGCCGGCGAGGCCGTGGCGCTGATCGGGCCCAACGGGTCCGGCAAGTCCACGCTGCTCAAGGGCATCCTCGGCCTGATCCAGCGCGTGAGCGGTACCGTCGAGGTGCTGGGAGCGGCAGCGGCCCCGGCCGGATCCATCGGTTACGTGCCGCAGGCCGACGAGATCGACCAGCAGTTCCCGGTCACGCTCGAGCAGGTCGTCATGATGGGGCGCTACCGCTCGCTAGGCTGGCTGCGCCTGCCCGGTAAGCGCGACCGTCAGGCCGTGGCCCGTGCACTCGACGCGGTGGGCCTCGCGCATCGCGCGAAAACCCGCTTCGGGGAACTCTCCGGCGGCCAGCAGCAGCGCGGACTGCTCGCACGGGCCGTGGCCGCGGGGCCCCGCCTGCTGCTGCTCGACGAGCCGTTCAACGGCCTCGACCAGCAGAATCGGGACGCGCTCGTGGGCACCGTCAAGCGTTTGAAGGAGGAGGGGGTGGCCGTGGTCGTCTCCACCCACGACCTCCAGCTCGCCCGCGAGGTCTGCGAACAGGTGTTGCTGCTCAATGGCGCCCAGGTGGCGTTCGGGCCGCGCGAGTCGGTGCTGATCCTGGAGAACGTGCAGCGCACGTTCCGAGAGGTCGGCGTGGAGATCGACGAGCACACCGTGGTTGTGCCCGGGCACACCGGTCACTGAGATGGACTTCCTCAGCCCGCTGATCGACGCCTTTGCCCTGCCGTTCATGACCCGGGCCCTCTTCGTGCTGGGTGCGCTCAGCCTGGTAGCCGGCGTCGTCGGGGTGCTGGTCAACCTGCGGGGCCTCGAGTTCATCAGCGACGGTCTCACCCACGCGGTCTTCCCCGGCATCGCGATCGGCTTCGTCTGGGGTGGGCGCGAGGGGCTGTTCGCCGGCGCGATGGTCGCCGCCCTGTTCGCGGCGGTCATCCTCACCCTGATCGTGCGCCAGTCCGTGTCCTCGGATGCCGCGGTCGCCATCGTCTTCACCGCCATGTTCAGCGTGGGCATCATCCTGGTCTCCCGCGAGACGAACTACGTCGGCCAGCTGGAGCAGCTTCTCTTCGGCCGCCTCCTCACGGTCAGCCCGAATGAGGTCGTGCAGACCGTCGCCATCTGCCTCGTGGCGCTGGTCCTGATCGGGCTCACGCTCAAGGAGGAGGTGTTCCGCGCCTTCGACCGGGTCGGCTTCGCCGCGGCCGGCTACCGCACGCTCGCGCTCGACCTCGTGCTCAACGTGGCCATCGCCCTCGTGGTCGTCGCGGCCTCCAGCGCCGTCGGCAACCTCCTCGTCCTGGCCGTGTTGATCGTGCCCGGCGCCGTGGCCCGGCTCATCACTGACCGGCTCTGGCTGCTGTTCCCGATCGCGGCCTGTTTCGCGGCCCTCGGTGCCTGGCTTGGGCTCGTGCTCGGTTTCCAGGCATCCGTGCAGGCCGGTCTCGACCTGCCCAGCGGCGCGACCGTGGTGCTGGTGCTGGTCGCCGGCTACGCCGTGGTGCTGCTGTTGCGCCTGTCCATCGACGGTCTTCGGCGGCTGGGTTCGCCCCGTCCGCGGTTGCAGCGCACCCCGCCGCCGCGCACCCCGCCGCCGCACGAACAGCTGGTGACGTGATGGGCTACTTCGAGAAGGCACTCCTCGCGGCCGCCGTGATCGGCGCCCTCAGCGGGCTGGTCGGATCCCTCGTCATATTGCGCCGCCGCACTTTCTTCGCCCAGGCCCTCACCCACGCCACCTTCCCGGGCGCCGTGACCGCCACGATCGTCGGCGTGAGCATCCCACTCGGGGCGGCCCTGGCGAGCATCCTCATCGTCGGCATCATGACCCTGATCGGCCGGGTGAAGCGGCAGGGCACCCAGGTGGCGTCCGGCATCCTGCTCACCGCGGGCTTCGCGCTCGGCGTGCTTCTGCAGGCCCTCAACCCGTCGCTGCCGGTGCAGGTCGACTCCTATTTGGTCGGGTCGATCCTCACCGTCACGACCGGTGACGTCTGGCTGGCCGTCGGCGTGCTCGGGGTGGCCGTGGCCGTGATGGTGCTGCTGGGCAAGGAGATCCTGTTCTCTACCTTCGACCCGAGCGGATTCCGCGCCGCCGGATTCCGGGAATGGCCGATCGAGCTGCTCACCCTCGCCCTGACCACCGCCACCGTGGTCACCGCAATGCCGGCCGTCGGGGCGATCCTCGCGATCGCGCTGATCGCGGCCCCGGCCGCCGCCGCGCGCCTGGTCACGCGCACCGCCACCCAGATCCTGGTTCTCGCTCCGGTGCTGGGCGCGGCCGCCGGCCTGGTCGGAGTGCTCCTGTCCCGGGCGATCGACGTGGCCGCCGGGCCGGCGATCGCCCTCACCGCGGCCGTCTTCTTCCTGGTGGCCCTGGGCGGTCGCCGGCTGGTCCGGGCGCGGTTACGGTTGAAAGCATGAAGCGAAACACCTGGCAGCGCGAGGCCGTGCGCACCGCACTCAGCGACGCCGAGGGATTCGTCAGCGCCCAGGGTCTGCACGCCAGCCTGCACGCCACCGGTTCGCCCATCGGCCTGGCCACGGTGTACCGGGCCCTGGCCGACCTGGCCGGCGAGGGCGAGGCCGACTCGCTGCAGTCGCCCGACGGTGAGGCGCTCTACCGCGCCTGCAGCACGACCGACCACCACCACCACCTGATCTGCCGCAACTGCGGACTCACCGTCGAGATCGAAGCGGACGCCGTGGAAAACTGGGCCAAGAACGTGGCCGCCGAGCACGGCTTCAGCCAGGCCGCCCACGTGGTCGACGTGTTCGGTCTCTGCGCGGCCTGCTCCGCCGCATCCGTGGACTAGGCCCACCGCCGCGCGCCGGACTCGTCCTCGCCCCGAACGAATTCGACGGAGATTCTGCCCCCACAACCCGGTTTTGCCGGTTTTAGGGCCTGAATCGGCAAAATCTCCGTCGAATTGGTTCAGTTTGCGCTGGGGGAGAGCACCGCGTAATGTTGCATGCTGCTGCGCATATCTGTGCGTGCACTGCTGGTTCGCCCGCTTCCGCTTCGCGGAAGTCTAGTCATGCCAGCCGACAAGAGATCTTGGGAAGGGCATTCGCCCTTCGGTATTGGAGGAGAACCATGGCAGCTACTTGCCAGGTGACCGGAGCCGTTCCCGGCTTCGGACACAACATTTCGCACTCGCACCGACGCACCAAGCGTCGCTTCGACCCGAACGTTCAGACCAAGAAGTACTACGTACCGTCGCTTCGCCGCAACGTCACGCTGACCTTGTCCGTCAAGGGCATCAAGGTGATCGACGCTCGTGGCATTGAATCGGTCGTCAAGGACCTTCTCGCTCGTGGGGAGAAAATCTAATGGCCAAGCAGCATGACGTCCGCCCGATCATCAAGCTCCGTTCGACGGCCGGCACCGGTTACACCTACGTGACCAAGAAGAACCGTCGCAACGACCCCGACCGTCTCGTGCTCAAGAAGTACGACCCCGTAGTGCGCAAGCACGTTGACTTCCGTGAGGAGCGCTAAAAATGGCGAAGAAGAGCATGATTGCCAAGAACAACCAGCGCAAGGTTATCGTCGAGCGCTACGCCGCGAAGCGCCTTGAGCTCAAGAAGGCCCTCGTCAACCCGGCCGGCACCGATGAGTCCCGTGAAGCTGCTCGCCTCGGCCTGCAGAAGCTTCCCCGCAACGCGTCGCCGGTTCGCCTGCGCAACCGCGACGCGGTCGACGGTCGTCCCCGTGGACACCTCAGCAAGTTCGGAATCTCGCGCGTGCGTTTCCGCGACATGGCTCACCGCGGCGAACTGCCCGGCATCACCAAGTCCAGCTGGTAACAACGCACCAAGCCGCTTAGCCGGTCATTCGGAACCTCGGTTCTGAAGCGAGAGGATGTCGACTCCGGTCGGCATCCTCTTTTTTCGCCCACAGCGAAAATGAAGCCGTTACGGCAGCCAAACCGGCTGGAAACGCCGCAAATCCGCGGAATTCCGCGGTTGTCTGCTAGATTCAACCCGGTCCAACCGGCCAAACGGAGTCGCTCCTCGGAGCGTCGCCCGCAATACGTGAATCCCTGTTTTTACAGACAAAGGTCCGAGGAGGACACTCAATGGCTGACAAGTCGCTGAACAAGACCGAGCTCGTTGCCAAGGTTGCCGCAGACTCTGGCCAGAGCCAGGCTGCAGTTGACAGCGTTCTGAACGCTTTCTTTGCAACTCTCGCCGACACCGTCGCGAACGACGGCAAGGTCACGATCCCGGGCTGGCTCGGAGTCGAGCGCACCGCTACCGCAGCGCGCACCGGCCGCAACCCGCAGACCGGCGAAGAGATCGCCATCGCCGCGGGCCACCGCGTCAAGCTGACCGCTGGTAGCAAGCTCAAGGCTGCCGCCAAGTAGGTCGCGAACCAAGAAAGCAGGGCGTCGCCTTCGGTCGGCGCCCTGCTTTCGTCTGTGACGTCACACGTCAGCGTGCCTCGTGGAGCGTGCGTCCACCGGGCACGGTTAGGCTGAGTCAGTGCCTCGTCTCGTGCGTATCTCCGGTCCGGCAGTGCTTCTGCTGGTCGCGACGCTGGCGACGCTCGTCGCGCTAGCCTACGGTGGCGGCGCTTCGGCGCAACTGCTGGCCGATCCGGGACCAGTCGTGCGGTGGGGTCTCCCGCTGGCCAAGCTCCTCGTCAACCTCAGCGCCGCCGGCACCATCGGCGCCCTCGTGCTCACCCTTTTCGCCCTGAGCCCTCGGGAACCCGAATACAACGCGGCCCTCGATTTCGCCGCCGGGTCCGCCGCCGTCTTCACCGTGGCATCCGCCCTCACCGGTTTCTTCACCTTCCTGCAGGTGACGACCATTCCGCTCAGCTTCGATGACCGGTTCAGCGCCACCGCCGGGCAGTTCTTCAGCGACATCGAGATCGGCCAGGCCTGGCTGATCACCACCCTGATCGCGGCCTTCGTCACCGTCTTGTGTTTCGCGGTGCGTTCACTGACCGGGCTCGTCTTCGTCACGGTCCTCGCCGTGGGTGCCCTGGTGCCGATTGCACTACAGGGGCACGCGGCCGGCGCCGAGGGGCACGACGTGGCCATCACCGCCCTGGGTCTGCACCTGGTCTTCGCCGCGGTCTGGCTGGGCGGGCTGCTGACCATCATCGTGCTGCGCAAGCAGTTGGCCGGCGGCCGCCTCGATCCGGTCATCGCGCGCTACTCCTCGCTCGCCCTCGTTTCCTTCATCGTCGTCGCTGCGTCCGGCTACGTCGGCGCCGAACTGCGGTTGGGTGCCTGGGACCGGCTGCTCTCGCCCTATGGCATCCTCGTTCTGGTCAAGGTCTTCGCCCTCACCGTGCTCGGCGTGTTCGGCGTGCTGCAACGCCGGTACGTGATCGGGCGGATGCTGCGGAGCACCCCCGCAGACGCCCAGACCCCCGCACCCCGCCGGAACGTCTGGTTTTGGTGGCTCATCGTCACGGAACTGGCGTTCATGGGGCTCGCCTCCGGGGCTGCCGCCGCCCTCGCCAAGACCGCGACGCCGGTCGAGCAGATCACGGCGACCGAGATTCCCACCTCGACGCCCGCCCAGATCCTGACCGGCGAGCTCCTGCCACCGCCGCTCACTTTCAGCCGCTACTTCACCGAGTGGAACTTCGACCTGGCCTGGGTGCTGTTCTGCGCGTTCGGCATCTTCTTCTACGTGGCCGGGGTGCGCCGCCTGGCCCGCCGCGGCGATAAGTGGCCCGTCTTCCGCACCGTGCTCTGGGTGACCGGCATGCTGATCCTGTTCTACATCACCAACGGCGGCGCGAACCTCTACGCGAAGTACCTCTTCTCCTCCCACATGCTCATGCACATGGCCCTGACCATGCTCGTGCCCGTCTTTCTGGTGCCCGGGGCGCCGGTCACTCTCGCCGCCCGGGCCATCCGCAAGCGGCAGGATGGCAGCCGCGGCGCCCGCGAGTGGATCCTGTTGGCCGTGCACTCGGCGTACGCGGGGTTCCTGGCCAATCCGCTGGTCGCAGCCGTGCTCTTCGCCGGTTCACTCTGGGTGTTCTATTACTCCTCGCTATTCAGCTGGGCGACGACCGACCACATCGGCCACGAGTGGATGATCGTGCACTTCCTGATCACCGGCTACCTGTTCGTGCAGTCGCTGATCGGCATCGACCCGGTGCCCTACCGCCTGCCCTACGCCGGCCGCCTGCTTCTTCTTCTGGGCACGATGGCCTTCCACGCCTTCTTCGGTGTCACCATGATGACGGGCACCGGGCTGCTCCTCGCCGACTGGTACGGGGCCATGGGGCGCGATTGGGGGCTCAGCGGCATCGAGGACCAGCAGATGGGCGGTGGCATCGCTTGGAGCGTCGGCGAGATCCCAACGATCGCCCTGGCCATTGCGGTGGCCATCCAATGGAGCCGCAGCGACGAGAAGGAAACCCGCCGCAAGGACCGAAACGCCGCCCGCACGGGCGACGCCGAACTGCTCCAGTACAACGCTGGCCTGGCCCGCCTCGCCGCGCACGACCGCTCGGAGTAGCAAGAAAGCGTTCAGCAGGGCAGCCGCCGCCGGTCAGCGCAGCTGGAGAGCGAGCGACCCGTCCGGGTTCACGGTCACGCTGATCGCGACCGCAAAGGCCACGTCCTCATCCCGCACCTCGACATCGCCGTCGAAAAGCGACTGCACCTCCACCACAATGTGCGCCTGCCCCTCGGTGTCGGGCATCTCGAAGGTGGAGTCGCCGGCCACGAGGGTGACTGGGGGATACTGGGCGATCGACCAGATCGGGTCGTCTCGCACCCGGTCGTTGATCTCGATGCCGAATGGGCAGTTCGTGGGCTGCAACACCTGTTGCGTGGTGCAATCGTCGAGGAAACGGTCCAGCTCGGCCTGGACCTGACCGATGAATTGGGCGTTGGGCTGGGCGTCGACCGTGACATCCGTCACCCCGGACGCGACGACCGGCACCGTCTGCGAGGCCGCGTCGAGCAGGGTGGAGGTGTGCTCGAACGAGTAGAGGGCTGGTGCGAAGGCCAGGTAGGCCGCCTGGTTCGAGAACATTTCCGGCGCGCCATCGGCGGCGTGCGCACGCGTGTCGAGGGTCAGCCTGTTCACCGAGAACGTGGCCTGCTGCAGCACGTTCACTCGCAGCACGGCCAGCGGGCTGGTGGTGAAGCGCCAGCTGTCGAAAACGCCGAAGAACGTGCCGGCGCTCTCCACCTGGAAGGTCATCGCCGCGGGTGTGCCGTTCAGCCGGAACTCGTAGTCGACCGTGTGCCGTCCGTCGGCCGACTCGTCGTCAGCGGTCAGACGGATGTCGGTGAGCTCCCCCAGCACAGAGTTCCGCAGCAGGGTGTCCGGCAGGTCCTTCGGCAGCGCGGCCGCTTCGAGCTCCGCAGCCGTGGGTTTGACCCCGGGAAGCAGCAGCGCACTGGCGGTGTCTTTGCGGGCCAGGGCGTCGAGATACTGCCCCACGAAGCTGCCGGCGCTGTAGAGGTCGCGGTTGAGCGACCCGATCGTCGCGACCAGGCCTGCGCCAAGGAGGGCGGCAACGATGACCACGGCCACGATGGCGCGCCGCTCGTTACGCCGGCGCCTGCCGTCCCGGTTGCTCACCCCCACATCCTACGGGGCCGGTTCTCCACCAACCCGTAGACCGGGGCCGACTCGTGCAGCCGGGCCGGATACAGTGGTATGTCCCGTCCGCACCCCATCGAAAGCGCCCCCGTGTCTGAGATTCCGCTGTCGCGCGAGCAGGCCGAAGTGTTCGAGGCCATCGAGGGAACCCGGCAGAACGTGTTCGTGACCGGGCGCGCCGGCACCGGCAAGTCGACGCTGCTCAATCACCTCGCCTGGAACACGAGCAAGCAGATCGTGATTGCCGCTCCCACCGGGGTGGCGGCCTTGAACGTGGGCGGCCAGACCATCCACTCCCTGTTCCGCCTGCCGATCGGCGTGATCGCCGACAACGCGATCGACCAGTCCGACCAGGTACGCAAACTGCTCAACACGATCGACACGGTCGTCATCGACGAGGTGTCGATGGTCAACGCCGACCTGATGGATGCGATCGACCGCAGCCTGCGTCAGGCGCGGCAACGGCCGAACGACACGTTCGGCGGCGCGCAGATCGTGCTCTTCGGCGACCCGTACCAGCTGGCCCCGGTGCCGGGGGATTCCGACGAGCGTGCCTACTTCGCGGACACCTACCGGTCGATGTGGTTCTTCGACGCGAAGGTCTGGCAGGTCGCCGACCTGCGCATCTTCGAGCTCACCGAGGTGCACCGGCAGCGCGACGCCGACTTCAAACACATGCTCAACGCGGTGCGGCACGGGCAGGTCACGGCCGAGATCGGCGGCGCGCTCAACGCCGCGGGCGCCCGCACCCCGCCGAGGGAGGGCGTGATCACGCTGGCCACCCGCAACGATTCCGTGAACCGGATCAACGCATCCGCTCTCAAACGCCTCCCCGGCAAGGCGCTGACCGCCAAGGCCGACGTCACCGGCGACTTCGGCGGGCGCACATTCCCCGCCGACGAGGTGCTCGAGCTGAAGGTCGGGGCGCAGGTCATGTTTCTGCGCAACGACTCCAACCAGGACGGCGGCCCGCGCTGGGTGAACGGCAGCATCGGCACCGTCACTCGGGTCGATTCGACGGTGTACGTGGACATCGACGGCGAAACGCACGAGGTCGAACCGGCGGTGTGGGAGAAGTTCAAGTACACCTACAACCCGACCACGAAGAAGCTGCGCAAAGACGTCGTCGCCGAGTTCACGCAGTTCCCGTTGCGGCTGGCGTGGGCGGTCACCATCCACAAATCGCAGGGCGCCACCTATGAACGCGCGGTCGTCGACCTCGGCGCGCGCGTGTTCAGCCCCGGCCAGACCTATGTGGCCCTCAGCCGGCTGACCAGCCTGGACGGCCTTTATCTGACCCGTCCGCTGCGCCCGAGCGACATGATCGTGGACGAGAACGTGCAGCGGTTCATGCGCGGCCCGCGCGCTACCGAGACCCCCTGCCCGGTCACCCCCGCCGACTAGCCCCGTGTTTACCGCCGCGGCTGCCCTTCTCGCGGCTGCCTCTCTCGCCGCTGCCTACGCACCAATTCGACGGAGATTTTGCCGAAAACGGTGCAGAACAGCCCAAAACTAGAGTCTCTAGCCCAAAATCTCCGTCGAATTTGTTAGGGACGAGGGCGGCAGTAGGGGCAAGAGCGAGAGCCGAGGGGCCGCCGGCAGCAATACGGTGCGGCCGGACGGCGGCGTGGGTACACTCCGTCGTGCAGGGGCGCTCCTGTGTGGGCCGCGACGCGACGGGGGTCAGGCGATGAAGCTCGGACAGGCACCGATCAGCCAAGCCGCAGCCGGCCTTGTACCAGCCGGCTCCGCACCTCGTCACGCGAGCCCCCACACACGCCACCACCGCGTGCCGGCTCTCGTCGTGAGTGCCGCCCTCGTGCTGACGGCGTGCACCGCGGCGACGGATGCGTCCCCGGAGGCCCGCGCGCAGGCGGCGGCCCCGTTCTCGTCCGAGGTCACGTCCCGGCTGGATGACGTGCTCGCCGAGGCGAAGACCCTGTCCGGTTCCTCGGGGGCCATTGCCGGTGTCTGGGCGCCGTGGGCCGGCACCTGGGTCGCGTCGCCCGGGTCCGTCTCGAGGACGACACCGGGTGCCCTCACCCCGGAGATGCGATTCCGGATCGGCACCAACACGACGGCGCTGACCTGCACGGTGCTGCTCCGGCTCGTCGAGGAGGGGCGGGTGCGCTTGGAGGATCCGGTGTCCGACTACGTGCCCCGGGTGGTGGGGCTGGACAAAATCACCCTCGGGCAGCTTTGCCGCAACACGTCCGGCCTGGCCGATCACGCCTCCCTGATGGCTCCGCAGATTATGGCCAACCCCAGTCGCAAATGGTCGACACGTGAAGTCATCGCGAGCGGCACGGGCGCACCTCGGGTGGCGCTGCCCGGCGGAACCTGGTCCGCGTCGGATACCGGGGTCGTGCTGCTCGGTCTCGCCCTGCAGCAGGCAACCCGACGCGACTGGCCGTGGCTCTACCGGCACTACGTGTTCGAACCGCTGGGCATGACGAACACCAGCCTGCCATCGCCGGGCGAGCTTGCGATCCCGGGGCCGAGTCCCCGCGGCTATGCCGCGGCCCTTGATCCGGTCGGCAGGGCCCGCTGTGGGAGCGTGCTCGATGTAACGCAGCTGTCGCCCTCGGTGGGCGGAGTGGCGGCGGGGGCGGTCTCGAACCTCGACGACCTGAAGATCTGGGCGCAGGCGCTGGCCGCGGGGACCCTCCTGTCGAAAACATCGACGGATGCGCAGTGGGCGCCGGTTCTGCCGGGTGCCGGAGCCCTCTCCTGGCATCAACACGGCCTCGGGGTCGAGCGGTTCGGCCCGCTGCTCGGTCAGTCCGGGGAGATCCCCGGTTTCATTTCGGCGGCGATGGCCGACCCGGTCAGCGGACTCACGGTAGTGGTCTCCTTCAATAATTCGACCTCCGGCCGCGGGTTCGCCGAGGCGGTCGCCCGCCGACTTGCCGCGGTCGCCGGCGCTGCGCCCGCGTCCGGAGAGGTGCCGGCACCCCAGCTGAACCTGCCCTGGACCGAAAACCAAGTCGCCGGCGAAATCCGGGCTGTCGCCGTCTGCGGATCGCAGCAGCCGGACTAGAAGGGCTGCCGGGTCCAGCGAGACCCGGGAATTATCTTTGGCCCGCAGCCGGTCAGTGGTGGGAGTGCGGTGCGTCGGGCAGAACGGCGGGGCCCGAGTGACCGTGGGACCCGTGCGGGACCGCCTGAGTGCCGGCATCCGTCGCGGCCAGGGCCGGAGTGGTCAGGCCGGAAACCAGCAGGCCGCCGAGCGTCAGCGCGGCCAGGAAACGCCAGCCCTGCGGTGCGGGTTCGGTCGCCCCGGTCACCCCGGCAGGGGTGTCGGATGCCGCCGTCCGGCATCTGGCACGCCGCCGGGTGAGGGCAAGGGAGACGGCCACGAACACGCCGAACAGGGTGGCGATGGTCATCGGGAAGACCGGCAGCACTGTGGCGTCGGCCGGCACCGCCGAGGTGCTGCGGAGCGCCACCATTGCAGCCCAAATGACGCCAGGGAGAAGGGCGGCGACGAGGGCCTGGTTCGGCCAAAGATGCCTTCCTCGCACGAGCGTCGCCACACCCCAGCAGAGCTCGGCGACGCCGAGCCCGACGAAGGTGACGGCGAGCAGGGCTGGAGCGCCGGCGCCCACGGCCAGGTGAATAATCCCTGCCCCGAGGGCGGCGAAAGCGATCCAGAGGCGCGTGATCTGCGTCATGGGATTCCTGTCCGCGGTGTGGGTGGCGCGCGTGGGCTAGACGGTGACCGTGCGCGGTACCGTCTTGTCGGCTGCGAGACCGGCTCCAAGCAGCACGATGGCGCTGGTCAGATGTAGGAAGTGGTCGGCCGTGTTGAGGGCGAGGATGTTGAGCGCGGTGTCGGCGATGAAGAAACCGACAATTCCGAGGAGCAGGTACACCGCACCGACCGTGGTGTTGACGGCCTTTGCGGCGGGGGCCGTGGCCAGGCCGGCGATCAACAGTGCTGCGCCGATCAGGAGGTGGGCCGTGTTGTGGAGAGGGTTGACCGCGAAGATGCCGAGAAGCAGGCCGCCATCGGTGGCGAAGAAGTCGACGCCGCCGGTCACGAAGAAACCGAGCACGCCGACCAGAACGTAGACGGCACCGAAAACAGTGGCAATGATGCGGTTGGGGGATGTACGCATGAGAAGACCTCCAGTAGATGTCACGGTGCATCCGTGCTCGCCCATTGTTCGGAATCAACGACGGTTCGGTTTGGCCGGACACCGGTGCGTAGCCGTGACCACCGGATAGGATCACCGGATGGGAATCAGCGCGGATACAAAAGATTGGACCTGGGTGCTGGAGCGCCCCTGCCCGGAGTGCGGTTTCTCCGCCGCCGACGTCGATTTCGCGCACATTCCGCGGCTGGTGCGCGAGAACGCGGCCCGCTGGCAGCCGGTGCTGCAGCGAACGGATGTCGCGTCGCGCCCCGACGAGCAGACCTGGTCTGCCCTGGAATACGCGGCCCATGTTCGCGACGTGTTCCGCATCTTCGACGAGCGTCTCACCCTCATGCTCGCCGAGGACGACCCGGCTTTCCCGAACTGGGACCAGGACGCCACCGCGGTGATGGAGCGCTATAACGAGCAGGAGCCGGCGGTCGTGGCCCGCGAACTCGCCGAAGCCGCGGCATCCGTCGCCGGCTCTTTCGCCGCCGTTTCGCCCGCAGACCACGGCCGAACCGGTCGCCGCAGCGACGGTGCCCGGTTCACCGTCACCACGATGGGGCAATATTTTGTGCACGATCCGGTGCACCACCTGCACGACGTCGCCGGCGGCTGACGCCACCGGCACGCAGAATGCCGGCAATCGGACGCCAGCAGGCACGAATCAACAAAAAATAAGCGCGAACGAACCGGAGCACCCCCTAATAGTGCGCCCGTTCGTTCGCGCTTGTCGCGCTGCCGTGACTTAGGCCCGGCGGCGACGCCCCGTGAGTGCGCCGTAGATCACGAGAACGATGACGGAGCCGGCGATGGCGAGAAGCCAGGTCGAGATGTCGAAGAAGTTCTCCAGACCCGTGCCGAAGATGACCGAGCCGAGGAAACCACCGAGGAACGCGCCGAGCACGCCGAGGATGAGGGTGATGACCCAGCCGCCGCCCTGGTTGCCCGGCAGGATTGCCTTGGCGATTGCGCCGGCGATGAGTCCGAGAATAAGGAATCCGATGAAGCCCATAATTTGTCCTTGCGTCTCTCTGTTGTTTGCGAACTGATGAAGGTCAGTTCTGGTGAAGTGGGGAAAAGAGCCGGACTAGTCCGGGGTGTCTGCCTCGTCGACGTCCGCGACCGTGTCATCTGACGCCTGGTGCACGTCCTTGACGGTCACATCGACCGAGGTGACCTGCATGCCGACGATTGTCTCGATCGCCGTCTCGACCGCGTTGCGCACTGCGCCCGCGACCTTTTGCAGTTCGTGCGGGTACTCGACGACGATGGAGATCGCGATGGATGCCGCGGCGCCCTCGGTGGTGACGCTCACCCCGGGGGAGAGGTCGGCGACGCTGAGGGCTTCCCGGATGGCGCCGAGAGCCCGGGCCGCGCTTCCGCCGAGCGCGTGAACGCCCGGCACCTCGCGTGCGGCGATGCCGGCTACCTTCGCGACGACGCCATCGGCGATGACAGTCGTCCCTGGTCCGGTTGGGGGGACGGCTGGTCGTGCGGAGGTCGTCTGTACAACGATGGCAAGCTCCAATCTGTCGCGGCGCGTGGCACGAGCCGGGCGACACTAGTATGACGTGGGTCGACGGGAATTCGTCACGCTAGCGCCGAAAGAAAGTTTTTGCGGGGCAGTCCCGAAGGTCGATTCTCAGGCCGAAACCGCGAACTCGACGGTCGTCGTGTGGCTCTGGCCAGCGTCCAGACGTACCTGGTCCCGGCGCACGTTCGCGGTTTCCACGCAGACCATGCCGGGCCACTCGTCGTCGCCGAAGTCGCTCATCCGGGCGGCCTTGTCGGCCCAGGGGTTCCAGACCACGGTGCTGTCGGATCCGTCGGATTCGATCGTGACGGTGCGGCCGTCCGGGTCGGCGACGGTGGCGCTGCCGCGGCTGCCCAGATAGAGGCGGTCCGTCTCGGTGCCGAAGCCCAGGGGATTGTTCTCCGCGGGCTCGGTCAGAGCGGTCAGCTGGTTCAGGAACGCAGTGCCCTGCAGCCCCGAGACCGTCGTGCCGCGCACATTGCTCACTCGCAGATAGGTGTGCAGCGCTTCTTCGTAGCTGAGCGCATCCGTCTCCCGGTTGGTCACCCGGAGGGCGAGGGTCAGGCGGGCGCCGACGGTGACCGTGTAGCGGGCCTCGAAACGGTGGGGCCAAGCCGAGGTGCGTGTGGCGGGAGTGTCGGTGAGGCTGAAGGTGAGCACGACGTCGTCGTCGGATTCGTGGGCGTCCACGAGCTCCCACTCGATCAGGCGGGCGAAACCGTGCGACGGCGCGGCCGGATCGAGCGCATTCGCACCGAACCAGGGGAAGCAGATCGGCACGCCGCCGCGGATCGCGGCGGTGGCCTCGAACCGGCTCAGGTCGCTCAGGAAAAGCACCGGCCGGCCGCCGGCCGGGGTGAAGTCGGTGACGTGCGCGCCGTGCAGGTAGATTTCGGCGGAGCCGGCGCGACCGACCACTCTCACCACGGTGAGGCCACCGCGGCCCTCTCCGATTCGAACGGATGCGGGCAGAGACCTGGGTGCAGCGCTTACGGAGGACATGAGCCCATTTTCGTGCTTCCCGCGACCGAGCGCCTAATGCCGATCGACGCGCCGCTGGGCCGGGTCAGTGAAATCGCCTTCGACCGGAACCACTGGGCGCCATGGATGAGCAGGGGGAGTGACCACAGCGGCTGACGTGACTTCTCGAGTCGCGTCGGCCGCTGCGTCAGCCGGTCGGGTCCCCGCCCAGAGGCGGTCAATCGCGCAGGTACTGTTCCAGGCACGGCACCTTCAGCAGGGCCAGTGCGCGCTTCTCGATCTGGCGCACCCGTTCCCGGGTCACGCCCTGAACGACGGCGATCTGGTCCAGCGTCTGGGGCGCGCCCCCGTCGAGACCGAACCGGGACATCAGGATCGACCGCTCCCGCGGCGGCAGGGCACTCATGTAGAAAACGATGTCCGAAGCCCGCATGGTGAGCACGGCATGCTCCTCGGGCTGGGGGAGGTCGTCGTCGATGATCAGCTCGGAGATGTCGCCGAGACCATCGCCCACCGGCGACTGCAGGGACATCGGCTCGTTGTCATAGCGCAGCAGGCGCATCACATCGGCCGGCAGGATCTGCGAGGCCTCGGAGAGCTCCGCCACGGTGGGTTCGCGGTCGAGGGTGCTGGTGAGGTCTCGGCGGATGCGCTTGATCTTGTTGAGCTTCTCCGCGGTGTGCACGGGGATGCGGATCATGCGGGATTTGTCGGCCATGCCGCGGTGGATGGCTTGGCGGATCCACCAGGTGGCGTAGGTGGAGAATTTGTAGCCGGTCATGAAGTCGTATTTTTCGACGGCGCGGACGAGGCCGATGTTGCCGTCCTGCACGAGGTCCATGATGGGCATTCCGCGTCCGGAGTAGTGCTTGGCGATGCTGACCACCAGGCGCAGATTCGCTTCGATGAAGTGGTTCTTCGCGCGGCGGCCGTCATGGGCAAGCCAGGCCAGCTCGCGGAGGAGAGAGGGTTCAATTTCGCCCTGCTCGCTGCGTTGCTCGGCGAACAGGCCGACTTCGATGCGTCTGGCCAGGTCGACCTCGTCCTCGGCGGTGAGGAGCGAAACGCTGCCAATTTTTCTCAGGTAGTCGCCGAACGCGTCCGTCGCTGCACGGTTATACGTGGCAACGGATGATGCATGTGCGGTAATGGTCATGGGTTCCTCCAGTTCGGGCTGGAACATCAGTACATATCCTGGGCGGGACTGCGTCGAGGGCCTTGACTCGGCCGGGAAGAAACCGAATAATGCTCGAGAACTGAATCAACCGTGCAGGGCGACATAGGTGATCAGGACTCGCACCGTTGTGACAACCGCGTAGTCGCGCTCGGGGATGTCAACGCCTGTCGCCTCGTGGATCGTCTTTATCAGCCGCAAGAAGTCCAGCGAGTCGAGTTCCAGATCCTGGCGCAATCGCGCGCCCTCGTCGAGATCGTCGGTGTCGACATCCGGCGCCACCTGGCGGATGGCCGCATACACTGCCGCTCGGGCCTCCTGTTCGGTCTGTTCGGTCATAGCTCCTCCGGGTTCTGCAACAGTTCGTTGATCCGGGCGAGGAATCGCCCGCCGCGCGCCCGGCTCACCAGGTCCCGCAGCTGTTTCATCAGCACCTCCAGCGGCAGGGTGTCCGCGTCGTGCGGCGCGGGGGCAACCAGGCCACCCCGGCGCACTGCCACGGCTACGCTCAGGTGCACTGCGGCGCTCGGTTGGAAGGAACCCTCGGTGAAGAAGCCGTTGACCTCGGGGACGTCCCTGGCGGCCAGCGCGGAGGCCTTCGGGAGCAGGGCGGCCGGCACGAGCCGCTCAGCGATCGGGCGGGCGGAGTTGTACTGCTCCATCCAGGCCAGTGCCGCCCGCAAATCCAGGGTGGTGCTCAGGTAGTAGTGCGGGATGGTCTTCTTCGAGCGCGCCATCAGCGACCCGATGGCGCGGAGCAGGCCCGCGGCCCGCTCGGCGGCATCCGTTGGAGCGGCGGTTGGCCCGGCGGTTGGTGCGATCACTGGTGCGGCGGCCGGCTCTGCGACGGGTGGCGCGGTGGTGACGTTGCGCACGTCGGCCTCGGTGACGGCGCCCCCGGCGCCGGTGCCCGGCACGACTGCCAGGTCCACGCCGAGACTCTTGGCGACGCGCCGCGCGAGCGGGGAGGACCGCACCCGGCGGACCGTCAGCGGGGTTACTGCCGGGGCAGACGGTTGTTCGGCGGTCGACAGCGCGGCTGCGGCCTGCTCAACGTCGGCCCGGGTGAGGGCGCCGTGCTTCCCGGTTCCGTGCAACGCGTCGGTGTCGACGCCGAGCCGGTGTGCAAGCTGGCGCATAGGGGGAGACACGAAGCCCGGCACCGGGACCGCCCGGGCGAGCGCCGGGGCCGGCGCGGACGTGGTCGGCACCGTGGGCTCGACCTCGGCCGCCGGGGTCTGGATGATCCGGGCGAGTAGTGCGCCGACCGGAACGGTCGTGCCGACCTCGACGAGCAGCTCGGCGACCACGCCCTCCTCGAACGACTCCGCGTCGATGTCCGCCTTCTCGGTGTCGACGACGGCGACCATGTCGCCGCGATGCACGTAGTCGCCCGGCTTGACCAGCCACTCCACCACCCTGCCCTGCTCCATGTCCGCGCCGAGCGCCGGCATCCGGAACTCACCCACGGGTGCCCACCGCCTCCCGGGCGGCGGCGATGACGCGTGCGGTCGACGGCGGGGCGGCCTGCTCCAGGTGCCGGGCGTAGGGCAGCGGCACCTCGGCGCTGCAGACCCGGCCGACCGGAGAATCCAGGTCGAAGAAGGCTGTTTCGGTGATGCGTGCGCTGATCTCGGACGAGATGCTGCCGCTGCGCCAACCTTCGTCGATCACGACCGCGGTGTCGATGTCGACCGCGCCGGCGTCATCGTCGAGCTCGCCGGCAGTGTTGTAGAGCGAACCATGCTCGAAGATCAGCACCGGGTCAGGGTCTTGCAGGGCGCTCCACAGCACCCCGTGGGCGTCGGCCAGGGACGACGGGGTGAGGATACGCAGGCCCGGGATGTGTGCGTACCAGCCCTCGAGGCCGTGCGAGTGTTGGGCGGCCAGCTGGCGCCCGGCGCCGGTGGTCATGCGGATCACCACGGGCACACTGGACTGCCCGCCCGACATGTAGGACAGGGTCGCCGCGTTGTTCATGATCTGGCCGAGGGCGAGCAGACTGGGGTTGACGGTCATGATCTCGACGATCGGGCGCATCCCGCCCAGGGCCGCGTCGATCCCGGCCCCCACGAACCCGGTTTCCGAAAGCGGGGTGTCCCGGATGCGTTCGGGCCTGAATTCCTCGAGCAGACCCAGGCTCACCGCGAAGCATCCGCCGTGGGCCCCGACGTCTTCCCCAATCATGAACACCCGGTCATCGCGCGCCATCGCCTCCCGGATGGCCGCCCGCATGGCCTCGCGATAGGTGGTTTTCATCTCGGCATCCGTTTCATGATCGTTCCTGCTCGGTGACGTCTCTCTCGGTATACACGTGGCGGGTGAGGTTTTCGACCGATTCCGCGGTGCCTGCCTCGGCGAAGTCGACGGCGGCCTGCACCTCGGTGTCCACGGATGCCTGCAGGTCGGCCCACATGCGCTCGGGGAGCTCGCCGGCGGCCTCCAGCGCGGCGCGCAGCAGGTCGATCGGGTCGCGCTCCAGCCACTGGGCCACCTCGGCCTTCTCGCGGTAGCGCTCAGGGTCGATCATCGAGTGCGCCCGGAAGCGGTACGTGCGGAGCTCGAGGAAGTGCGGTCCGGCGCCGGCTCTCACGGCGGCGACGGCGCGCCGAGTGGCTTCCTCGACGGCGCCCTCGCCGAAGAAGCAGGCGGTGACGCGGGAACGGCCCGCCATCTTGTCGGCCAGAGCCAGACCGATGGCGAGAGGAAGACCGCCGGCGACGATGGCGTTGCCCCCGAAGAACCGGGTGGCCGCGTCGAAAAGGTGCATGGACCCGCTGCGGCCCCGGCAGCATCCCTGTTCGAATCCGTACATCTCGGCCAGAATTGCGCCGGCGGCGACCCCTCGCAGCAGCGCGTGGCCGTGTTCGCGGTTGGTCGCCACGACGGCGTCCTCCGGTTCGAGCGTCACCAGAACGCCGGCTGCCACCGCCTCTTCGCCGATGCAGACGTGCATGAACCCGCGGATCTATGCGGCGCTGTACAGCTCGGCGCACTTCTCCTCGAACCGCCGCACCCGCAGCATCTGGTGCAGCAGGCCGCGGGCGAAGCCGATAATGTTCAGCTAAAGGGCCTCGCTGGGCTCTCACCCTGTCTTTAGTTCCACGAAGGCCTTGACCACCTCGCCGTCAACCGGATCCGGGATGCCGATCACGCCGGCCTCCGCCACCGCCTCGTGCTCCATCAGCGAGCTCTCCATCTCGAAGGGCCCGATCAGGTGCCCGGACGACTTGATGAGGTCGTCTCAGCGGCCGACAAACCAAAAGTACTCGTCGGAATCCCGTCGGGCGAGGTCGCCGGTGAGGTACTAGCCGCCGGCGAAAGTTCGTCGGTAACGTTCCTCCTCACCCAGATACCCGCGGAACATCGACGGCCAGCCGGGCCGCAGTGCCAGCTCGCCCAGGGCATCCAGTTCGGTCACCAGCACGACCAGCGCTGCCTCGACGCCGGGCAAAGGCCGCCCCATCGAGCCGGGGCGGATGGGCGTGGCCGCGTAGTTCGCGATCATGATCCCGCCGGTCTCGGTCTGCCACCAGTTGTCGTGCACGGGTTGCCCGAACGTCTCCTGGCCCCACACCACGACCTCCGGGTTGAGCGGCTCACCCACGCTGGCCACGAACCTCAGCGTGGACAGGTCGTGGCCGGCGGCCCGGTCTGAGCCGGCTTTCAGAAGCATTCGCAGGGCGGTCGGCGCCGTGTACCAGACGGTCACGCGCTGCTCGGCGAGCACCCGGAACCACCGGTCCGCGTCCAGCTCCTCCTCGTCGACGATGGCGGTCACGCCGTGCACCAGCGGAGCGATGATGCCGTGGGAGGTGCCCGTGACCCAGTCGGGGTCGGCGGTACACCAGTAGACATCACCGGGGTGCAGGTCGAGGGCGAACCGGCCGGTCGCGTAGTGCGCGGTCACGGCGTCGTGAACGTGGATGGCACCCTTCGGGGTGCTGGTGGTGCCGCTCGTGAAGTGCAGCAGAGCCATGTCCTAGCTCTGGGTGGCGGCGATCTCGATGTAGGGCGGGGTCTCCCGCAGCAGGGCCGCCAGATCGAGCGTGCCCGGGTCCGGATGGCCGTCGGCGTCGACCAGCAACACGTGTCGCGGGTCCGGCAGCTGGACCCGGATCGGCGCCACCTTCTTGCGGTACAGCGCCCGCGTTGTGACCAGGGCCCGGCCGCCGCCGAGCTGGAGCCGTCGGCGTACCGGCTCCGGCCCGAAGGCGGAGAACAGCGGGCAGAAGACACTGGCATTCTTGAACGTGCCGAGCACCGCGACGTAGAGCGCGGGAACGCGACCGAGGAGGGAGAAGACCCGGTCGCCCCGCCCGATGCCTAGGCCCCGCAGCACGCTGGCGAAGCGGCCGGTCTGCTCGGCGAGCTCTGCATAGCTCAGGGAGTGGGTCGTGCCGTCGCCGCGCACGAAGCACAGGGCCTCGTGAGCGGCCCTGGCACCGGCGGCATGCCGGTCAACCGCCTCGTAGGCGATGTTGAGCCCCCGATCGCCGGGCAGCCCCGAAAGAGCGTGGCGGGCCTCGTCCCAGGTGAAGGCAGCGCAGGTCTCGTCATAGTTGACGAGGTTGGGCGGCACCGTGAGGGCGCGAACATTCTTGGGGATGGTGGGCCAGCGTGTCGAGGCTTCGGTTCCTGCCGTCATGCAGCCCATGAGACCCCCGTGGGCGCGTGGGGCGTAGGGTATCGCCATGGCCTCCTTTGAGCGGATTGTCGACGAGGGCGTTCTCATCGGGCTCTCCGCGGCGCGCATGGCCGTGAAGAACCACATCATCGTGGGGGCGCTGCGTGAGCACCGCGACTTCGCCGATGCCGATTACACCGCGGCCGTCCGCTCCGAATTGGTCCGGCTGGCGACGCAGAACGAGGAAGATGCCGAGCGTGTCGGCCGGCAGCGGAAAGTCCTGGGCCGGCAGCGGAGCGCATTCGAGATCACCGACGATGACAGGCTCCACGTGCGCCAGCTGGCCTTGCGACGGAGTGTGCACCTGAAGCTCGCCGGTGCCCTACGGGCCGTGGCCGCCGACGACGAGCAGGTCGCCGACCTGCTTAAGCGGGCCCGCACGGACGCCAGCGAGGAAATCGGCGCCGCGCTCGCCGCCCGGCTGGTCGAACAGGTTGTCGACCGCCGGGAGCCCGACTACGCGCAGCGGCGGGCGGAACGGGTGCGGGTTCTGGTGAACACCGATCTGGCGGCGCTGATGTCGAACCGTCGGGCAGGGCTGGATTCCGGACGCTGACGGTCCCCTTAGCGGGCGGTTCGGGGCTGGACCTTCTTCACCACGCTGGACTTCAGCCGCATTGAGCCGAATCCGTCCAGCTTGCAGTCGATGTCGTGGTCGCCCACGCCATCCAGCAGACGGATACCCCGCACCTTCGCGCTCACCGTGATGGCGGTCGCGCTGCCCTCATGCGTGGGTTAGGCCTGGCCGAGCCGACACCTGTGGCCAACTCAGGACATCCGCCAGCCAAGTCCATCGGCCGCCACGGACCAGTGCGGAACCGGGGCGGATGTTCGGCCCGGCCGGACGGATCTCCTGAATTGGCCACAACGCGCGCCGGATGAGCGGCAGCGCGTGCGCGCTTCGCACCTCCATCAGCCGCTCCACCCCGTACCCCGGACGAATTCGACGGAGAGCCGAGATTTTGCCCAAAAATGGCCGTAAATCCTGAGAAGAAGCCGATTTGCACCAGAATCTCCGTCGAATTGGCTGGACGCCGGGCAGGGAGTCACCTGTGATGAGCAGCATTCACTCGGTGCGCTGAGCTGTGATCTTTCGAGAGCGACACAACCAACCGATTCGGATCGCTCGGCTACCGGTGCATTTCGGTCTTCTGGATCTGCCACTCGAGGTCGTCGGGGGACAGGTTGGCGTTCTTGAAGGCATCCGTCAGCGGCAGCTGCAAGCGCAGGTCGGTGCCGAGGCACAGGGCAGCGGTGCCGGAGCGCAGCTTGAAGTCGAGCACGTGGCCGCCGGCCGTGCGGTCGTCGGTCAGGAAATGCGTGTGGCAGCCGGGCACGCCGATCCCCTGCTCGTAGAGCGGGGTGCGGAAGCCCGCCACGACGCCCGAGACGTCGTGCAACTCAATGATCGCGTCCTCGTCGGTTGCCTCCACCATGGGGCGGTAGGGCTTCTCCTGCTTGACGACCGTGCGCATCCGGATCCACTCGAAGTCGCCGTCGATGCGCAGGGCGTACATGTAGTTCTGCGACGCCGTCAGCTTGTCGATGAACGTCGACGCCTCCGCGCGCACGATGTTCTTCGGCAATTGGCTCTCGATATGAGGCACGAAATTCGTGACGACGGCGTAGGGCGTGTGCGCGCCCAGGTCGGCCTTCGACACCCCGCCGTCGGCCCGCAGCTGGTAGCAGATGCCGTCGATGATCAGCATTTCACCGTCCAGTCCGTTGAACGTGCCGAGTCCGAAACTGCCCCGGCCGAGCAGGTCGCGCACGGTCATCTCGTCTTCGTAGACGCCGTCGAGCAGCGCGCTCATCAGGCTCGTCTGGAAAATTTCGTGTCGGGTGACAGTGAATTTGCTCATTGCAGCACATCGCTTTCCAGATCGGCCATCAGGTCATCTCTATTGTTGCGGTAGTCGACGTGCACGTCGATGATGCTCGGGCCGGGTTCGGCAAGGGCCTGCGCCAGGATGCCGGCGAAGTCGTCGAGGTGCGTTACCCGGTGGCCGTGGGCGCCGAATGATTCGGCATAGGCGACGGCGTCGTAATCGCCCAGCTGCACGCCGGAGGTGCGCCCGTATTTGCCCATCTGCTGGAACGCCACCATGTCGTAGGTGCCGTCGTTGAAAATGATGTGGGTGAACGTCGAGCCGAGCCGCACGGCCGTCTCCAGCTCCATGGCGGAGTAGAGAAAACCGCCGTCGCCCGACACGGACACGACTGGTGTGCCCGGGCGCACCAGGGTCGCGGCGATCGCCCAGGGCAGGGCCACGCCCAGGGTCTGCTGGCCGTTCGAGAACAGCAGGGTGCGCGGGTGGTAGGTGCGGAAGTGCCGGGCCATGTAGATGTAGTGGGAGCCCACGTCGCAGAGCACCGTCGTGTCATCCGGGAGCAGTTCGCGCATCATCAGGGTGAGGTCGGCCGGGTGCACGCCCTCGGACTCGTCCCGGCGACCGGTGGGCTGGTCGGCGTGCGCGAGGCGGGCGCGCTGCTCGGCTACCTCGGCCGCGGCGGCGACCGGCATCGACAGCCCGTTGATCTGGCGGGCGAGGGCGTCGAGGGTCTCGGCGACGTCGCCGCGCAGTTCGAGCGTGGGGCGGTAGTAGTCGTCGAGGTCGGCGGAGAGTTCGTCCAGGTGGATGATCACGCGCAGGTGGTCTTTGTTCCACTTCGACGGTTCGTACTCGACGAAGTCGTAGCCAACGGTCAGGATCACGTCGGCCTTGTGCAGAAGGATGTCCCCGGGCTGGTTGCGGAACAGGCCCACGCGTCCGAGGTAATGCTCTTCGAGCTCGTGCGAGATGACTCCCGCGGCCTGGAACGTCTCAACGACGGGCAGTCCGGCGACGCCCAGCAGGCGGTGCAGCGCCGCGACGGCCTGGTCCGAGCCGGACCGCGCGCCGGCGAGGATGACCGGGAACTGCGCATCCTTCAGCAGGGCGGCAGCGCGCTGCACGCTCTTGGAGGGTGCGGCGCCCAGCTGCGGCACCCAGTGCGGATGCGTCATCGACACGGTCGTCGAGTCCGTGAGCACGTCGTAGGGGAGAACAACCGCGGCGGCGCCCTTGGGCTCCTGGGTTGCCTCGCGGAACGCGTTCGCGATTGCTTCCGGCACGTTGTCGGCGACACTCACCTCGCCGGCGGACTTGGTCACGGCGGACAGCATGCCCACGGCATCCATTGTCTGGTGGGTACGCTTCAACCGGTCTGCGCGCGGAACCGCGCCGCAGAGGGCGACCACCGGGTCGCCTTCGGTCGTCGCCGTCAGCAGGCCCGTCGCGAGGTTGGAGGTGCCTGGGCCGCTCGTCACCAGGACGACGCCCGGCTGGCCGCTCAGACGCCCGACGGCCGCGGCCATGAAGGCCGCATTCTGCTCGTGACGCACCACGATCACCTCGGGTCCGTCGTCGATGAGAGCGTCATAGACCGGGTCGATCTTGGCGCCGGGAACGCCGAAGACCCACTGCACGCCGTATGCCTTCAGGCATTCCACCACGCGTTCGGCGGAGCGGGTGGACGGAGCGGGGGTGCCGGCGTCAGAGCGCACGAGCGTGGTCTCGGTTGTGTCGTCGTCGCTCTGGAGCGGTGAAGTAGTGGTCATTGTGATGCCTCCCGGATCGCCGTTCTGAATCGGCCTCCCCTCCATCGTCGCTGCACATTCAATAACAAGCAACGCCGAGTAGCGATGCAAACGATCTGAAAATGAGATGCTTAGGCCCATGGAATTGAGACAGCTCGAATTCTTCAGCGCCGTCGCCGGTGAGTTGAGCTTCACGCGCGCTGGGGACCGGCTCACCATCGCCCAGTCAGCCGTCTCGGCCGGCATTCGATCGCTCGAAAGCGAATTGGGCGTCGAACTGTTCGATCGCAGCCGCCGCCAGATCAGGCTCACTACGACTGGCGAACTGCTGCTTCCGAAGGTGCGCGACGCCCTCGACGCCGTGAACGAGGTGCGCGACGCCGCCCAGGACACCACCCGCGCCATCACCGGGTCCATCGTGATCGGGCTGATGACCTCGGTCACGCTCGTCAATGTGCCTCGGCTGCTCGGTCTCTTCCGCGCCGGCCATCCGGGCGTCGGCGTGCGGCTGCGCGCGGCCCGGCGGGGGTCGGCCGGGCTGGTCGACGAGCTCGTCTCGGGCGAACTCGACCTGGCCTTCCTCGCCCTCAGCGGCCCGGCGCCGACGGCGCTCTCAGCCGTGCCGATCGCTTCGTCGCCGATGGTGCTGGTGGTGCCGAAAGGCCACCGGCTCGCCTCCGCGTCGGCCGTGGGCCTGGGCGACCTCGTGCCGGAGGAGTTCATCGATCTGCCGCCCGGCTACGCCAGCCGTCAGATCGTGGACGATGCCTTCACCGCTGCCGGCCTCGAGCGGCGGGTGATGATCGAGGTCTCCGATATCGGAACGGCCGCCGAATACGTGACCAACGGCCTCGGAGTGGCCCTGTTGCCCGAATTCACCGCCCACGACGCGCTCGACGTGCACCGGCTTCCCGTGGCGAATCTGCCCGATTTCACGGTGTACCTGGCGGCCTCGCGCAAGCGGCGCGCGTCGGCTGCCGTGCGCGCGTTCGTGGAGCTCGCGCTCGTCGCCGACGAGGCGCGCGGCTGATGCGAGGCGGGGCCGACAGGGTGCGTCAGTTGCCCCCGCGCAGGGCGACGATCGGCTCGATATTCGACGGCTTCAGGGCGGGGTAGACCCCGGCGGCAAGGCCGACGACGGCCCCGAGCAGCGCCGACCCGGCTGCGAGCCAGGGGTCGACGACCGGCGCCCACTGCTGAATAGGCGACACGATCACCACCGCGAAGACCCCGAGTGCGGCTCCGATCAGGCCGCCGAGTAGGCCGATGACCACGGATTCGACCATGAACTGGCTCGAGATGTTGCGCTTGGTGGCGCCCAAGGCCCGGCGCAGCCCGATCTCGCCCACCCTTTCCATCACCGACAGCAGAGTGACGTTCGCGATCCCCAGTCCGCCCGCGACGAGTGCGAGCACGCCGAGAATCAGGGAGATGACGTTCACGTCGGCCTGCACGTTCTCGCGCAGGGCGGACCTAGCCGACGGGGCCTGTACCTCGAAGTTCTGCGCAGCGTTGGGGTCCAGGGCGAGCGGAGCCTGTTCCGCGACCACTTTGCCGGCGCCGAGAGCGATCCGGATCTGCAGTTCATCCGGGCCGGTCAGGCCGAAGTCGGCGCGCGCGGTGCCCATCGGCACGACCACCGCGTCGAGCAGGTCGGAGCGTCGCTCCATCCCATCGATGATGCCGATCACGGTATATGAGGAGTCGCCGATGAAGATGGAGGGCTGGCTGTCGACGCGGTTGATGCCCAGGCGCTCAGCCGCGCGCGAACCGAGCACCGCCACCCGATCGGCCCTGGCATCGTGGCCGGTGTCCAAGTACCGGCCGGTCACGATGTTGCCGCGAACCGCGTCGAGCAGTCCGGGAAAGGTGGCCATCAGCGATGGGCCCAGGGTTGCCGGTTCCGACGGGTCGTTTACCGGCACCGCGGTAATGGTCACGGCATCGAGGGGGACCTCGCTGACGAGGCCGGCCAGCTCCACCCCGCCCAGGCGGCTGACCCGGTCCGGGGCATCCCAAGGCAGTCGCCCGGTCGCGCGCTCCGAGCCGTTCATCCCGTCGGTGCTCCCCGGCTCGATCACGACCTGGGTGGCCGCGACCGCGTCGAATTGGCGGGCGATCTGGCCGGCTGCCGTCTGGGCGAATCCGATTGTCACCACTAGGGAGGCGATTCCGATCGTGGTCCCGAGCGTGGTCATGATCAGGCGGGTGGGGCGCGCCCCGATGCCATAGCCCGCCTCGACGATGAGGTCCTGCACCGAGAACCGGTCGGCGCGGGTGATGGCCGGCGCGGCCCCGCGGTCACCGTCGCTTACCGGGGCCGGAGCGTTGGTCGCTCGACGGCGGTTCGGCATCCGCAATTTCATGTTGTTTCGCTCACGCGGCCGTCGGTGATGCTGATGGTGCGCCCGGCGCGATCCGCCACGGCCCGGTCGTGGGTGATGACGATGAGCGTGAGGCCGCCGGCGTTCAGCTCCTCTAACAGGTCCATGACCTCCCTGGAGGTGGAGGCGTCGAGGTTGCCGGTCGGCTCGTCGGCCAACAGCAGCTGGGGCGAGGCCACCACGGCCCGCGCGACCGCGACCCGCTGGCGCTCGCCGCCGGAGAGAGTGCCGGGCAGGAAGTCGATCCGGTGGTCCAGGTGCACCCGGTGCAGGGCGGCGCGGGCCCGTCATTCGCGGTCGGCGCGCGGAACTTTGCTGTAGATCGTGGCCAGCAGCTCATTGTCGCACACCGAGCGGTGCGGCATGAGGTGGAAGGCCTGGAACACGAAGCCGATCTTGCCGCCCCGCAGCGCCGCGCGTTCCGCCTCGCCGGCCAGACCCGTGAGCGCTCCGTCGAGGTAGTACTCGCCGACGCTCGGTCGGTCGAGCAGGCCGAGGATGTTGAGCATGGTCGACTTGCCCGACCCGCTCGGCCCGAGGATCGAGAGGTAGTCCTGCTTCTCTACCCGCAGGTTGATTGATGTGAGCGCCTGGACCTCGGGCGGGCCGGGGAAGGAGCGGGTGACGTCGATGAGCTCCACGACGGCCGGTCGGCTCATCGCCCGGCCACGACGAGGTCCCCTTCCTCGAGGGAACCGTCGACCGCCTGCACCTCGACGTAACCGTCAGCCACGAGCCCGGCGCTCACCTCGACCAGCACGGTCTTTTTTCCGTATCCGGTCGACACCTCGACCCGGGATTCCCCACCCGGGCCGGCGGTAAGCGCGGCCAACGGCACAGCGAGCACCTCCCCGTCGGTGGAGCTGACCGGGATGGTGACCCGCAGGTTGCTGCCCTGGATGCTCTGGAGCTGCCCGGGTGTGAGGTCGTCGGGCGTGAGCAGGATGGTGAAGCGTCCGCTCGCCGCATCCGTTCCCTCTTTAGCCTCGGCCACGGCGACGGATGTCACGGTGGCGCCGTGCTCGGAATCGTCCTGCATCGAGAGCACGGCGGCGTTGCCGACCTTCATGAGTTTGGCATCGCTCGCCGAGGCGGAGGCGCTGATCTGGATCGTGGCACCGGAGACGCGCATCACGGAGCCCGTGATCGAGGTGCCGCGGGATACGGTGACCTCGTCGACCCGGCGGGGGAGACCCGGCAGGTACAGGATTTCGCATGCCGGCAGATAGGGCATGGTGGCCTCGTTCGCCGTGGCGAGGGCGCGCTCGCTGCCGGCAACGCCGGCCCGAACGAATTCGACGGAGTTTTTGCCCGAAACGGCCCGGAAACCCGAAAAAATGGTCCCATATACGAGAATCTCCGTCGAATTGGTGCGGCGACGGACCCGGCGCTCCGCCGCTGAGGAACAAAGTCCACGGGGGCTGTCGGATCGGAGCTATCGGGAGTCATGCAACCCAACGGGTTGGGACTCACTCAGCTAGCGGTCGAGCCCTGCCATGCGTTCCAGTGCGGCTCGCATGATCATCTGGGCCGGATCGCCGATCACGTGATTGTTCAGGTACAGGCTCTCCGCCCATGACAGGACTTCCGCTTTGGTGAGCCCCACGGCCGACCAGTCCACCCCTGCTTCCGCGCGCGCCGTCGGTTCCCCGGTCTTCGGGTTCAGCCACACCCGTGCGATCGGGATATCCGGATCTTCGTGCTCCGGATTCCAGAGGAGCGCGATCGGGTGGTCAGATCCGTCGAGGTGATCGTCGGCGATGTGGCCGGACCCGAGCCAGGGGAGCATCAGCTGCTCGCCCTCCAACTCCACGTCGATGATTTCGAGCGGGACCGGCCCGTAATCGCGGGAGTACACCGGCAGCCCCACATGGTGCCATTCGGCGGCCTCATCCGAGTCTTCCAGCAGATCCGGGAGGCGCGGTGCAACGTGCAGCACGAAGCCGGTCGCCCAGTCGACGAGGGCCTGGGTGTCGGCGGCCGGCCACGGACTGTCATCGCTCGAAGACCCGTCCGCGTTGTGGAAGTGGTACTCGACTCCTTCTTCCAGGATGTCCAGGTGGAACTCTCCGTCGTCGAAGCCGAGGAAGATGCCGGCGACCTGCTCCTCGTCGTCCCAGTCCGCGTCGAATTCCGGGTGCCGGAAACGCGGGGGCAGCGGGGGGATGTCCAGGGGCAGCACGCCGAGGTCGAGCACCACCCGCAGCACGGTGTTCGGCATACGCAGTGTCGGGTCGGTCATAGTCTCGACGATACCGGAGGCCGCCGACGTGGGGCAGCACAGAGCCGCATCACCGAGCCGCATCACAGGACCGGGAAATATGACAAGTGAGCGGATGACGGGAATCGAACCCGCGCTATCAGCTTGGGAAGCTGAAGTTCTACCATTGAACTACATCCGCGTGTCCGTCGCGCAGGCAAGCCCGGAACGGAACCGTGCCAGCATATCAAGTCCGCGCCGTTAGGCTGGAACCGTGCTGCTCTCGGATCGCGAAATCAAGGCTGAAATCAACGCGGAACGAATCCGTCTGGAGCCGTACCAGGCCGACATGATCCAGCCGTCGAGTATCGACGTGCGACTCGACGGCTTCTTCCGCCTCTTCGACAACCACAAGTACCCCTATATCGATCCGGCCGAAGACCAGCCCGATCTGACCCGGTTGATCGAGACCGCCGCGGGCGAACCGTTCATCCTGCACCCCGGTGAGTTCGTACTCGGGTCCACCTACGAGAAGGTCACCCTGCCCGACGACGTCGCCGCGCGGCTGGAGGGCAAGAGCTCGCTCGGCCGGCTCGGCCTGCTCACCCACTCGACCGCCGGCTTCATCGATCCCGGTTTCACCGGCCACGTGACGCTCGAGTTGAGCAACGTCGCCACCCTGCCGATCAAGCTGTGGCCCGGCATGAAGATCGGTCAGCTCTGCTTCTTCCGGCTGAGTTCGCCCGCCGAACGTCCCTACGGCTCAAGCGAATACAGCTCCCGCTACCAGGGCCAGCGCGGGCCGACCGCGTCGCGGTCGTTCCAGAACTTCCACTGCACGGATGTGCGGGAGGCCTCGATGGGATCGACCACCGGAGCCGAGTAGCCCGGTTCACACGCATGCAACACGCGCCCGGTAAAATCGGCCCATGACCACATCCGTGCCCAGCTTTGCCGAGGCGCTCGTCGCGCCGGGACCGACACCCGACTACCCGGGGCGGATGCGCCGCTTCGGCCAGCTGGTCGGCGCCTGGGCCGCCACCGGGTCCCGCCTCGACGAGACGACCGGCGAATGGACCGGGCGCGAATTCACCTGGATCGTCGACTTCGTGCTCGACGGGCGTGCGGTGCAAGACGTCGAGGTCGTCGTGAGCGACTCGCACCCGACCGGCTTCGAGACCGTCGCCACGGCCGTGCGAGTCTATGATTCCTACGCCGGCGTGTGGCGGGTCAGCTATTTCGCCCCGGCATCCGGCGAGTACTGCCACCTCGTGGCGACCCCCCACCGCAACGGCCTGCGCCAGGACGGCACGGGCACCGACGGCCGCCCGATCCGCTGGAACTTCGTCTCGATCACACCTGACGCCTACGCCTGGGAGGGCTGGGTCTCCAACGACGAGGGTTCCACCTGGGTGCTGGTCGAGCACAACGAGGCCACCCGCATCCGTTAGCCAATCTGGTCCTGGCGGGCCTTCACCGGAAGCAGGAGAAGCAGCCCCACGAGCAAAACCAACATAAGTCCGAGGATGCCCCAATAGGTTTCGCCGAAGATCGTCACCGTCAGGGCGAACATGGTCGGCGCCAGAAAGCTCACCGCGCGGCCCGTCGTGGCGTAGAGCCCGAAGACCTCACCCTCCCGGCCGGCCGGGATCAGGCGTGCCAGGAAGGTGCGGCTGGCCGACTGGGCCGGCCCGACGAAGAGCGTCAAGGCGAGGCCGGCGGTCCAGAACACGATCTGACCGCCGTCGTGCAGCAGGAATACGATGCTGCCGAACACGATCAGGCCGATCAGAGCGGTCACGATGATCGGCTTTGCGCCGACCCGGTCGTCAAGCGCGCCGGCGATGATGGTGGCCACGCCCGCCACGACATTGGCGGCGATAGCGAAGATGATCACCTCGCCGGGTGAGAATCCGAAGACGGATGCCGCGAGCACCCCGCCGAAGGTGAAAACCCCGGCCAGGCCGTCGCGGAAGATCGCGCTCGCGATCAGGAAGTACACCGTCTGGCGGCTGGTCTTCCAGAGCCGAATGATGTCCTGCCCGAGCACGACGTAGGAACGGAGGAAGCTCACCCGGGGCCGGCGCACCGCAACGGGAGAACGGTATTCGGGAACCGAGAACAGCACCGGCAGGGCGAACAGGCCGAACCAGGCGGCCGCGATGAGCATCGTGACCCGCACCGAGAAACCGTTCTCGCTGGTCACCCCGAACAGACCCACGTCGGGGCTGATGAAACCGAAGTACACGATGAGCAGCAGCACGATGCCGCCGATGTAGCCCATGCCCCAACCGAAACCGCTGACCCTGCCGATGGTGCGCGCGGTCGAGACCTGGGACAACATGGCGTTGTAGTTGACGCTGGCGAACTCGAAGAAGACGTTGCCGGCGGCCACCAGAACGAGGCCGAGCAGCAGGAAGCTCGGTGACGCCTCCACGAAGAACATCGCCGCGGTGAGGCCCACCACGATGAACGTGTTGACGCCGAGCCACAGCTTGCGCCGCCCGGAGGTGTCCGAGCGCTGTCCGGTGATCGGGGCCAGCACCGCTACCAGCAAGCCGGCGATGGCGAGGGCCCAACCGAGCTGGGCGGAAATGACGTCTTTGTCGCCGAACGAGCTGCCCGTGATGTAGACGGTGAAGACGAAGGTGGTGACCACCGCATTAAACGCGGCAGAGCCCCAGTCCCAGAAGCTCCAGGCCACTACGCGGCGTCTGCTCGTTTTGTCTGGCAGCTCCCGGGCATCCGTGCTGCCCTGCTCCGCGATCCCGGTCATGCGCTGAGGCTAGTGGATGTGGGTGGCCGGAGACCATCGATTGCACGAAATCTCAAAGTTGAGTCGTTCACGCTCAACTCTCAGGTGCGTGGCTTGACTTTCGATTTGGGACACTGGCACACTTGAGCCAGCACCACTCAACTCTGTGAAATCGAGCTGAGAACATACTTTAAAGGAGAACGCACACATGGCCCGTGCAGTAGGCATCGACCTCGGAACCACCAACTCTGTGGTGGCCGTCCTCGAAGGTGGAGAACCCACCGTCATCGCAAACGCCGAAGGCTTCCGGACCACGCCGTCCGTCGTCGCCTTCACCAAAGACGGCGAGGTGCTGGTCGGCGAGACCGCCAAGCGCCAGGCCGTCACCAACGTCGACCGCACCATCGCGTCGGTCAAGCGCCACATGGGCACCGACTGGAATGTCGCCATCGACGACAAGAAGTTCACCCCGCAGGAAGTTTCGGCCCGCATCCTGGCCAAGCTCAAGCGCGATGCCGAGGCGTACCTGGGCGACAAGGTGACGGATGCCGTCATCACCGTTCCCGCGTACTTCAATGATGCCGAGCGGCAGGCCACCAAGGAGGCCGGCGAGATCTCCGGCCTTAACGTGCTGCGTATTATCAACGAGCCGACCGCGGCCGCACTCGCCTACGGCCTCGACCGTGGCAAAGAAGACGAGCTCATCCTGGTCTTCGACCTCGGCGGCGGAACCTTCGACGTCTCCCTCCTCGAGGTAGGCAAGGACGACGACTTCTCCACCATTCAGGTGCGGTCGACTGCCGGTGACAACCGCCTCGGCGGCGACGACTGGGATCAGCGCATCGTCGATCACCTGATCAAGAAGTTCAAGGAAACCACCGGCGTCGACGTCTCCAAGGACAAGATCGCCAAGCAGCGCCTCAAGGAAGCCGCCGAGCAGGCCAAGAAGGAACTCTCGAGCAGCATGTCGACGAGCATCCAGCTGCCGTACCTCTCCCTGACCGAGAATGGCCCGGCCAACCTCGACGAGACGCTCACCCGCGCCCAGTTCGAGAAGATGACCGAAGACCTGCTCGACCGCACGAAGAAGCCGTTTCAGGACGTCATCCGTGAAGCCGGGGTCAAGGTGGAAGATATCGCCCACGTCGTTCTCGTCGGTGGCTCCACCCGCATGCCCGCCGTGTACGAGCTCGTCAAGGCCGAGACCGGTGGCAAGGACCCGAACAAGGGCGTCAACCCGGACGAGGTCGTCGCCGTTGGCGCCGCACTGCAGGCCGGCGTGCTGAAGGGTGAGCGCAAAGATGTCCTGCTCATCGACGTCACCCCGCTGAGCCTCGGCATCGAGACCAAGGGCGGCATCATGACGCGCCTGATCGAGCGCAACACGGCCATCCCGACCAAGCGCAGCGAGACCTTCACCACAGCCGACGACAACCAGCCGTCCGTCGCGATCCAGGTCTTCCAAGGCGAGCGCGAGTTCACCCGCGACAACAAGAACCTCGGCACGTTCGAGCTGACCGGCATCGCGCCGGCCCCGCGCGGCATCCCGCAGGTTGAGGTTACCTTCGATCTCGACGCCAACGGCATCGTGCACGTGTCTGCCAAAGACAAGGGCACCGGCAAGGAACAGTCGATGACCATCACGGGCGGATCTTCGCTCGCGAAGGAAGACATCGAGCGCATGGTGCGCGAGGGCGAAGAGCACGCCGCCGAGGACAAGCGCCGTCGCGAGGCAGCCGAGACCCGCAACACGGCGGAGCAGCTCGCTTACTCGATCGAGAAGCTGATCAAGGAGAACGACGAGAAGCTGCCCGAGGACGTGAAGTCCGAGGTTCAGGCCGACGTCGACGCCCTCAAGGCCGCTCTCGTCGGCGACGACGATGCGGCCGTGAAGACGGCCTTCGACAAGCTCAACGAGAGCCAGGGCAAGCTCGGCGAGGCCATCTACAAGACCAGCCAGGCGGATGCCGCGGCCGGTGCCCCAACCGACTCCGAGCCGACCGCCGACGCGGCCGGCTCCGACGAAGACGTGGTTGACGCCGAGGTCGTCGACGACGAAGACGAGGCCAAGAAGTAATGGCAGACGACAACAAGCGTCCTGGCGACGAGCCGTTTGACGAGGGGGCATCCACTGAGGGTGCCCCCGGGACCGACGCCGAGGCGGAAGCCGAAGGTGTGAGTGTCGAGGACATCGACGAGGCGTCCGCCGAGGGTATCGAAGAGGACGAGCTGACGGTCCAAGACATCCTGGACGCCGCCACGCGGGAAGTCGACGAGCCCACGAGCGAGCACCTCGCCGACCTCAAGCGGGTCACCGCGGAGTACGCCAACTACCGTCGCCGCACCGAGGCCAACCGCGAGGTCGAGCGTGAGCGCGTCACCGTGGATGTCGTAAAGGGCCTGATTCCCGTGCTCGACGATCTCGACCGCGCTGAGAAGCACGGCGACCTGGTCGAAGACTCGGCGTTCAGCACGATCGCCGCGAAACTGCGGGGGAGCGTCGAGCGCCTGGGCGTGAAGTCCTTCGGCACGGTCGGCGAACCGTTCGATCCGACCATCCACGAGGCGATCTTCCAGCTGCCCACCGCGGGCATCGAGTCGGAGACCGTCGGTGACGTGATCGAGACCGGCTACTTCCTCGGCTCGTCGCTCCTGCGCGTGGCCAAGGTCGTCGTGCAGGTACCGAGCGATGGCTAGCCAGGACTGGTTCGATAAGGACTTTTACAAGGTCCTGGGTGTGTCAAAGGACGTCACCCCGGCCGAGCTGAAGAAGGCCTATCGCAAGCTCGCCCGCACGTATCACCCGGACTCCAATCCGGGCAACCCTGCGGCCGAGGCGACGTTCAAGGAGATCAGCGAGGCACACTCGGTGATCGGTGACCCTGCCCAACGCAAGGAATACGATGCTGTGCGCGCGATGGGCGGTGGGGCCCGCTTCACCGCCCCGCGCCCCGGTGGCGGGCAGGCCGGAGGCTTCGATGATGTCTTCGGAGGCATGTTCGGTGGGGGCGCGCGGCAACAACAGCCCGGCTACTCCTATGAGCAGGGCGGTTTCGACGACCTCCTCGGCGGCATGTTCGGCCGCGGTCAGGGTGGCGGCGGTTTCGGCACCTCGAGCGGCGGGTTCCGCGGCTACGGCGGGCCGACTCGCGGCCGCGACGTGATCGCGTCGACAACGGTCGACTTCATCACGGCCACGCACGGTGACCAGATCACCCTGCAAACGCAGGATGGCCGCGCCATCAAGGTGAAGATCCCGGCCGGGGTGGCCGACGGGCAGAAGATCAAGCTCCGCGGCCAGGGGCAGCACAGCCCTGACGGCGGCGAGTCCGGCGACATCGTACTCACGGTGAACGTGCGCAAGCACCCGGTCTTCGAACGCGATGGGCTGAACCTGCGGGTCTCCGTTCCGGTCACGTTCGTCGAGGCCGCGCTCGGCGCCACTATCGAGGTGCCGACGTTGGGCGGAGCGCCGGTCAAACTGCGCATCGCCCCGGGCACCCCGAGCGGGCGCGTGCTGCGCGTCAAGGGGCGTGGCGTCGTGACGCCCAAGGGCACCGGGGACCTGCTGGCGGAGGTTCAGGTTGCCGTTCCGTCTCATCTGTCGAAGGACGCCGAAGAGAAACTCGCGGCCTTCGCGGAAGCACTGCCGAAGGAGAATCCGCGCGACGAACTCCTCGCGAAGGCGAGAGACTGACGGTGGACGAGAACACCCGGGTTTTCGTAATCTCGATGGCCGCCGAGCTTGCGGGCATGCACCCGCAAACGCTGCGCCAATACGATCGCCTGGGGCTGGTGAGTCCCGACCGCACCCCCGGTCGGTCTCGCCGGTACTCGATGCGGGATGTGGCCAAGCTCCGCGAGATCGCGGAGCTCGGTGCCGAGGGTGTGAGCCTGGAAGGGATCCGTCGCATCATTGACCTCGAGGACCACGTGCGCACGCTCGAATCGCGGCTGCGCGAATTGGAGTCTGCGCTGGCCGATGAACTGCTCAACCGTCCGGGCCGCCGCGTCTTCGCGGCCGGCTCGGCCGGTGAGGTCATCTCGATGCGGGCCGGTACGCGCACGCGCCGGTCCAACCAGATCGTGATCTGGCGCCCCCTGGGTTCCCGCCCGATCGGCGACGAGAAGTAGCCGCACCTGCGGGCTAGCCTGAGGCAATGCCTGATTTTTCCTTTGACCGCCTGAGGCGTTTCCCCGACGTGGAAGCGGACAATCTCTTCGCCGTGGATGCGAGCGACCGCCTGATCCTCGACGAGGCGGCCGGCGTGCTGGCCGAGGCAGGATCCGGCGAGGTCGTGGTGATCGAGGACCGCTATGGCGCTCTCACCCTGGGCGCGGCCGCACTGGCCGGGGCCCGGGGAATCCGGGTGCACCAGGATGTCCTCTCTGGGGAGTTGGCCCTCACCCTGAATGCGGCCGACGCCGGACTCGCCGATTCCTACCGCTCCCTCATCCTGGGCGAAGAACTGCTGACGAACGCGCGGGTGGTACTGATCCAGCTGCCGCGCAGTCTGACGGCGCTCGATGAGTTCGCCGACGCCATCCGTCGTTTCGCGGCACCGGATGTGGTGGTGATCGCCGGCGGACGCATCAAGCACATGACGCCGACCATGAACGCGGTGCTCCGCCGGCACTTCGGCGAGCTGCAGGTCTCGTCGGCCCGGCAAAAGTCGCGGGTACTCAGGGCAGCGGCTCCGACTGCCTCCGCAACTCAGCCGACGGTGTCCACCTGGCCGAATTCTGTGGAGCACGCCGACCTGGGACTCACGATCTGCGCCCACGGGGCTGCGTTTGCCGGCGCGACCGTCGATATCGGAACGCGCTACCTGCTTGAGTTCCTTGATCGGATGAAAACGGATGCTCGGAGCGCCATCGACCTCGGCTGCGGCACCGGGGTGCTCGCCGCCACCCTCGCCCGACGCCGTCCCGCCCTGCGGGTGACCGCCACCGACCAGTCGGCCGCGGCCGTCGCCTCCGCGCGGGCCACCATGGTGGCCAATGCGCTCGCCGACCGGGTCACGGTCGTGCGGGATGACGCGCTCCAGAGCCAACCGGATGCCTCGGCCGAACTGATTGTGCTGAACCCGCCCTTTCACATCGGCTCGTCGGTCCATGCCGGCATAGCCCTGAAACTGTTCGAGGATGCCGGACGAGTGTTGCAGCCCGGTGGTGAACTGTGGAGTGTGTGGAACACCCACCTCGGTTATCGCCCCGCGCTGACGCGATTGGTCGGGCCGACACACCAGGTCGGTCGGAACGCCAAGTTCACCGTCACGGTCTCGACCGGACGCTGAGACGCGCCGGACCGCCGTGAGGCCCGCACCTGGGGGCTTCCGCCAGGGCGCCGGAGCCGACACGCCCGGGATGCGGGAGGGAGTTGCGCACCCCCAAAATTCACCGTAATGTCTCTCTAGTCACCCCACAGGTGCGGAAAGCCGCAGAGCTTCCCGGCCTCAAGTGGGACGAAGATTTAGTTTTCTCTCGAATATCCTCCCTACTAGGGAGTGTTCGGGTTTAAACCAAAATAATATCTCTCTTCGGCTGGTCGTCAGGTCGCGTATGTAGATGATTTCGAGTCGCTCTGGCGCACTCAGAATCGGCTGCTTTCCGTGATTTGACAGAGATTAGTCGGGTGGGTAAGTTTTACAGGTTGCCTCGAAGCGACAGCCCTTGGTGGGGTTTGAAGTCGAGTGCGTCCGATCCTTGAGAACTCAACAGCGTGCACAATGTCAAATGCCAAAAACCTCGGCCGTAGGGCTCCTTTCTAGGGGG
>NZ_SOFV01000016.1:0-55425 GCF_004402465.1 Cryobacterium sp. TMT2-14 | reverse complement strand
TTTCCTTTGACAGTCAGAAACCTAGACAGGAAGCGGCGTGCGGCCGTTAAGGCGCTCCGAAACACCCACGGATACAGCAGGGGAGCCAAAATCTCCGTCGAATTCGTTCGGTACGGAGTTGCTCGAGGGTCAAAACCCGATCCGGGGGACCGCGCCGAGCAGGGTCTGCGTGTACGGATGCTCCGGCGCGGCGAAGACCCGGGCCGTTGCGCCGGTTTCGACGATACGGCCGTCCAGCATTACGGCGACCTGGTCGCTGACGTGCTGGATCACCCCGAGGTCGTGGGAGATGAACAGCAGGCTGAGGCCCAGGTTCCGCTGCAGCTCGTCGAGGAGGTCGAGCACCTGGGCCTGCACGGTCACGTCGAGGGACGACACGGGCTCGTCGCAGATCAGGATCTGCGGCCCCGACGCCAGCGCCCGGGCGATGCTCACCCGCTGCCGCTGCCCGCCGGAGAGGGACAGCGGCCGCCGGCCAAGCAGCCCCTGCGGCAGACCCACCGCGTCGAGCAGCGCCAGCACGCGCAGCCGGTCGGCAGCCGAGGCAGTGGCCGCAGTGGCGGCAGTGGCAGCAGTGGCAGCCGAGGCGGATGCCGCGCCGCGCCCGGTGCGCCCGCCGCCGACCGCGTCCCGGAGCACCTGCTCGACGCTCAGCCGCGGGTCGAAGGAGCTGAGCGCATCCTGATAGACCGCACCAAGCCGGGGCCGCAGGAGCCGCCGTTCCTTCTCCGAGGCGGCGCTGAACGGCTGCCCGAGCACCCGCACCTCGCCGGCGTCCGGCCGGGTCAGCGCCAGCGCGAGGCGGGCCGTCGTGGTTTTACCGGAGCCGGACTCGCCGACGATGCCGAGCGTCGTGCCGCGTTCGAGCCGGAACGAGACCCCGTCGACCGCGAGCTGCTCGGTGCCGTCGGGCCGGGTGAAGCGCTTGACCAGGCCGGTGGCCTCCAGCACCGTGTTGCGGGGAGCGACAGGGTCGGCACGATCTGAGAGAGCGAGAAAGGGCGCGGCGGCGGGCGACACCGGGGCCGCGGCCCGCGGGCTGAGGCGCAGCCCGCGCGGCTTGTCGACCGGGATCGCGGCGAGCATCTGCCGGGTGACCGGATGCTCCGGCCGGGTCAGAATCGCGTGCGCCGGTCCCTGTTCCACGATCCGTCCCTCGCTCAGCACAGCGATCCGGTCGGCGATGCGGCCGACGACGGCCAGGTCGTGGCTGATCAGCAGGATGCCGGTGCCGGCGAGTTTCAGACCCGTCAGCAGCTCCAGGATTTGTGCCTGCACCGTGACGTCGAGCGCCGTCGTGGGCTCGTCGGCGATCAGCAGTGGCGGGTCCAGGGCGATCGCGGCCGCGATCAGGGCGCGCTGGCGCTGGCCGCCGGAGAGTTCGCCCGCGCGCTTCCGCACAGAGTTGCCGGCGTCGGACAGGCCCACCCGGGCCAGCACCTCGAGCACCCGGGCGTGGCGCGCCGCTGCACCGAGGCGGGTGTGCAGTCGCAGCGAGTCGGCGATCTCCCGGCCCACCGGGCGCAGCGGGTCCAGCGACACCAGGGCATCCTGCAGCACCAGGCCCACGTCGCGGCCGCGCCGCCGGCGCCAGCTCTGCTCGGAGAGTCCGCGCACGTCGGAGCCTGCGAGGCTCAGCTCGTCGGCGCGCACCCAGGCGTTGTCGCCGGCCAGGCCGAGCAGGCTGCGCGCGGTGACGCTCTTGCCCGAGCCTGACTCTCCCACCAGGGCCAGGCATTCCCCGGGGGCCACCTCGAACGAGACGCCGTTCAGCACCGGGTCGGTATCATTTTGCGGTCCGAAGCCCACGACGAGGTTCTGCACCCGCACGGCCGGGGCAACCCCGCCGTCACCCTCGCCTGGCGCGCCCACCGAAGCGCCCACGCCGCTCTCGTCACTCACGCGCGCCTCACCCGTCGCTCGATGCCGCGACCGAGCGCCGTGGCCGACACCGCCGTCAGCACGATGAACAGCCCGGGGAAGAAGCTCATCCACCAGGCCGAGCCGATGTAGGTGCGCCCGGCGGAGAGCATCGCGCCCCACTCCGCGGCGGGCGGCGCCGAGCCCAGGCCGAGGTAGCTCAGAGCCGACGCCCAGACGATGGCCTGACCGATGCCGAGGGTGCCGAGCACGAACAGCGGCGCGAGCGTGTTCGGCAGGATGTGGCGCATCAGGATCTGGACGGGGCTGCGCCCGAGCACGGTCGCCGCCTCGACGAAGGCCGATGACCGCACCGACAAGAGCTGGCCGCGGATGATGCGGGCGTAGCCGGGAGCGGTCGCCAGGCCCACGGCGATGGTCGCCGTGGCAACGCCCGGCCCGAAGATCAGGATGAAGAGCAGGGCCAGCAGCAGGCCGGGGAACGCGAACAGCACCTCGAGGAACCGGTTCACGGTGAAGTCCACGACCGGGCCGAGCATACCGGCCAGGGTGCCGAGCACGAGGCCCAGGCCGAGGCCGATCACGGTGGCGAGGGTGCCGATCAGCAGGGAGCTGCCGGTGCCGTGGCTGACCCGGGTATAGATGTCCCGGCCGGACTCGTCGGTGCCGAACCAGTGCGCGGGTGAGGGGGTCTGAAACGCGGACAGCGGGTCGATCCCGAGCGGGTCGCCGGGCGCTACGAGCGCGGGGAACAATGCCGCCGTGACCAGGAACAGCGCGAACAGGCCCGCCAGGACCTCGGCCACGCCGAACCGGCGAATGCGGGGCGCGCGCGGCGACTGGGGCGCGCCGGTGCGCGGCGACCGGCCCAGCCCGGCCTGGATCTCGAGGTCGCTCATCGTGCCCGCAGCCTCGGGTCGGCGATGCGCTGGGCCAAATCGGTGAACAGGGTCATCAGGATGTACCCGACGGCCACGATCAGCACAGCACCAACCACGACCGGCACGTCGCGCACGGTCACCGCGTTCAGAAGCGTGCGGCCGAGGCCCGGCCGGGCGAAGATGGTCTCGACCACCACTGCCCCGCTGATCAGGGAGCCGAATGCCCAGCCGGAGAGGCTGATCGCCGGCAGTGACGCGTGCCGGATAACGTGCACCCAGCGCACCCCGCGTTCGCTCTCGCCCCGGGCGCGGGCGGAGAGCACGAATGGGGATTCCAGCGCGGTGAGCAGGGACTCCCGCATGATCTGGCCAAGGAACCCGGCCAGCGGCACGGCGAGGGTGAGCACCGGCAGCACCAGCCCGGAAACCCCGGAGGTACTGATCGGCGGCAGCCAGCCCAGCCAGACGCTGAACAACACGATCAGCGCCGTCGCGAGCCAGAAGTGAGGGAGCGCGGCAGCCACGATCTCCAGACCGGAGCCCAGGTACCAGGCGACGCGCCCGCCGCGGGTCGACCAGGTGGCCAGCCCGAGGGCGAGCAGCCAGGCCACAGCGAGGGCGAGCACGGCCAGCAGCAGGGTGCCGCCGAGCTGGCCGACCAGGAGCGGGGCGACGTCCTGGTCCAGTGAGTAGGAGCGGCCAAGATCCCCGGTGGCCAGGCGAGCCAACTGTGCCAGGTACTGCACGAGCACGGGCTGGTCGAGCCCGTATTCCGCCCGCACCGCGGCGAGCGCCTCCGGGGAGGTCTGCGAGCCGGGGCCACCCAGGATGGCCTCGGCCGGGTCTCCGGGAATCAGACGGATGGCGAAAAAGGTGAGCGTGGCCACCATCCAGAGCACCAGCACCGCCCCTCCCAGGCGGGCCAGGACGACCCGGGCTGCCCGCGCTACTTCAGCCACGCATCGTAGAACGTGGGCGTCGACACGGTCGGCAGCGCCCGCGCGCCCACCACATCGGTGCCGAGCAGGTAGTGGTTCTGCTGGTCGAAGAGCGGCAGGATGTAGAAGCCCGCGAGCACCTGGTTCTGCGCGTCGGCGTAGAGGGCGGCGCGTTCATCGGCATCCGTCACCTGGCCGGCCTGGGTGAGTAGGGCGTCGATGGCCGGGTCGTTCACCTGGGCGTGGTTGGCGAAGTAGCCGCTGGGTGCCGGGGTGATCCCGTCGGAGTGGAAGAGGATGCGCAGAACGTCGGGTCCGACCTTCGTGTACGGCGCGCTGACGGCGTCGTAGTCGTTCTCGCCCAGCGCGGTGTACCAACTGGAGAGGTCCATCGGGCTGAGCAGAACCTCGAAGCCGGTCTTCTTCGCGGTGGCCTGGATCTGCTCGAACAGGGACTGCTCCGCCGGAATGGACTGGTTCGTACTCACCGGAAAGTCGACCGTGAGGCGCTCGCCGTCTTTCACCCGGTAACCGTTGGAATCACGCTCGGTCCAGCCGGCGGAATCGAGGAGGTCCGAGGCGGCCTCGGGGTCGTACGCGAACAGGTCCGGGCCCGACACGGCGAGGGGTTCGACGCTGGAGAGGGCGGAGTAGGAGCGCTCGGCCGTGCCCCGGAAGAGGCTGGTGACGGCGTCGTCGACATTCGCCGAGCGGATGAACGCCTCCCGCACGAGCGGGTCGTTGAAGGGCGCGCGGCCGGAGTTCAGTTCGATCCGGTTCGAGGCACCCGGGCGAGGGGCGTCGAGGTGCACGATGGTGTCGCTCTTCTCGGCCTGCACGATGGTGTCGGGCTGGGCGTTGTCGATCACGTCGGCGTCGCCGGACTGCAGAGCCGCGTAGCGGGACGCGGAGTCGGGGATGAAGCGCCAGACGATGGAGTCGAGGTAGGCAGGCCCGGTGTGCGCGGCATCCGCGGGCGGGGAGCTGTACTTCTCGTTCCGCACCAGGGTGATCGATTCCTGCTGTACCCACTTCTCGACCTGGAAGGGGCCGGTGCCGACCGGGGAGGCGCAGTTCTCGTCCTGGCTCCGGGCCAGCGCGGTGGGCGATTCGATCGCCAGCCACTGCTGTGACAGGGATTCGAGCAGGGCGCTGTCGGGTTCGCTGAGCGTAAGGCGCACAACGTTGGTGGAGACCGCCTCGGTGCCGGTGACCTTCCCCAGAGCGAGGTAGCCGGTCGACGAGGCCGTTTCCGGGTCTTGGATGTGCGCGATATTCGCCTGCACGGCGGCGGCGTCGAGCGGGGTGCCGTCGGTGAAACTCACGCCGGCGGCGAGCGTGAAGTCCCAGGCCAGCCCGTCGGCGCTCTCGGTCCACGAATCTGCCAGCCAGGGGATGATCTCACCGTCCGCGTTGCGGGACACAAGCGACTCAAGGTACTGCGTGCTGACCAGGGCCTGCGGGTAGTTGCCGCCCACGTGCGGGTCCAGGCAGGTGGGCTCGGCGTCGCCGGATGCGTAGGTCAACGTGCCGCCGGTGAGAGGCCGGGTGGCTTCGGGGGACTCAGCGGTGGCGCAGCCGGTGAGCAGGATGCCGGTGGCGGCGAGGCCGACCAGCCCGGTCAGGGTGCGCGCTGTGCGATGGGTGTACCCCGAAGTGTGCATTATGGGTCTCTTTCCGCGGCGCCCGATGGGCCGAGTGTGCACCTGCTGGACCCGTAAGATTAGGGGCCTCGGGCACGTGTTAGACGGGGTCCACAAATAAAATGATTGAGGACCATCGTAGAACACAGGAGAGCTGTTCGCTGAGCAGACGTGTGCGGGCACCGCGCGCTGTACACCCGGGGGTAGACGCAGGGTAGAATTGTCAAGTAGGACTGTGATCCGGCTATCACCGGTGAGTCTTCGGAAGAACGGCAACCACCCTCGCGGCGGTTCTCAGTAGAACCGAACGGGTCGGGCCCGTCACAGCCTCAGAACAAGCGGTTTTCCGAAGCCTCGGCTCCGGGAGACAAGCGAGGTGGTACCGCGGCGAATCCCGTTCGGAGTCGGCGTCCTCGTGGAACAGGGGCAGATCTGTGAATGACACAACCTGCCCGACTCGTCCAGGAGAGACATGACGTACCCCAAAGGCCAGCAGTCCGCTTCTCCCGCCCAACCCGGCGGCATCGTGCCCTCACCGAACTTTCCCCAGATCGAAACCGAGGTGCTCGCGTTCTGGAAAGCCGACGGCACCTTCCAGGCATCGATCGACAACCGTGCGGATGCCCCCGAGTGGGTCTTCTATGACGGCCCGCCGTTCGCCAACGGGCTGCCGCACTACGGCCACCTGCTGACCGGGTACGCGAAGGACCTCTTCCCGCGCTTCCAGACCATGCGCGGCAAGCAGGTGCACCGCCGGTTCGGCTGGGACACGCACGGCTTGCCGGCCGAGCTCGAAGCCGAACGCGAGCTCGGCATCACCGACAAGAGCGAGATCGAGAAGATGGGCATCGGGGCCTTCAACGCCGTCGCCCGCAGCTCCGTGCTCAAGTACACCAAGGTGTGGGAGGAGTACGTCACCCGCCAGGCGCGCTGGGTCGACTTCGAGAACGACTACAAGACGCTCGACATCACCTTCATGGAGTCCGTGATCTGGGCCTTCAAGCGCCTGCACGACAAGGGCCTGGCCTACGAGGGCTACCGGGTGCTGCCGTACTGTTGGCGCGACCAGACACCGCTGTCCAACCACGAACTGCGCATGGACGACGACGTCTACAAGATGCGCCAGGACCAGACCGTCACGGTCACCTTCCCGCTGGTCGGCGCCAAGGCCGAAGCCCTCGGGCTGACCGCCGTGCGCGCCCTGGCCTGGACGACCACCCCCTGGACCCTCCCGACGAACCTGGCGCTCGCCGTGGGCCCGGAGATCGTCTATGCCGTCGTGCCGGCCGGGCCGAACGGCACACCGGACGCCACCGTGCTGCGGGAGGCCGTTTCCGGGGCGGATGCCGCGGCATGCGTCGCAACCACCGAGGTTTTCGGCGCCGAATACCTGATTGCGATCGACCTGGTCGGCAACTACGCCAAGGACCTCGGCTACGACTCGGCGGCAGAGGCGACCGCGGCGATCTCCCGCACGGTTCTCGGCAGCGCCCTGGAGGGCGTCAGCTACGACCGCCTCTTCGACTACTACGCCGACACCGCGGTCTGGGGCACCGAGAACGCCTGGACCGTCGTCGTGGCAGACTACGTCACCACCGCCGACGGAACCGGCATCGTGCACCAGGCGCCCGCCTACGGCGAGGAGGACCAGAAGATCTCCGTGGCCGCCGGCATCCCGGTGATCATCTCCCTCGACGCGGGCGGCAAGTTCCTCTCCGACGTGCCCGAGGTCGCCGGCCAGCTCTGGAGCGACGCGAACAAGCCGCTCACCCAGCTGATCAAGAATGAGGGGCGCCTGCTGCGCCAGGCCAGCTACGAGCACTCCTACCCGCACTGCTGGCGCTGCCGCAACCCGCTGATCTACAAGGCCGTGTCGAGCTGGTTCGTGCGCGTCACGGACTTCCGCGACCGTCTGGTGGACCTGAACCAGGACATCAATTGGGTGCCGGAGAACGTCAAGGACGGCCAGTTCGGCAAGTGGATCGGCAACGCCCGCGACTGGTCGATCAGCCGCAACCGGTACTGGGGTTCGCCCATCCCGGTCTGGAAGAGCGACAACCCCGACTATCCGCGCGTCGACGTCTACGGCTCGCTCGACGAGCTCGAGGCGGACTTCGGCGTGCGCCCCACCGACCTTCACCGCCCCTATATCGACGCGCTCACCCGACCCAACCCCGACGACCCCACCGGGCGGTCCACCATGCGGCGCATCACGGATGTGCTCGACGTCTGGTTCGACTCCGGCTCGATGCCGTTCGCGCAGGTGCACTACCCGTTCGAGAACGCCGACTGGTTCGACAGCCACAACCCGGCCGACTTCATCGTGGAGTACATCGGCCAGACCCGCGGCTGGTTCTACATGCTGCACACGCTCTCCACCGCCCTGTTCGACCGTCCGGCCTTCAAGAACGTGGTCAGCCACGGCATCGTGCTCGGCAACGACGGCCAGAAGATGTCCAAGTCGCTGCGCAACTATCCCGACGTGAACGAGGTGTTCGACCGGGACGGCTCAGATGCCATGCGCTGGTTCCTGATGAGCTCCTCCGTGCTGCGCGGTGGCAACCTGATCGTCACCGAGGAGGGCATCCGCGAGGGTACCCGCCAGGTTATGCTCCCGCTCTGGAGCACCTGGTACTTCTTCTCCCTCTACGCCAACGCGTCCGGGGAGAACGGCTACGACGCCACCTGGCGCACCGACTCGACCGACGTGCTCGACCGCTACCTGCTGGCCAAGACCCGCGATCTGATCGTGGAAGTCACTGCCGACCTCGAGAACCTCGACAGCACCCAGGCGACCGCTCGAATCCGGGACTTCGCCGACGTGCTCACCAACTGGTACGTTCGCCGCTCGCGCGACCGGTTCTGGGCCGGCGCCGGGGCCTCTGTCTCGGTCTCGACGGTCTCATCCACCGCAAACGAGGCTTTCGACACGCTCTACACCGTGCTCGAAACGGTGACGCGGGTGGCCGCCCCGATGCTCCCGCTCGTCACCGAGCGTATCTGGCAGGGCCTCACCGGCGGTCGCAGCGTGCACCTGACCGACTGGCCCGACGCCGAATTGTTCCCGGCCGATGCCGTTCTCGTCACCGCGATGGACCAGGTGCGCACCATCAGCTCCACCGTGCTGTCACTGCGCAAGCAGTCCGGGCTGCGCGTGCGTCTGCCGCTGGCCACTCTGACCGTGGTCACCACCGACACGGCGGCCCTGGCCCCGTTCGAGGGCATCCTGCGCGACGAGCTGAATGTGAAGAGCGTGCGTTTGGTCGAACTGGCCGACGACAGCGCGAGCGCCTACGGCATCACCTCCCGGCTCACCGTGAACGCCCGGGCAGCCGGCCCGCGACTCGGCAAGCAGGTGCAGCAGGTCATCAAGGCCGCCCGCGCCGGCGACTGGAGCGAAACCGACGGCGTAGTCACCGCCGGCGGTACCCCGCTCGCCGCGGGGGAGTACGAACTCGTGCTGCAGACCGGTCCGGCCGACGGTTCCGCCGTCGCTGACGACACGGCGGCGGATGCCCCGGCTCTGGCGCTCCTGGCGGGCGGCGGTTTCGTGCTGCTGGAGACGCAGACCACCCCGGAACTCGAGGCGGAGGGCTTCGCCCGCGACCTGATCCGCGCCGTGCAGGACACCCGCAAGTCGGCCGGATTCGAAGTGAGCGACCGCATCCGTCTCGACCTCGTCTTCTACTCCGCCGAGGACGCCGCGACCTTCGCCCTTGCGGCCGGCGTCGACGTCGCTGCGGAGACCCTGACCCTCCGGTTCGCCACCCATGTGGCCACCGAGGTGTCCGATGACAGCCTGGCGCACGGTCTGCCGTCCGAATGGCTGCAGAGCCTGGTCGGCTTCCCCGTCGAGCACTACGTGCTTTACGAGGCTGGTCACTATGCCAACCGGGGGACCGTCCTGGTCGCCGTCGCCCGAGAGAACGGACTCGTCCATGTCTGAACCCAAGAAGCCCGGATCGAAGAAGCCCGGATCGAAGAAGCCCGGATCGAAGAGGCCGCGCCAGTCCTCCGACGCCGGCCGTGAGGCCGGGGACGCCGTCTTCGCCGCCCTCCTCGCCCGCGTGGGCGAGGGTGCGCCGAAGCCGCGTCTGGCCCCGACCCGGCGGGCGCTCGAACTGCTGGGTGACCCTCAGACCGTCTACCCGGTGATCCATATCACCGGCACCAACGGCAAGACCAGCACGAGCCGCATCACCGAGAGCATCGTGCGCGCCTACGGGCTGCGCACCGGACTGATGACGAGCCCGCACCTGGTGCGGCTCAACGAGCGCATCGTGATCGACGGGGAGTTCATCACCGATGAGGCCCTGGCCGCGAACTGGGCCGACATCGAACCCTTCCTGGCCATGGTCGACGCGGAGCTCGAGGCGGCAGGCGACGACGTGCTCACCTTCTTCGAGGCGCTCACCGTGCTGGCCTTCGCCTGCTTCGCCGACGCCCCCGTCGACGTCGCCGTGATCGAGGTCGGCATGGGCGGCGAGTGGGATTCCACCAACGTCGCCGACGGGCAGGTGGCCGTGTTCACGCCCATCGCCCTCGACCACACGCTCCGCCTCGGCAACACGATCGCCGAGATCGCCCGCACCAAGGCCGGCATCATCAAGCCGTCCGCCGCCGTGGTCTCCGCCCGGCAGGGCGAGGCGGCGCAGGCCGAACTCGAGCGGGCCGCCGAGCTGACCGAATCGACCCTGGCCAGTGAGGGCGAGGATTTCGTCCTGCTCAAAAACCAGGTCGCCGTGGGCGGGCAGCTCATCTCGGTGCGCGGCCTCGCCGGCACCTACTCGGACCTGTTCCTGCCGCTGTACGGCACGCACCAGGCGCAGAATGCGGCCGTCGCGATCGCCGCCGTCGAGTCCTTCCTCGGGGCCGGCACCACGGCGCTCTCGCATGACCTGGTCGAGGAGGGCCTCGCGCAGGTCACCTCGCCCGGACGCCTGCAACTGATCGGAATCGCACCGACCGTCCTGGTGGATGCCGCGCACAATCCGCACGGAGCGGCCGCCCTCAGCACTGCACTGGCCGACTACTTCGACTTCGACGAGATTGTGGCCGTGGTGGGCATCCTCACCGACAAGGATGCGACCGGCATCATCACCGCGCTGCAGTCCAAGGTGGTGCGGTTCCACGTCACACAGTCGCAGTCCGAGCGCGCGATCGGCGTCGACGACCTCGCCGATCTGATCGCCGACCTCGGCAGCGAGGAGACAACCGTCCGGTTCGACGACCTCGCGCAGGCCCTCGACTCCGCCAGGGACTGGGCCCTCGAGTCGCCCAAGCGGGCTGTGATCGTGACCGGGTCGATCACCCTCGTCGGCGAAGCCATCATTCTGGCCGACGCACGGGAATGGCTGGCGAAATGACGTCCGCTCCCCGCTCGGTGAAGCGCACGCTCGCGACGATCGTGCTCGGCTTCGAGGTCATCGTGGTTGCCCTCGCCGCCCTGGTGATCTTCGGTCTGCAGGCGTTGCCGCCGTGGCTCGCCCTCGGCGGCGGAGCCGTGCTGGGGCTGGCCATGGTCGCCGTGCTCGCGCTGCTCCGTTACGAGTGGGCCTACGTGGTCGGCTGGATCCTCCAGCTGATCATGGTGGCCGCCGGCTTCCTCAATCCGGCCATGTTCTTCGTCGGCGGCATGTTCGCCGCCATGTGGACGTACTGCATGATCGCCGGCTCCCGGATCGACAACCAGAACCAGAACTTTCCCAACAACGAGAACAACGAGAAGGAGAACTCATGAGCACCCAGGTCCAGGAAACGCTCGTATTGGTCAAACCGGATGGCGTTGCCCGCAACCTCTCCGGCGAGATCCTGCGTCGCATTGAGCAGAAGGGGTACTCCCTCGTCGACGCGAAGCTCGTGCAGGCCGACAGGTCCCTGCTGGCCGAGCATTACGCCGAGCACCAGGGCAAGCCGTTCTTCGAACCTCTCGTGGAGTTCATGGAAAGCGGTCCGATCCTCGTGCTGCGCATCGCCGGCGAACGCGTGATCGAGGGCTTCCGCTCCCTGGCCGGCACAACCGACCCGACCACCGCGGCTCCCGGCACCATCCGCGGCGACTTCGGCCGAGACTGGGGCACCAAGGAGCAGCAGAACCTCGTGCACGGCTCCGACTCGCCCGAGTCGGCCGACCGCGAACTGGCCCTCTGGTTCGACTGACCCGTACCGACCGGGGAACAGCCACTGACCGGATGCTTGGAGGCGGCTGTTCTCGTCGGTACCAGATGTCGTTGCTTTGTGCACCAAGCGCACCGCTGTCGCAGAATGGCCGATGATGGCAGAGCCCCGCTGAGCATGTGCCGACATCCTCTTTGATTCGTCTGACTAGAAAGCCTCACCATGCCGCATGCCCGGAACCCCTGGTTCAATCTGGTCTGGGCAATCCCGCTGGCGATCATCCTGCTGGTCGCCGTCGTGCTCGCCGCCCGGGGCATCCGTTCCCTGCCGATGGCGCAGGAGTTCCTGGTCGACTTCCCGGGGGCCTCGCCGTTGCCGTCGTGGGCCCCCGTCGGCTTCCCCGCGTGGCTGGCGTGGCAGCACGGCCTGAATGTTTTCTTCCTGCTCTTCATCGTGCGTTCGGGTTGGCAGATCCGCACGGCCGGGCGCCCGAGCATGTTCTGGACCCGGCGCAACACCGGCCTTTTTCGAACCCGACGTGCCCCCCGCCGGTTGGGCATCAACCTCTGGCTGCACCTCGCGGTGGATGCCCTTTGGGTACTCAACGGGATCGTCTTCTACGTGCTGCTGTTCGTCACCGGTCAGTGGGTGCGCATCGTGCCGGTCAGCTGGGACATCATTCCGAACGCACTCTCGGCCGCCCTCCAGTACGCCTCACTGGACTGGCCGATCACCGACGGCTGGGTGAACTACAACGCGCTACAAACTCTGAGCTACTTCAGCATCGTGTTCGTGGCCGCGCCGCTCGCCTTGGTCTCGGGCATCCGTCTGTCACCGCTCTGCACGTCGCGCCGGCTTGGAGAACTGATCCCGCTGCGCCCGACCAGGGCCGTGCACGTGGGCGTGATGGTCTTTTTCCTTGCATTCATCGTGATCCACGTCACGCTGGTGTTCGCCACCGGTGCCCTGCGCAACCTGAACCACATGTACGCGGCGCAGAGCGACGACGGCTGGACCGGATTCTGGATCTTCGCCGCATCCCTGGTCGTGATGCTCGTGGCCTGGGTCGCCGAGGGTCCCCGACTGCTGCGGGCGGTCGCCTCTCTCGGCGGAACCGTAACCACGCGCTGAGCCGCGGTGCTGGCTGAGCCGGCCGATGGCTCTGCCGGTCGAAACCCGGTGGTTGTGTACCCCCCCCTTCCCCCCTCCCGGCCGGGGTCCCTCCCTGGCCTTGTCTTTGGCTGCCTGGGCCGCGTCGCGGGCCAGGGCTTCGGCGAACCGGCGGGCCTGATCGACCTGTTCGGCCAGGTGGGCGTCGACCCAGGGCGGCGTCCGCCTGGGTCTCCCGGATGGCGTCGAAGTGACGACCCAGGCGTTCTAGCTGCTCACTGTATGAGGATTTCATGAGACAAACGCTACGGGCAGCCACTGACATTCCATGCCCCAGATCGGCACCCGTCAGCGCCCTGTGGATAACCTGATCAAACGCGTATTGTGGTGGAAAGGGAACAGCCGTCGCGGGGCGCGCAGCACGCATCCGTCGTCGCATAAAAGCGGAGATTTTCGGGAAACGCCGGTTGTGGCGCCGTGAGCGGCGTGTCGCAAAAATTTCCGAGGTTAGCAACCGCAACGGATGCCCGGAGCGGCAACCTCCGGCCGCCACGTCACCGGAGCTCGACCACCGGGTCTCAACCGGACGGGGGCAGGGTCGCCATTACAGGCGGTTCAGGAAGTCCATCTCGACCTGGGCGATGACGGCGGCGATCAGATAGCAGACGATCGTGATCACAATGATCCAGGAGGAGGCGACGGATGCCAGGCGCCGCACGCGCGGCCCCGCTGGGAGGTTGCCCGACGTGAGGTTGTGCAGCGTCACGGCTAGGAACATTGGGATCGTGACCGTCCAGGTCACCATGCACCACGGGCAGAGCACGTCGAGCTCGAAGAAGCTCTGCGCCATCAGCCAGATCACGAACGCGAGGGCGCCGGTGACGCCCACGTTCAGCGCGATCCAGAACCAGCGGGCTAACCGCGCCCCGGCCAGGATCGCGGCGCCGATCGCGATGACGACCGGCCAGGCCATCAAGCCGATCACCGGGTTGGGGAAACCGAGGATGGCACCCTGCCACGATCCCAGGTTGGTGCTGCAGCCCACCAGCACACTGAAGTTGCAGGAAAGCTGGGCCTGCGGGTCCTCGAGGATCGCGAACTTGTCGACGGTCAGGAGGAAAGCCGCGGTGAGGGCGATCAAACCACCGATGATGAAGAAGATGGCGAGCCCGATGGGGCGCTTGACGGGCGGGTTGTGGGGCACGTTTGGATTATGTCATGTGCCTCGCATGTGTTCCTGAGAATGCATGCGATAATCGGAACAGTCGCTTGGGCCGCGCTCAAGTTGACGCCATACAAGTCTTAATGGGCCGTAAAGGCCCAGATTCATTGGTCCCACGACCAAAGGTATTAGCAGCCAGAGCCAAGAGCCGGTTGCGAACGACGAGGATTTCCGAGGGTTTCGCGCAAGCGTGATCCTCGCACGAGAGAGTAGCCGGATGGGTGGCGCGGTCGCCCACACTGGTCAAGGAGCGCGCCAGTGATGGTGGAAGACAACGAAAACATCAAAAAACGCAAGGGTTTATTCGGCACCCGCCGCACCTCGCGGAGGGCTGCCACCCCGGTGACCGTTCCGGAGGCCGCGCCTGAGAACATCAGTGCGCAGCACAATGACGCCGCACAGAACGTCGCTGCGGCGACGCGCGAGCCGCTTTCAGCAGCGCAGACACCCCGCGTCCACACCGACGACGCCGTGACCGAGCCGGCAGCCGCCGCTCCGTTCGGCGAAACCCCCGACTCAGAACAGGACGCTGCCGTGGAACCGACGCCGCCGCCCACCCCGACCGCCGATGTGGTTCGCCGCCCGTCCACCTCGCTGGTGTTCCAGGCCCCGGTCATCGTGCCGCTACCGGCCCGCACCGGAGCGCGCCGCGACACCGCGCGCCAGGACCAGCGCCAGGACACCGGCCAGGACATCCGTCAGGACCATGACGACGAGGGCGACGAGTCGTCGACCGTTCGTCGTCGCGCCCGTCGGCGCACTGGCGACGAGAACCGGTCCGGATCCGACGACCCCGCGAACACCGTTGTTCGCGTGCGTACGCCCCGCGAACCCGAACTCATCACCGAACCCCAGCGGATCAAGGGGTCGACCCGCCTCGAGGCCAAGAAGCAGCGCCGCCGTGACGGCCGCGATGCCGGGCGCCGTCGCCCGGTGATCACCGAGGCCGAGTTCCTCGCCCGCCGCGAATCCGTCGACCGGGTCATGGTCGTGCGGGCCAAGCAGAACAAGATTCAGATCGGGGTGCTGGAAGACGGTGTGCTGGTCGAGCACTACGTCGCCAAGAATCAGGATGCCTCGCTGATCGGAAACGTCTACCTGGGCAAGGTGCAGAACGTGCTGCCGAGCATGGAAGCAGCCTTCGTCGACATCGGACGCGGCCGCAACGCCGTGCTGTACTCGGGTGAGGTCGACTGGGAGGCCGCCGCCGAGAACTCCGGTAACAGCAGCCAGGCTCGGCGCATCGAGCTCGCGCTCAAGCCGGGCGACAAGGTGCTCGTGCAGGTCACGAAGGACCCGATCGGGCACAAGGGTGCGCGACTCACCAGCCAGGTGTCACTGCCCGGCCGCTACCTCGTCTACGTGCCGAACGGCTCGATGAACGGGATCAGCCGCAAGTTGCCCGACACCGAGCGGGCGCGCTTGAAGAAGATCCTCAAGGAGGTTCTGCCCGAGAACGTGGGAGTCATCGTGCGCACCGCGGCCGAGGGTGCCACCGACGAGCAGCTCACGCTCGACGTCAACCGGCTCACCTCGCAGTGGGCGTCCATCGCCAAGCAGGTCGACACGGTGCAGGCACCGGCCCTGCTGCACAGCGAACCGGACCTTCTGATCAAGATCGTGCGGGATGTCTTCAACGAGGACTTTCAGAAGATGGTCATCTCCGGCGAGGAATCCCGTGAGGTCATCGAGGCCTACCTGCGCCAGGTCGCACCGGACCTGGTGGAGCGCGTGGAGCGCTACGAGGGCGAGAACGACGCCTTCGACGAGTACCGCATTTCGGAGCAGATCGAGAAGGCCCTCGACCGCAAGGTCTGGCTACCGTCCGGTGGCTCCCTCGTGATCGACCGCACCGAGGCCATGACCGTCGTCGATGTCAACACCGGCAAGTTCGTCGGCTCTGGTGGAAACCTCGAGGAGACCGTCACGAAGAACAACCTCGAGGCTGCCGAAGAGATCGTTCGCCAGCTGCGTCTGCGCGACATCGGCGGCATCATCGTCGTCGACTTCATCGACATGGTCCTCGAAACCAACCGCGACCTCGTGCTGCGCCGCATGCTCGAATGCCTGAGCCGCGACCGCACCAAGCATCAGGTCGCCGAGGTCACCTCGCTCGGGCTTGTGCAGATGACCCGCAAAAAGCTCGGTCTCGGACTCCTGGAATCATTTAGCGAGAACTGTGAAGCCTGCGCCGGCCGAGGCATCGTCATCCACCATGACCCGGTACTCAAGCACCGCCAGACGGCTCAGCCGGCCATGGAGCGTCGCCCGCGCAGCAAGTCGGGCACCAATTCCGGCGGCGACAACGGGCACCGCGGCGGAAACGGAAACGGAAACGGAAACGGAAACGGTACCAACTCCGCAGCCGTGCACGCGTCTCAGGCCGATGCCGGCAAGTCCGGACACGGCACCCACGGCATCACCGAGGATGCCAAGCACGCCCTCGCCCTGATCGCCGCCCGCACCATCCCGCGCGCCCTGACCGGCTCGATCCCGATCATTGCCCTGCCTGAGGCGATGCCGGAATCGGTTCCCGCGGAGAAGGCGGCCGCCCCCGCGGCCTCAGCCGACGGGTCATCTGTCGACGCGGCGACCGCCGCATCAGCCAACCCGGCCGCCGAGGCCAACCCGATCGAGGAGGCCGTGAATGAGGCAGTCGCGGCCGAGAAGACGTCTGCACCGTCGGCACGCCGCAGCCGTAGGGCGTCCTCCACGCCCCGCCAGCGGGACGCAGCGCCCATCGTGACCCCGGAAACCCCGGTGCGGGACGCGCAGCAGACCCCGGTCGAGGCGCCTGCCGCGCACGAGGCCGCAGCGCCCGACGACGACGAGCCCGTCGCCATCCTGGACATCCCGGTCAAGAAGTCCTCCCGTAGCCGCCGCACGGTCAGCAAGCAGGTCACCGACCAGCTGCTGGACTCGGTGCTGGACGCCCTGCCCGAGCCCAAGCAGCCGGGCCAGGGGCGTTCGCGCAGCCGGCGGGTGACGACGGCCGGCGGATCCACCGGGTCGGCCCAGCCGATCATGACCACGGCCCCGGATTCCCAGCAGTAACGAGAATCACTGCAGGAACGAATCGAGTCGATCGGGAGACCGGTGGCGCACAGCCCACGGGGCTGGGCGTCGCCGGTCTCCCGGTCTCTTTCAACCGGCGAGGCAGCGCTTCGGGCCCCGATCAGGACTCTGGGAGAGAGCCGCTGCCCGATCGGTCCCGCCCGCGCACACGCAGGCCGCTTGCGCGGAGCCGGAGAACCAGTTCCCGATTGTCCACCGGATGCGCCCCCGAGGCCACGAGGGCGTCATAACGGTGGGCGGGTACGTCGTAGTGGTCCAGGTCGAAGCCGCGGCGGGGGATTCCGTTGCGGGCCGCGAAAGCGTGCAGTTCGGCCAGTGACGAATCGCTGACAAGATGGGACCAGACGGTGCCATGCGCGGGCCACATCGGCTTGTCGATCAAGACGGTCATTACCCGATTCTATGATCCGGCCTCGGTTTGACCGTCGCAGCAGGATCGGCTAACGTTGACTTTTGGTGTGCGACGGGCCTTTGCTCCCGCGATCACCGTGGTTTTCTGAGAGCGACGGGCCGACTTGGCGTGTTTAAGGCAGTAACTTTCCATCACGGGGCCTCACGGCTCCCCAGAGATAGGTACGTAACGTGGTTTACGCAGTTGTGCGCGCCGGTGGGCGGCAGGAAAAGGTAGAGGTCGGGACCATCGTCACGATGGACCGAATCAAAGCCAATAAGGACGGCAACGTCGAGCTGGCCGCAGTGCTTCTCGTCGACGGCGACACGATCACCTCTGACTCCCAGTCACTGGCCAAGATAACGGTCACGGCCGAGGTTTTGAACGACCTCCGCGGTCCGAAGATCGTCATCCAGAAGTTCAAGAACAAGACCGGGTACAAGAAGCGTCAGGGGCACCGTCAGGAGCTCACTCGCGTTCAGGTTACCGGCATCGCCTAGGCCCTGAGGAGCAGAACAGATGGCACATAAAAAAGGCGCGAGTTCCACTCGCAACGGTCGCGACTCCAACGCCCAGCGCCTCGGCGTGAAGCGCTTCGGCGGTCAGGTTGTCAGCGCGGGCGAGATCATCGTCCGTCAGCGCGGCACCCACTTCCACCCCGGCGTCAACGTCGGCCGTGGTGGCGACGACACGCTCTTCGCTCTCGAGCCCGGCTCGGTTGAGTTCGGCGCCAAGGGCGGCCGCAAGGTTGTCAACATCGTGGTGGCTGCCGCTTAGGCATTTCACATCGGTAAGCGTGAGGGCGGGCTTCGGCTCGCCCTTTGCGTGTTTCACGGCACCCGCACGACAAGATGCATAGCACCAATGATTTACGCACCACTGAGCTTTTTGCCACCTGAAAGGGGCACCCCCATGGCCACGTTTGTTGACCACGTCACTCTCCACCTGCGAGCAGGCAACGGAGGGAACGGCTGTGTCTCCGTCAAGCGTGAGAAGTTCAAGCCGCTCGCCGGCCCTGACGGCGGCAACGGCGGAAGCGGTGGTGACATCGTGCTCGTCGCTGACCCGAACGTGACGACCCTCCTCGGTTACCATCGGTCCCCGCACCGCAGTTCCGCGAACGGCGGCCCCGGCATGGGTGACCACCGCGCCGGCTTCGGCAGCGAGCTGATGGAGCTGGCCGTCCCGCTCGGCACCGTGGTCAAAGACGCCGAGGGCAACGAACTCGCCGACATGACCGAGCCGGGCTTCCGCATCGTCGTGGCGCCTGGCGGTCAGGGCGGGCTCGGCAACGCGGCCCTGGCCTCGCTCAAACGCAAAGCCCCCGGCTTCGCCCTGCTCGGCACCTACGGCTGGGAAGGCGACATCCAGCTTGAACTCAAGACCGTCGCGGATGTCGCGCTCGTCGGCTACCCCTCGGCCGGCAAGTCCAGCCTGATCGCGGCCATCTCGGCGGCCCGGCCCAAGATCGCGGATTACCCGTTCACGACCCTGCACCCCAACCTCGGCGTCGTGGATGCCGGCGAGGTGCGCTACACCGTCGCCGACGTGCCCGGACTGATCGAGGGCGCCAGCGAGGGAAGGGGCCTCGGCCTCGAATTCCTTCGTCACGTGGAACGGTGTACGGCGTTGCTGCACATCCTCGACTGCGCCACACTCGACCCTGACCGTGACCCGCTCAGCGACCTCGACGTCATTCTCGGCGAACTGGCCGCCTACCCGGTGCCCGACGGCCAGAAGCCGCTCCTCGACCGCCCCCAGCTGATCGCCCTGAACAAGATCGACGTTCCCGAGGGCCGGGAGCTCGCGGAGTTCGTCAAGCCCGACCTCGAGGCGCGCGGTTACCGCGTGTTCGAGATCTCGACCGTCAGCCATGAGGGTCTCAAGCAGCTCAACTACGCGCTGGCCGAGACCGTCGAGGCCGGCCGGGTCGAGGCCGCCGCGGCGCAGGCCGTCAAGCCGCGCATCGTGATCCGCCCGAAGGCCGTCGACGACAGTGGCTTCGTCGTCAAGGTCGAGGGTGGGTCGTTCGGCAACATCTACCGCATCATCGGCACCAAGCCCGAGCGCTGGGTGCAGCAGACGGACTTCAAGAACGACGAGGCCGTCGGCTTCCTGGCCGACCGCCTGGCCAAGCTCGGCATCGAGAACGAACTGTTCAAGGCCGGCGCGATCGCCGGCTCGACGGTCATCATCGGGCCCGGCAACGGCGTGGTCTTCGACTGGGAGCCCACCCTCACCTCCACGGCCGAACTGATCACGGCACCGCGTGGCACCGACACCCGCCTTGACGACTCCAAGCGACGCACCAGCAACGAGCGCCGAGAGGAGTACTTCGGCCGGATGGACGCCAAGGCAGCCGCACGCGCCGAACTGATCCGAGAGCGCGAGGCCGGCATGTGGTCGACCGGCGAGGAAGAGTACAACGGCGACACTCTCACGGGCGACGGTTCAGTCCCGGTGTCGCCCCGTAAGGAGAGCGGGGCCGAATGAGTCACCGCTCCCGCGCCCAGGTAGCCGCCGCCCGGCGCATCGTCGTGAAGGTCGGCTCCTCGTCGATCAGCGGCGACAACTCCGAGCAGATCGCACCTCTGATCGAGGTCCTGGCCCAGGCCCACAATCGCGGCGTGGAGGTCGTCCTGGTGTCGAGCGGCGCCGTCGCCAGCGGCATGGACTACCTCAACCTCGACGAGCGGCCGGCCGACCTAGCCACCCAGCAGGCCGCGGCATCCGTGGGTCAGAACGTGCTCACGGCCCGTTACCAGGAGACTCTGGACCGCTATGGCATTGCCGCGGGGCAGGTGCTGCTGACAGAGGGTGACCTACTCAACGAGCCGCACCGCAGCAATACCCGCCGCGCGGTGAACCGGCTGCTGGACCTGCGCATCATGCCCGTCGTGAACGAGAACGACACGGTCGCGACCTACGGGCTGCGATTCGGCGACAACGACCGGCTCGCCGCCATGCTCTCGGTGCTCATCCGCGCCGACCTACTGCTCTTGCTCAGCGACGTCGACGCGCTCTACACCAAGCCCCCGCACCTGCCCGGTGCGGAACCGATCGACTTTATCGGGTTCGACCAGGAACTGGACGGCATGGAGTTCGGGGCGAACAAGGGTGCCGGCACCGTGGGCACCGGCGGGGCGGACACCAAGGTGAAGGCGGCCCGCCTGGCCGCCTCCGCCGGAACGGCCGTTCTCATCACTGAGACGAGCCTGGCCGCAGAGGCCCTCCGCGGCGGCTCCTGTGGCACCTGGTTCGAGCCGATGCCCACCGCGCCCGGCCGAGCGCTTCTGTGAGCGCACTCGGCCGACACGAGGTCGCGTCGGCCGCGCGCATCGTTGTGAAGGTCGGCTCCTCCTCGATCAGCGGCGCGAACATCGCACAGATCATCCCGCTCGTCGATGCCCTTGCCGAAGCGCACGGGCGCGGAGTGGAGATCGTCCTCGTCTCCTCCGGGGCCATCGCCACCGGCATGCCCTACCTGCAACTCGACGAGCGCCCCACCGACCTGGCCACCCAGCAGGCCGCGGCATCCGTGGGCCAGAACCTGCTCATCTTCCGCTACCAGGACAGCCTCGACCGGTACGACATCGTCGCCGGCCAGGTGCTGCTCACTGCCGGTGACCTGGAAAACCCCTCGCATCGAGGCAACGCGCACCGGGCGATGGATCGCCTGCTCGGTCTGCGCATCCTGCCGATCGTCAACGAGAACGACACGGTCGCCACCCACGAGATCCGGTTCGGCGACAACGACCGGTTGGCCGCCCTGGTCGCCACGCTCATCCACGCCGACCTGCTGGTCCTGCTCAGCGACGTCGACGCCCTCTACACGCGCGCGCCGCACCTGCCGGGCGCGGAACGCATCGATCACGTCCCCTGCGGCGATCCCATGCTCGGTGTCGAGCTCAGCGGCAGCCGCTCCGGCGTGGGTACCGGGGGTGCCGACACCAAGGTGTCGGCCGCACGGATCGCGGCGGAGGCCGGCACTGCCGTGCTGCTCACATCGACTGGTCTGGTTGCCGAGGCACTCCGCGGCGACCCGGTCGGAACCTGGTTCGAACCCGCTCTGGCCTAAACTACCGGGATGTTGCAGACCGACTCACCTCAGATCACTCCGATCCTCGAAGCCGCCCGAACCGCCGCCCGAACTCTGGCCACGACGTCGACCGGGTTGAAGAACCAGGCGTTGCACGGGATCGCCGCCGCCCTGCGGGGGAGCGCTGCGGAGATTCTGGCCGCCAACACCCTGGATCTGGCCGCTGGCACGCACAATGGCCTCTCCGAGGGCATGCTCGACCGCCTCAGCCTCGACGAGGCGCGCATTAACGCCCTCGCCGACGCCGTGCTCGAGATCAGCCTGCTCACCGATCCCGTTGGGGAGGTTGTGCGCGGCTCCAGCCTGCCCAACGGCGTACGAATCAGCCAGGTGCGTGTACCCTTCGGTGTCGTCGGCGTCATCTACGAGGCCCGCCCGAACGTCACCGTGGACATAGCCGCCATCGCTCTGAAGAGTGGCAACGCCGTCGTCCTGCGGGGTGGATCGGCCGCCGAGAACACCAACCGGGTGCTCGTCACCCTACTCCAGGCGGCGATCAGGCAGGTCGGCCTGCCCGAGGCGTGCGTGCAGACCATCGACCCGTTCGGCCGTACCGGTGCCACCGAACTGATGCAGGCCCGCGGCCTTGTCGACGTGCTGATCCCGCGGGGGAGCGCCGGTCTGATTCGGGCCGTCGTCACCCAGTCGACCGTGCCCGTGATCGAGACCGGGGCAGGCGTCGTGCACATCTTCGTCGACGAGTCGGCGAATCCGGAGTGGGCGGTCGACATCGTGCACAACTCGAAGGTGCACCGGCCCAGTGTCTGCAACGCCCTCGAGACTCTGCTCGTGCACGAGGCCGCGGCCGCGCGGCTCCTGCCGGCCGTTCTGGCGAAGCTGACGGAGTCCGGCGTTACCCTGCACGGCGACGACCGCGTGCGCGAGATCTTCCCCGCGGCGGTGCCGGCCACGGAGGAGGACTGGTCCACCGAGTACATGGGCCTCGAACTGGCCGTGGCGGTCGTCGACTCCCTCGACGACGCCATTGCGCACATCCGTCGCTACTCGACCGGGCACACGGAGTCGATCATCACAAACGACATCGTGAACGCCGACCGGTTCCTCGGAGAAGTGGATTCCGCGGCGGTCATGGTCAATGCCTCGACCCGGTTCACCGATGGCGGCGAGTTCGGTTTCGGAGCCGAGGTGGGCATTTCCACTCAGAAACTGCACGCTCGCGGGCCGATGGGTCTGCCCGAGCTCACCAGCACCAAGTGGATCGTGCGTGGCTCCGGCCAGGTGCGCGCATAGCCCCCGCTAGACTGTTGGCCATGGCGTATCGCTGTGCCATGTGAGTCCCTGAATGGAGAATCCCATGTCGTTCCTGACCGTTGTGCTGGCTGAGGCCGGGCTCGTCGATTTGCCGATGCCGATCTTCCTCTACGGAGTGATCGCCCTCGTGGTCTTCGCCGCGCTCGGCTTCGTCGTCTGGTCCTACCGGGATGTCGCCAACCGCCACCAGGCCAAGGCGAAGGCTTACTCCGACGCCCACGGCGGCGCGCGCAGCGACCACTAATCGGAAGCGTCACCATCCATAATTTCGGGGCCCGCCCACCGCGCATCGGCGTGATGGGCGGCACGTTCGACCCCATTCACCACGGGCACCTTGTGGCCGCCAGCGAGGTGGCTCAGAGCTTCGACCTTGATACGGTCATTTTCGTTCCCACCGGTCAGCCGTGGCAGAAGGCAGATGTGACCGAGAGCGAGCATCGGTATCTCATGACGGTCATCGCCACCGCCTCCAATCCCCGGTTCACCGTCAGCCGGGTCGACATCGACCGAACCGGGCCCACGTACACGATCGACACCCTGCGGGATCTGCACGCCGAACGCCCGGACGCGGAGCTCTTCTTCATCACGGGTGCCGACGCGATGGGGCAGATCCTGGGCTGGAAAGATGTTCAGGAGCTTTGGGATCTGGCCCATTTCGTGGCTGTGAGTCGTCCGGGACACGAGCTCAGTATTTCGGGATTGCCCAACCAGGACGTAAGCTTATTGGAGGTTCCGGCTCTGGCCATCTCGTCCACGGACTGCCGGGAACGTGTGAATCGGGGATTCCCGGTCTGGTATCTGGTCCCCGATGGGGTTGTCCAGTACATCTCAAAGCATCATCTGTATCGGAGTGTGGCATGACGTTGGGTAATGACCCACAGCCACTGACGCGGCGACAAGCCCGCGAATTGGCTAGTCGGAACGAGCAGGTCGTCGCCGGCGAATCCGCCGTTCCTGCGCCTCCGGCGCCGCTCGAACCGGCACCGGTGGATCAGGCACCGGTTCCTTCGACGGATGCCCTTTCCGCAAAGCAGCATGCCGCCCAGCAGTATCCCGCCGCACCGACCGCGTTCGCGCCTCGCGCCGTCGACGGCACGCGCAGCGTTCTCCACGCACAGGACCACAACACCCTGACCCGTCGTGAGCTGCGCGCGCTTCAGACCGCGCAGACCGGCGATTCCGGCGAATTCCTGCTGAAGCACAACTCCCACACCGAGTCGGCGCTCCCCGCTGCCGCGATCGCACCCGCACCTGTCCCCGAGACGGCTGCGCACCCCTTCGCCATCGACGCGCTGCACGTTCCGGTGGCCCCCGCCAGGGTGGCGCCGCCCGTCGAGTTCCTGATTGAGGCCTCCCCGCGCACGAAGGTCAAGTCCCGACCCGGAGTGCTCCACCCGCCGGTCGGACACTGGTCGCTGGCCCGCGACGAGGTTGACGACCACGTTCCCGGCGTGACACAGCTCGAACCGTTCGACCAGATCGTGGCTCGCGGCATCAGCGCCGGCGGCATTCCGACCACGACCAACGCCCTGATCCTGCCGTCCATCCCGCACCACGGATCTTCGTCGGGCCCGCTCATGCGCACCGGCGAGATTATGGTCACCGGGTCGATCGATCTACCCCGCAGCCTCGGTTCCACCGGAGCCCTGCCGAACGTCTTCGACTCGTCGGACATGGACCAGATGCTCGACCAGCTCGACGAGGGTGGACACCATAGCGACGTCGCCCCGGTCAGTGCGAGCCGCGCCGTCAGCACGCACGCTTCGACCCGGGGTGTCATGGCTCCACCGAGAAAGCGCGGGTTGACCGTCCCGGCCGTCCTGACCGTTACCGCAGGCGTGCTCGCTTTCGGCGTGCTGGCCCTGATCGTGGCCGGCTACGTCCTCAAGATTTTCTAATGCCATCCATTTCGCCTTCACTAACTCAGGGATTCATTCGATGACCGCTTCTGCCCATGCTCTCGAGCTCCTCCAGGTGGCCGCCGCCGCCGCAGACTCGAAAGCGGGGGAGGACCTCGTCGCAATCGACGTATCCAATCCCCTGCCTCTCACCGACATCTTCCTGATCGTCACGGGCCGCTCCGAGCGCAACGTGGTGGCCATCGCCGGTGAGATCGAAGACAAGATGACCGAGGCCGGCCACAAACCGTTGCGTCGCGAAGGCCGTGCCGAGGGGCGCTGGGTCCTCGTCGACTTCGGCGATCTCGTCGTGCACATTTTCCACGAGGAAGAGCGCGTGTACTACTCGCTCGAACGTCTGTGGAAAGACTGCCCCGTCATTCCCATCGCACTGCCTGCCCACAAGGCCGCCGAGTAGCGGTGGTCAGCGGCAGGCTAATCATGTAGTAGCCTAAAGAAGTTGTTTCGGGCAAGTTGCGAAACATATTCTGGGTCCGTGGCGCAGCTGGTAGCGCACCTGCATGGCATGCAGGGGGTCAGGGGTTCGAATCCCCTCGGATCCACCGAGTAGCACAACGTACCGAAAATATGGAACAGGCCTCGACTTCGGTCGGGGCCTGTTCTGGTTATGTGGGGCAGAAAAGCTCATCAATTTTCGCATGAAATGTATCGATCAGATGGATCCTCGCGGAGGCCCTCTGACGCGGCTGCGGGGGCTGGTGATCACGCGCCGTCGATCAGGGCGAAGCGTGGAACGTCTGCGCCGTCGACGCGGACGGTTCCCGTGAACATGGCCAGGGGGCGCACCCACAGCCCGCGTTCTCCGTACAGGGTGGTGTAGACCACCAGCTGTTCCTCGGTCTCCGAGTGCCGGGCCACGCCGAGAACCTCGTAGAGGTGACCTTTGTAGTGCTTGTATCTGCCGATCGCAATGTCATTCATGGTGGGCTGACTCTAGGCTCCTTCGCCCGACATTCCCAAACCGTCATCTCCCCACCCGAGCCGGACCGGCAGGTACCGGGCCGTACCCTGTTGCCCGGCGCCACACACCTGTTCGAGGAGCCGAAACCCTGGCGGCGGCCGCCGACCTGGCCCGGGACCGGGTCGCCGACCACCTCGCCCAGACCGTCCCGCCACCGGTTGCCCGCACCGCGAGTATCGCTCCGAGTCCGGCCGACACCCGAGCGACGGGAGCCACAGAACGAACCCGGCACGGGGGGAGGTGACCGCGACGCTGCGATCGAACAGGTCGGCAGAACGCGAGTACGAGACCGAGCCGACCGGGTTCCGGCGGCCCGAACGCTGCCCGATACTGGAGGGGTGCCCGAGACTTCGATTCCTGCAGAGCGCCCGCAGCGCCCTCGACCGTGCCCCTGCCTGAGCGGCAACCTCTATTCCGCGTGCTGTGGTCGGTTCCACCGCGGGGACGCGTTTGCGCCCACCGCGGAGGCGCTGATGCGGTCCCGGTACGCGGCCTTCGCGGTGGGGGAGCCGGACTACCTGCTCACGACGTGGCATCCGCTCACCCGCCCGGAGGTGCTGGAACTCGACGCCGACGTGCGTTGGCTCCGCCTCGAGATCGAACGGACCGCGCAGGGCGGCCCGTTCGACACCGAAGGGGTGGTGGAGTTCACGGCGCACAGCCGGTCCGGCGGCGTCTCCTCGCAGCAGCACGAGATCAGCCGGTTCGTGCGCCTGAACCGCCGGTGGGTCTACCGGGACGCCGTCTAGCCCAGCTGCTCCAGGTGGGCTTTCAGCCGCGCCGCGAACGCGGGGCGGGCACCTTCGGCCCGCACAGTCTGCAGCACGTGTTCCCGCACGCCCAGGGCGGTGAGCGTGGCGCTGAGCCCCTGATGTCTCCGGGGGGGGGCATGATCATCGGGTCGACGGTCGTGCGTGCCGGGTGGGCTCCCCACCCGAAAAGACCACGCCGTCGAGCAGGCCGAGACGCTTGGCCAGCAGCCAGCAGCCAGCAGCCAGCAGCCAGCAGCCAGCAGCCAGTCGCAGGTGGACAGTGCCACAAGTCCCGCGATCTGCAGATCGTTCGCGCTCGCACTTCTTGCCGATGCTGAACGAGCTGACCGGGCGGAAGTGGCCCATCACGATGGTCCACACCTCACAGACGCCGCCGCAGACCGTGCAGGTCGGGTGCTCGCCGGCCAGGTAGCCGTGGTCGGGGGCAGATTGAGAACGACGGCGTAACCGTGATGTACGGCAGCCGGTGCGTCGTCAGGGAGCGCTGGACGAGCTCGCGGCAGGCCGCGGCCGTGCAGAGCTTCTCCGACATGTACAGGTGCAGCGCGGTGCCGCCGGTGTGGCCTCCAGGTTGTACATGTTTCCGGTGGTCTCCTGGAATGAAGTTCTGAAAATAAGGAGTGCCAAACACCGCGGTCATCACGTCGATAGACGCTCGCTTGATCACGCCCATCTCCTCGGCCAGGTCGCCGTGGTTGAAGTCCTGCTCGACCTCGCCGATCACGGTCACCTGCTCGCGCAGGTCCTCCGGGCAGACCCAATCGAACGTGAGGTTGGTGAACGGCGCCCTGTAGGAGTCGAAGGAGCTGCACTCCTGCGCTCCGGCCCACTTGTTCTGCATGGTGCCGAGGAAATTGACGATCTGCGCGATGGCCGAGGAGAAATGCCTCGGGGAGTGGACTCGACCTTGTCGAGAAAGCCAATCAGTCCCCCGTCGAGGAACACCCGGAGCGACCAGCCGGCGCAATAGCCGGCCAGCATGTCGAGTTCGTGGATGTGTAGCTCGCCCTCGCGGTGCGCCTTGCCGATCTCGGCGCTGGAGACGGCGGCACGGATCCGCACTGCGTCGGAGGGAGCGTTAGCGCCAGTGCGCGTGATGGACCGAAATTTCGGGTTTGTGTATTCGACCTCACACCCGGTGCCTCAACGTCACCACATCTTGGGGTCCACATTCCGATACTGACGACATGTGGTGGTGAGTGGCTAAGCGAACGGTCGGAACAGGGCCGCCAAAATGGCGATATAGACGACCACGAAGACTGTGGGGGTCAGGAAGCGCACGACGTTGATCCACGGCGCGGAGGCGATGACGCCGCGCCCGAGGGCGCTGCTCGCGGGCAGCGCGCGGAGGTCAGCCACGATGGCGAGCCCTTCGTTCGCGGACGCGATTTGAGCGAGCGCGCCGAGAATGCCTGAGGCCAGCAGGATGCCCGCGGCCGCGATGCGCACGCTCAGCTCGGCCTCCGCAAGGCCGAGGGACAGGAAGGCCACGAGCGCCGTGAGCAGGAAGGTCGGAGCGAACTGGGACACGATGATGTGCCAGCGGGCCCGGGTCCAGAGCGAAATGAGTTCGTGTTCGGTCATGGGAAATCTCCTGTCGCCGGGGCGACCGGATGGTGGCGCCTGACCCCATTCTGCCCCCTCGCGCCGGCTCGCCGGCGGCCCCATCCCTAGCGGAGCGCCCCGAACCTCAGGTCGGGCTCGGAATATTCTCGGGACGGCCGCGGTTTTTTCCTTTGAATGCATTTGCATAGAGTTTGTCGAACGTTCCGACCACGGCGAGGAGCACGCACCAGATGAAAAAGAAGTTCGAACTCGGGCTGGATACCTTCGGTGACGTTACCTTTGACGCCTTCGGGGCTCGGTTGTCCCAGGCGGCGACGCTGCGCAACGTGGTGGCCGAGGGTGTGCTGGCCGATCAGGTCGGCCTGGACTTTTTCGGGATCGGTGAGCACCACCGGGAAGATTTCGCCGTTTCCGCCCCCGAGGTTGTTCTGGCCGCGATCGCCGGACAGACCACCAGCATCCGTCTCGGGTCGGCGGTCACCGTTCTCAGCTCCGACGACCCGGTGCGCGTCTTCCAGCGCTTCTCCACCCTCGACGCGGTCTCCAGCGGGCGTGCCGAGGTCATCCTGGGTCGCGGCTCCTTCACCGAGTCGTTCCCGCTTTTCGGGCTGGAGCTGGAGCAATATGAGCTTCTGTTCGAGGAAAAGCTCAACCTCTTCACCGAGTTGCTCAAGGAGGAGCCCATCACCTGGTCGGGCGAAACCCGTGCCGGCCTGCGTAACCAGCGGGTGTTCCCGCCCACCGAATCCGGATCCCTCACTACCTGGATCGGCGTGGGCGGCAGCCCCCAGTCCGTCGTGCGCGCCGCGCACTACGGCCTGCCGCTGATGCTGGCCATCATCGGCGGCTCGCCGCTGGCCTTCGTGCCACTGGTTCAGCTCTATCACCGTGCGCTGGCCCAGTTCGAGAAGCCGACCCGCCCGATCGGCGAGCACTCCCCGGGATATGTGGCCGTGACGGATGCCCGGGCGCGCGAGGAAACGTGGCCGCACTATGCCGCCATGCAGGACCGGATCGGCCGCGAGCGCGGTTGGGGTCCGGTCACCCGGGAGCGCTTCGAACACGACGCCGGCCCGGACGGCGCCCTGTTCGTGGGCTCACCCGAGACCGTGGCCACGAAGATCGCCGCCACGGCGGTGAGGCTGGGGCTCGCCCGCTTCGACCTCAAATACAGCCTCGGCACGCTCTCCCACGAGAAGCTGATGACCAGCATCGAGCTTTACGGCACTGAGGTGGCACCGCTCGTGCGCGAGCTGGTGGCTGCCGACCGCGCCGACGACGTGAGCGGGTGATCGCGGAACGCCAGAATACGAGGCCCGTCACAGCGCACGGAACGGATTCGACGGAGATTTTGCTCAGTACGGCTCGAAATACTCCGGAAACCCGCTCTTGTGCCAAAATCTCCGTCGAATTGGTTCGACACCGGGCACGGTGCTCCGCCTCTAAAGCTCGGCCACCGTGCCGGCGCCCTCCTCCTGCAGGGCGTACCTGGCGGGGACGAGCTGCTCGAGGCTGCGGTAGACATCCGCCGGCACCACGTCTTCGCCGGCCAGTGCGCTGAGGATGATGACGTCTGTCCCCAGGCCGGCCCGGAGGGTGAGGTCGTAGAGCTCGTCGAGATCGTGCCGGGACAACACATCGCCCTGAGCCTCGGCGAGATGTACGCGTTCGCCGCCACGCCGAGCGTGCAGGTACGCAGTACCTCGGCCGGGGCGTCGCACCGCGAGCCTGAACCATCCGGGCCTGCAAAACTCCCTGGCCACCGGCGTGCAGAGGCACATCGGTGGCGTCCTCGCGGCCCTCGACGGTGACCGTGAGAACCGGGGACGGAGCGAAGACCACGACCGCATTCACAGCGGCTTGATACCCAGAGCGGTCACCCGCGAAAACGGATCGGGCGTCGACGGGGCCCGGCAGACTGTAGCGTACTTGTGGGCATACCGGCGCGATCGGTGTGTCGACAGCACGAGACCCGTAGCACGAGGAGCACCCTTTTGGAAACCTGGCCCGGTACTGCGTACCCGCTCGGAGCAACGTACGACGGCAGCGGCACGAACTTCGCCCTGTTCAGCGGAGCCGCCCACCGCGTTGAGCTCTGCCTTTTCGACGAACAGGGCGTGGAGACCCGCATCGACGTGGTCGAATCCAGCGCGTTCATCTGGCACTGCTACCTGCCCCTGATCCAACCGGGACAGCGCTACGGCTACCGCGTGCACGGCGACTACAACCCCGCCGCGGGCAGCAGGGCGAACCCCAACAAGCTCCTGCTCGACCCCTATGCCAAGGCCACCTGCGGCACGATCGACTGGGACCAGTCCCTGTTCTCCTACAACTTCGGTGACCCGGATTCGCGTAACGACGAGGACTCCGCCCCGCACATGATGCTCGGCGTCGTCGTCAACCCGTTCTTCGACTGGGTGGGAGACCGGCCCCTGCGTACGCCCTACAGCGCCTCCCTGATCTACGAGGCCCACGTGAAGGGCCTCACCAAGCTGCAGGATGCGGTACCGGAGGGCCAGCGCGGCACGTACGCCGGCGTGGCGCATCCGTCGGTCATTGACCACCTGCAGAAACTCGGCGTGACCGCGATCGAGCTGATGCCGGTGCACCAGTTCGTCAACGACGGCACCCTCGAGGAAAAGGGTCTGAACAACTACTGGGGTTACAACACCATCGGGTTCTTCGCCCCGCACAACGCGTATTCCTCCTCCGGTGACCTTGGCAACCAGGTGCAGGAATTCAAGGGGATGGTTCGTTCTCTGCACGACGCTGGTATCGAGGTCATCCTCGACGTGGTCTATAACCACACCGCGGAGGGCAACCACCTCGGCCCGACGATCTCGTTCAAGGGCATCGACAATGAGGCGTACTACCGGCTCATGGACGACGACAAGCGGTACTACATGGACTACACGGGCACCGGCAACACCCTGAACGTTCGTCACCCGCACTCGCTGCAGCTGATCATGGACTCGCTGCGCTACTGGGTTCTCGAGATGCACGTCGACGGCTTCCGGTTCGACCTGGCCTCGGCTCTGGCCCGGGACCTCTACGACGTCGACAAGCTCTCCACCTTTTTTGAACTGGTGCAGCAGGACCCGGTGGTGTCCCAGGTCAAGCTCATCGCCGAGCCGTGGGACGTCGGCCCCGGTGGGTACCAGGTCGGCAACTTCCCGGCTCAGTGGACGGAATGGAACGGAAAGTACCGCGACACCGTGCGTGACTTCTGGCGCGGCGAACCGTCGACGCTGGGCGAGTTCGCGTCGCGAATCACCGGTTCCGCCGACCTCTACGAGCACTCGGGCCGCCGCCCCGTCGCCTCGATCAACTTCGTCACCGCGCACGACGGGTTCAGCCTCTCCGACCTGGTCTCTTACAACGAGAAGCACAACGACGCCAACGGCGAGAACGGCCAGGACGGCGAATCGCACAACCGGTCCTGGAACTCCGGGGTCGAGGGGCCGACGGATGACCCGGAGGTCCTGGCATTACGGGCCCGGCAGCAACGCAACTACGTTGCCACCCTGCTCCTGTCGCAGGGTGTGCCGATGATCCTGCACGGCGATGAGCTCGGCCGAACGCAGAACGGCAACAACAACACCTACGCCCAGGACAATGAACTGAGCTGGATCCACTGGTCGGAGGCGGACCAGCCGCTGATCGAGTTCACGGCTGCCGTTTCCCGGCTGCGCCGCGAACACCCGACGTTCCGCCGCAGCAGCTTCTTCAACGGCCACCCCGGTCACCGCGCCGCGGGCGACCCGATGAGCGACCTTGTCTGGCTGACCCCCGACGGGCAGGAAATGCAGCCCCAGGACTGGGACGAGCACCTGACGCGCACGGTCGCCATGTTCCTCAGCGGCGACGGCATCCGGGAGCGCGACGTCCGTGGCCAAATGGTGACCGACGTGAATTTCCTGGTCTGCTTCAACGCAGACGCCGAGGATGTCGAGTTCACCCTGCCCCCGGCCGAATACGCCCCGGCGTGGGAGATCGTCGTCGACACGGCGGGCGAAGGCGCCGACGCGGTTCCGCGGCCCGCCGGGTCCCTGCACACGGTGACGTCGCGTTCCCTCCTCGTGCTGCGGGCGTATCACGCTCCGGAAACCACGCCGGACCACTCCGTCGCGGCCTCCCTGGCCGGGCTGATGACGGGGACGATCCCCGTGATCGACCCGGCGCACCTGGTCCAGCCGTGAAAATTCCGCTCACCACCTACCGTCTGCAGATCACGACCGCGTTCGACCTGGCGGCCGCGGAAGGGGTGCTCGACTACCTGACCGAGTTGGGAGCGGACTGGCTCTACCTGTCCCCGCTGCTCGCTGCGGAAGAGGGCTCCGACCACGGCTACGACGTCGTCGACCACTCACGCATCGACCCGGTGCGGGGCGGAGCCGAGGCGCTCACCCGCTTGGCGGCGGCCGCGACGGATGCCGGGCGCGGCATCTTGGTGGACATCGTGCCCAACCACATGGGCGTCGCGACCCCGCACCGCAACCTCTGGTGGTGGAACCTGCTCCAGCACGGCCCCGCCTCGCGCTACGCGGAGGCCTTCGACGTGGACTGGGCCGCGAACGGCGACCGAATCCTGCTGCCCGTGCTCGGCGACGACGCGGACGGAATGAGCGAACTCGACCGCCTCCAGGTGGTCGGCGACGAGCTGCACTACTACGACAACCGGTTCCCGCTCGCCCCGGGCAGCGCCGACGGCGGCGCAGACGCCCGCGTCGTGCACGCCCGGCAGCACTACGAACTCGTCAACTGGGGCCGCGCGGACGCGCAGCTGAACTACCGTCGGTTCTTCTCCGTGAACACCCTGGCCGGCCTCCGGGTCGAGGTGCCGTGGGTCTTCGACGAATCCCACCGGGAGATCGTGCGCTGGGTGCAGGACGGCCTCGTGCACGGGCTGCGGGTCGACCACCCCGACGGTCTCGCCGACCCGGGCGGCTACCTCGACCGGTTGCGGGATGCCACCGACGGAGCCTACGTGCTCGTCGAGAAGATCCTCGAGGGTGACGAACAGCTGCCGACCAGCTGGGCCACCGCCGGCACGACCGGGTACGACGCCCTCGCCGACTTCGACCGGCTGCTCGTCGACCCGGCCGGGCAGGGCGCGCTCGACGCACTCGAGGCCCGGCTGCAGGCCGAGGCCGCGGCGCTGACCGGTGACGCGCCGCCGGCGGACTGGGCCGACCTGGTGCACGCGCGGAAGCGCGTCATCGCGGACCGCACCCTCCAGGCCGAGGTCGTGCGCCTGGCCCGACTGGTCCCCGGCGGCGACGCCACCACCGAACTGACCACGGTCGACGCCCTGGCCGAACTCCTGGCCTGCTTCCCGGTCTACCGCTCCTACCTCCCGGTGGGCATCGACGAGCTGCGCCACGCTGGCGTCGAGGCGGCTCGCCACCGGCCCGACCTCGGCCCCGCGATCGAGGCTCTGCTTCCGTTGCTCGGCGACCCGGGACATCCGCTGGCCGTGCGCTTCCAGCAGACCTCGGGCATGGTGATGGCCAAGGGTGTCGAGGACACCGCGTACTACCGCTTCAGCCGGCTCACCTCGCTGAACGAGGTCGGCGCCGACCCGGGGGAGTTCGCGGTCGACCTGGCCGAGTTCCACCGTCGCCAGCAGACCCGTCAGGCCACCTTCCCGGCCTCGTTGACGACCCTTTCCACCCACGACACCAAGCGCAGTGAGGATGTGCGCGCCCGGATCTCGGTGCTGGCCGAGATCCCGGCCGAATGGGAGAGCACCCTGCGCACCCTGCGCGCGACCGCGCCCCTCGGCGACGCCCCGTTCGAGAACCTGCTCTGGCAGGCCATCGTCGGATCGTGGCCGGCCACACCGGAACGCCTCATCGCCTACGCGGAGAAGGCGGCTCGGGAAGCCGGAACGTCGACCACCTGGACCAGCCAGAACGCGGAGTTCGAGACGGCGATGCGCGGCCTCGTGACCGCCTCTTTCAACGACCCGGCAGTCACGCAGACGCTCACCGCGTTCGTCGACCGGGTGCGCCAGGCGGGCTGGAGCAACGCGCTCTCGAACAAGCTCGTGCAGCTGACGGCCCCCGGAGTGCCCGACGTCTACCAGGGCAGCGAGCTATGGGACACCTCCCTCGTCGACCCCGACAACCGCCGCCCGGTCGACTACGACCTGCGGCGCGGCTACCTGGCCCGGGTGCAGGACGGCTGGCTGCCGCCCGTCGACGAGACCGGCGCCGCGAAACTTCTGGTCACCACGCGCGCCCTCCGGCTGCGCCGCGACCAGCCCGAACGTTTCTACCGGCACAGTCCGGTCCCCGCGTTCGGCGCCGCCGCCGACCACGTGATCGCTTTCGACCGCGGCGGCGCGGTCACCATCGCCACCCGGCTGCCGCTCGGGCTCGCGGCCGCGGGCGGCTGGGGAGATACGATCGTGGTCTTGGCCGGCGGGCCGGTCGTCGATCTGCTGACCGGGGAACGCCACCCCGGCGCATCCGTCAGCGTGGCCGCCCTGCTGGGGCGCTACCCGGTGGCCCTGCTGGTGCCGGCCGACGACGCCGACCCGACCCGCACGACCGACCTGGAAGGTGCCGACCATGCCCGCTGAATTCAAAGTCTGGGCTCCCAACGCATCGGCCCTGGCGGTCGAACTCGCCGACCAGACCGTGCCGATGACCCCGCGGGGCGACGGATGGTGGCACGCACCCCGTCCGCTGACCGAGCCCGCCGAGGGCCGTGCCGATCAGCCCGTCGACTACGGCTTTTTGATCGACGGTCAGGGGCCCTTCCCCGACCCCTGCTCCCGGCACCAGCCGAACGGCGTGCACGCGAAGAGCCGCACGTTCGATCCCGGCGCGCACGTCTGGCAGGACAGCGCCTGGACCGGCCGCCAGCTGGCCGGCAGCACGATCTATGAGCTGCACCTCGGCACCTTCACAACGGAGGGCACCCTCGACGCCGCGGCGGGCCGACTGGCCCACCTGGCCTCGATCGGCGTCGACTTCGTGGAGCTGCTCCCGGTCAATGCCTTCAACGGCACCCACAACTGGGGCTACGACGGGGTGCTCTGGTACGCCGTGCACGAGGGCTACGGCGGACCGGCTGCCTACCAACGGTTCGTGGACGCCTGTCACCAGGCCGGAATCGGCGTCATCCAGGACGTGGTCTACAACCACCTCGGCCCGAGCGGCAACTACCTGCCGCAGTTCGGTCCGTACCTGAACGAGAGGGGCGACACGGGCTGGGGCTCCTCTCTCAACCTCGACGGCGCCGACTCCGACCCGGTGCGCCGCTACATCATCGACAACGCCCTGATGTGGCTGGGCGACTACCACGTCGACGGACTCAGGCTGGATGCGGTGCACGCCCTGCGGGACGACCACGCCCTGCACCTGCTCGAGGAACTCGCCGCCGACGTCGATGTGTTGAGCGCCACCCGCGGGCGTCCGCTCACCCTGATCGCCGAATCGGACCTCAACGACCCGCGTCTGATCACGCCGCGGGACGCCGGCGGCTACGGGCTCACCGGCCAGTGGAGCGACGACTTCCACCACGCCGTGCACGTGGCGGTCACCGGCGAGACCACCGGCTACTACGCCGACTTCGAGCCGCTCAGCGCCCTCGCGAAGGTGCTCACCCACGGGTTCTTCCACGACGGCACCTTCTCCAGCTTCCGCGGGCGCACCCACGGTCGGCCGATCGACACCGCACGGATGCCGGCCTGGCGCCTCGTCGTCAACAACCAGAACCACGACCAGATCGGCAACCGGGCCACGGGCGACCGCCTCAGTGCGACCCTCGACTCCGGGCAGCTGGCGATCGCCGCCACCCTGACCCTGCTCGGCCCGTTCACGCCCATGCTGTTCATGGGCGAGGAGTGGGGGGCGAGCACACCCTGGCAGTTCTTCACGTCGCATCCGGAACCCGAACTCGGCGAGGCCGTCCGCACGGGCCGGATCGGCGAGTTCGCGCGCATGGGCTGGGACCCGGCCGTGGTGCCCGACCCGCAGGACCCGGCCACGTTCGAGCGGTCGGTGCTGGACTGGGCTGAGGTGTCCCAACCGGCCCACGCGCGCCTGCTCGATTTCTACCGGGCTCTGGGCTGGCTGCGGCGTTCCCGTCCGGACATCACGGACCCGCGCTTCGGCCGGGTCGCGGTCGACGTCGACGATAACGAGCGGTGGCTGCGGCTCTGCCGCGGCGACACCGAAATCCTGGTCAACCTGGGCACGGAGGCTCGTGACGTGCCGACGGATGCCCCGGCGCTACTGGCATCCTTCGCCGCCGTCGGCGACGCGGTCCAGTCTCGCACGCCCACCGCGGTCACCCTCGCACCGCACTCCGTCGCCGTGTTCGGCGCCTCCGACTAGCCCGCAGTCAACGGTCCTCGGGGCCTCGTGCCTCGCGGCGCACCCTACGGAAACTGGCGCACGTTACACCGTGCGCCAGTTTCTCCAACCTGCGCCGCGAGTGGGCAGAGCTCAGACGGCGCCCGACTATGCCAGGTGGGATGCGGCGGCGTCCGGATCGTCGGCGTCGGGCCGCGTCACCTCTTCCAGCAGCTCGAGCACGTGGCGGTATTCCTTGCCGGTGGCCCGGGTCAGCCCGAGCTCACAGGTGCGGTTGCACGACGCGAATGCCGTGGCGTCCATCGTCGCGACATCGGCCGCCTGCGCCCGGGTGGCGGATTCTGTCAGCTCGGGATGCAGCATGCCGCGGTCCCCGGCGAAGCCGCAGCAGCCCCAGTTATCCGGCACCTGCACCCTCTCGGCCACCCCGCCGGCCAGGGTCTGCAGGGAGTCGTTGATGCCCATCCGAGTGGAAGAACACGTGGGGTGCAGCGCGAGCGAATCGATCTTCTGGTACTCGGGCAGTGACGGCAGGATGCGTTCGGCCGCGAACTGCACGGCGTCGACCACCCGCAGGCGCGGCTCGTTCTGGTCACCCTCGATGGTCGTCCGCAGCCCCTCGGTGCAGGAGGAGGCGTCGCAGATGATGGCGAGCTCGCCGTTCCGGGTCGCCGTGCGCAGCGCCGCGAGGGTTTTGGCCCGCATGGTCGCTTCGCCGGTCTTCAGCCCCTTCGACGACCACGGCGTGCCGCAGCAGAGCCCGTCGATGCCCGCGGGCACGACGAGGGTGATGCCGGCCCGGTCGCAGAGCTGCTCGAAGCTGACCTGCACCCCGGGCGTGCCCGCGGTGGCCGGACCGAACATGGTCTGCACGCAGGCCGGGAAGTAGACGGCTTCCGGCGCCAGGGCCGGCACCGGGCGGGAGCGTCCGCCGCCGCCGCCGGGCAGCTCGCTCGAGTAGAGCGGCAGCGTGTCGGTGCCGAGCACGGCTCGGCCGAGCTTGTTGGGCACCATCAGTACCGGGGCCGGGATCTTGCGCACCACAGTGAGGGCCAGCCCGGCGCCGCGGGTGACCGCACCCCAGTTCTTGGCCGCGGTGTTCCAGACGCCGTTGATCAGCGGCCCGGTCTCGCCGCGCCGGATCTGCTTCATCATGGTGCCGGTGTTGATGTTGACCGGGCAGGCGGTCTGGCACATGCCGTCGACCGCGCAGGTCTCCACGCCGTCGTAGACGAAGTCCTTCTCCAGCTCGGCGGCCAGAGCCAGGTCGCCGCTCCGGCGGGCCTGTTCGATGGCGCGCAGGGTGACGATGCGCTGGCGGGGGGTCAGGGTCAGATCCCGGCTGGGGCAGACGGGTTCGCAGTAGCCGCAGGAGACGCAGCTGTCGACCACCTCGGCGACGGGCGGCACCAGCTTGATGTCACGAAGGTGAACCTCAGGGTCGTCGTTCATCAGCACGCCGGGGTTGAGCATCCCGGCGGGGTCGAACAGCACCTTGAGCTGCCGCATGACTTCGTAGAGCTCGTCGCCGTACTGGCGCCGCACATACGGAGCCATCACCCGGCCGGTGCCGTGCTCGGCCTTGAGCGAGCCGCCCTCGCCGAGCACCAGGTCCACCATGTCCTCGGTGAAGGCGCTGTAGCGCTCTAGCTCGGTTGTGCCGGTGAAACCGTCGGTGAGCATGAAGTGGATGTTGCCGTCCTTGGCATGGCCGAAGATCACGCTATTGCGGTAGCTGTACTTGTCGAACAGACGGATCAGCTCCACGCAGGTGCGGCCGAGCGCGGCCACCGGCACGACGACGTCCTCGAGCAGCGCCGTGGTGCCCTGCGGGCGGGCGCCGGCGACGGATGCGTAGAGCCCCTTCCGCAGATGCCACAGCTGGGCACGGGTCGCAGAGTCCGCGCTGAACTTCACCGGGGCGCTGAGCCCGAGCCCCGGCATAATGGTCAGGCCCGCGCGCTGGAGCTCCTGCAGCGATTCGGGGTTGTCGGTCTGGTACTCCATCAGGAGGGCGGCGTGGTCGCGCACGGCGAGGTCGCGCACGACCGGGGGTACGTCGTCCAGGCCCTGGCCGACCTTGAGCGACAGGGCGTCCATCAGCTCCAGGGTGGCCGCCCCGGTGCCCACCAGGGCAGGCAGGGCCGCGTTGGCGGTCTCCAGGTCCGGGAAGACCAGCAGGCCGGTGACCGTGTGGGTCGGCCGCGGGACGGTGCGGAAGACCGCCTCCGCGACGAACCCGAGGGTGCCCTCGCTGCCCACGATCAGGTGCGCCAGGATGTCGACGGGCCGGTCGAAGTCCAGCAGGGAGTTCAGGCCGTAGCCCATGGTGTTTTTCATCGAGAACTGGTGACGGATGGTCGAGACGGAGGCCGGGTTGCCGGCAACCCGCTTGGCGAGGCGCAGCAGGCCCTCGTGCAGCTCGGGTTCGAGGGCGCGGAGGCGCGCATCGGCATCCGCCGCCCCGGTGTCGACGACGGTGCCGCTGGGCAGCACCACCGTGACCGATTCCAGGGTCTGGTAGGCGTTGTCGACGGTGCCGCAGGCCATACCGGAGGAGTTGTTGGCCACGACGCCGCCGATGGTGCAGGCGGATTCGCTCGCCGGGTCCGGGCCGAATTTGCGGCCGTACTGCGCCAGGCGGGCGTTCAGGGCGCGCACGGTGACGCCGGGCTGAACCCGCACCCGGGCGCCGTTGTCCTGCACCTCGATCTGTTTGAAGTTGCGGCGCACGTCGACGAGCACGCCGTCGGTGAGCGCCTGGCCGCTCAGGCTGGTACCGCCGGAGCGGAACGTGAGCGGCACACCCTGCGTCCGACTGGCGCGCAGCAGCTTGCCGACCTCGTCCGCGTTGGCGGCCACGACGACCGCCTGCGGCACCAGCAGGAAGTGCGAGGCGTCGTGGGCGTTGGCGTGCAGGTCGATCGCCCGAGTCTTCACCTGGGCCGGGTCGGACACCGCGGCGCGGAGGGCACCCAGCATCCCGGCGGATGCAGGCACCGCTGTGGGACCGGAGACGGTCGCCGAGGGGGTGACCACCGTGCCGCGGCGGGCCATTACGGCACCATCCAGCCGAGGACCGGGGTGGACTGCAGCACGATCAGGACCGTGATCAGCACGAGGAGCCCCAGGCTCCATCCGACGAGCTTGCGGAAGAGCAGGCTCTCCGCACCCACCAGGCCGACGGCGGCGGCCGCCACGGCCAGGTTCTGCAGCGAGAGCATCTTGCCGAGCACACCGGCCGACGAGTTGGCGGCGGCCATCAGCACAGGCGACAGGCCGGTCGCGTTGGCGGCGGTGACCTGCAGCTGCCCGAAGAGCGCGTTGGACGAGGTGTCGGAGCCGGTCAGGGCCACGCCGATCCATCCGATCAGGGGGGAGATCACGGCGAAGAATACGCCGGCGGTGGCCAGGTAGGCGCCGAGGGAGGCGGTCTGGCCGGACAGGTTCATCACGAACGAGAGGGCGAGCACGGCGGTAACGGTGACGATGGTCCAGCGCAGCTGCACGAGGGTGTCGCCGTAGATCTTGAGGCCCTGGCGGAACGAGACCTTGTAGAGCGCCATGGTGAGCAGGCCGGAGAAAAGCAGCAGGGTGCCGGTGGCCTTGAAGTGGTCGAGCTTGAACATCGTGGCCGGAACCGGGTCGCCGGCGGCGTCGGTCACGTTCAGTCCGGGCCAGGCGAAGGTGACGCTGCCCACGACGCTGAGCCAGGCCTTGATGGCCGGGATCTGCGCGATCGAGAAGATGCCCATGATGATCAGGTACGGGGCGATGGCCTTCCACACCTGGCGCGGTTCCGGGCGGGTGTTGTCGTTCAGGTCAGGGCTGTCGGCAGAGCGTCGCGCCGACTTGAGCGCGGTGGTGGGGGTGCTGCGCATGGCGGATGCGGGGACCGCGGCGCCCACGGTCGTGCTCACCAGGTTCTCGGCACCGGACAGTTCGACGTCGTCGTTCAGTCCCATGGATTCGGCCGGCTGCCAGAAGCGCAGCATGACCAGGACGGCGGCCACGGTGGCGACGGCGGCCACGACATCCGTCAGCTCGACGGCGAAGAAGTTGGCGGTGACGAACTGGGCCAGTCCGAAGACGAGTCCGGCGACCACGGCCACCGGCCAGGTCTGCTTGACGCCGCGCTTGCCGTCGACGATGAAAACGAGGATCAGCGGAACGATCACGGCGATGAACGGCGTCTGGCGGCCGGCCATCGACGCGAGGTCCTGGATCGGCAGGCCGGTGACGCCGTTGAGGGCGATGATCGGGGCGGCCATGGCACCGAACGCCACCGGGGCCGTGTTGGCCAGCAGCGACACCATGGCGGATTTGAGGGGTTTCATGCCCGCGGCCATCAGCATGGCGGCGGAAATGGCAACCGGGGCGCCGAATCCGGCGAGGGACTCGAGTAGTGCGCCGAAGCAGAAGGCGATCAGGATGGCCAGGATACGCAGGTCGTTGGAGATGGAGCGAATGGTGCGGCCCAGCACCTCGAACCAGGGGGTGGCCACGGTGAGCTTGTAGATCCACAACGCGTTGACCAGAATCCAGAGAATCGGGAAGAGGCCGTAGAAGACGCCGGCGGCCGTGGCGCTCAGCGCTTGGCCGACCGGCATCTGCCAGCCGACGACGGCGAGCACGACCGAGAGGAGCAGGCTGACCAGCGCCGCCTTGTGCGCCTTGACCCGGAACACGCCGAGAAGGACGAACAGGAGAATCAGCGGCAATGCGGCGCAGATGGCCGACAGGACGAGGGATCCAAGAATCGGATCGAGTATCTGTTGAAAGATTGGGTCTCCACACTGAGGTCGTGGTCACGCCGTCGTGACACTTCATCAGTTGTATAGCAAGTATGCAAGTAAGTCAATATATATTGTGTTTTTGTCTGTCAAGATGAGAACACAATTTAGGAAAGGCAGGTCCCGTGACAGCGCGCGTAACGGCAACGTCGATCGTGGATGCCATCGCGAACGACCTGCGAACCCGAATCCTTGAAGGGGAATTGACCTCCGCCACGGCCCTGACCGAGACCGATATGGCCGCGAGCTACGACGTCGCCCGCCCCACGGCGAAGGCGGCGATCGAGAAACTCGTCGCTGAGGGACTGCTGGTGCGCGGGGCGCACAAGAGCGCCCGCGTCGCCGAGCTCGGACCGGACTCCGTGCGCGACATCTACCAGGCCCGCGCCTACCTCGAAAGCGAGGTGCTGCGCCGCCTGGCCCTCACCTGCACCGTCCCCGAGGAGGCCGTGCAGGCCAACCTCGACATCGCGGCCGTGGCTGGCGGCTCCGCCCTCGACGTCGTGGAACCCGATATGCGTTTCCACACCAGTCTGATCGACGCCGTCGGCAACGAGCGGATCAGCCGGATGTACCGTTCCCTGGTTAGCGAGGTACGCCTCTGCATGGTGCGGGTGCAGTCGCTGAACCTGCTCGACACCGCGTTGATCCAGGCCGAACACCAGCGCCTGCTCGAGCTGATCGGGGAGGGCGATGGCGCCGCGGCTGCCGAGTTGCTCGACGAACACCTCGCCCGTGCCCGCGAACGCCTCGCCGCGGCAATCGGCGGCGAAGCCGGCCCGGAGGCACACCTCCCATCATCCCTGCACCGGGTCTAAGTCCCCCAGACGCCATGGGCTACTTTCTCGCACCATCCACCCGGGTTGCCCTGTCGCGCCTGGTGACCCTCGACACGGCCCCGGGCTCGGCGCCGCTCGAGCGGTTGCGGGCCATCCGTTCCCTGCTCTTCGAGCTCGACGCCGACCCAGCCACCCTGGTAGGTGTGCGCGACGCCCTCAGCGGGGGAGCGGACTGGGACGAGATCGCCGACGCCGCCGGTTTGAAACCGGCCGCCGCGAAGTGGCGCTGGAGCGGCACCGATTCGGAGATCGCCGCCCGGCAGGCGGCCGGACGCAAGCGGTCCGCACGTCCCAGCGCCGTGCCCACCGATCTGCCTGGGCTGTCCGTGTCCGAGGCAGCTGCGCAGCTGGGGGTCACCGCCCAGGCGATCTACCTGAAGCTGAGCCGCGGCAAGCTCGCCGGCCGAACCGTCGAACTCCCCGACGGGCGAAGCTACAAACGGGTCTTTCTCAACGAAGACCCGGATGCCCGCCTTGACCGCGCCGAATCGGCAGCAGACAATGACCCCACCGCCTCCCCCCGATGCACTTTGACGACGGAGCCCTCACCATGACTGATTTCTCCTCGACCAGCACGCCCACCCGGTCGATGCCCCTGTCCGATCAGACCGAGACGCTCAAGCCCATTGAAGAGCCCCAGACGACCGAGGCCCAGCCCGCGCCCAGGCGCGTAGCGCACCTCACGACCACGTCCGGCCAGCGCACCGCGCTGGTCGTCCTGGTCGGAATCATAGCCCTTGCCGTGGCCTTCATCGTGATGCTTTTGGTGGGGGTGTCGAGCGAGAGCATCAACGCCCTCGCCGTATTCGCCACGCCCATTGCCTCGATGGTGGCCGCCTATTACGGCATCACCCTGAGCATCCAGCAGGTGCGCAGCGAACGCGCCGAGAAGGAAAAGGCTATCGCCCGAGCGGATGCCGCCGACGCCGCCAGCCGCGAGACCGAGGTCTGGGCCGCCCAGATGGAATCCGGCCTGCGCGTCGCGATGGCCCAGCTCGGCGCCGCGCGTATCGGCACCGAGGCGGTCGAGAAGGCTGCAGGCACCCCCGACGGCTTCTTCTGACCGGGGTTCGATCACTCGAAGCCTCCCAGTTTCGGCTAGCCGGCCTCCTTCTCGGCGGTGCCGTTCCGCACGCGCACGATGGTCCCCCAGCAGGCGACGGTCGTCAGCATGAGCGCTCCCAGCGCTCCTAACGCGAGCGGCGAGAGGGCGAAGGCGAGGGGCAGCGCCAGCAGCAGCAGTGCGATTCCCGTGACATGGGAGATCAGCACCTCCCGGGCCACGACGAATCGGAACAACGCCAGCCCCAGCAGGTACAGCAGAGGCCCGCCGGTGATGGCGACGGCCGTCGAAAAAATGACCGGGTCATCCGGATGCGCCAGGATCTCCTTGACGCCGACCGAGCTCAGAACAATGCCGGCGATGAGCATCGCATGTACATAGGTATACGCGAGCCGGGCGAGCCGGCCGGGGTCGGCGGCATCGGCGAGGGCTTTGCTGCCCGCGTACTCGCTGTGGTCGAAGTACAGCCACCACATGGCCGCTCCACTCACGAAGGCCAGCAGCAGGCCGAGCACACCCGGCACCGACACGTCCTGATCGACGAAGGCGAAGCCCGTCACCAGAAATGATTCGCCGAGTGCGATGATGACGAACAGGGCGCTGCGCTCCGCGATGTGCGGACCGGAGAGCTCGCCGTCGCCGGGAGTGGCCCGGCCGAGGCCCGGCACCGGGAAACCGAGCTTCGCGGAAACGAACTCGATCCCGAGTGCGGTGGCCCAGAGCAGCAACCGGTAGTCGGCCGGGAGCAGGCCGCCGAGAATCCAGAAGAGCCCGGCCACCGCGAGCCAGAGGAAGATCCGCACGAAGGCGCGGAAGAGGGCGCGATCGTGGAGCGCGAGGGCGAGCGCCATGAAGGCCGTTCGGCCCAGCTGCAGGGTGACGTAGGCCACGGCGAAGAGGAATCCCCGGTCGCCGAATGATTCGTAGATCGAGACGCTCACCACCAGCCCGACCAGAGAGAGGCCGATCACGACCCCGCGCACAGGCAGGCGGGCCGGATCGAGCAGGTTGGTCACCCAGGTGGTGTGCACCCAGATCCACCACAGGGCGAGCACCAGGATGACGGACTCGGCGGCTCCCTGCCAGGACTGGTTCTCGTAGAGATGGCGCGACAGCTGGGTCAACGCGAACACAAAGATCAGGTCGAAGAACAGCTCGATGTAGGTGACCCGATCCGCCAGGTCGGGCCGATCCGGGCGCATCAGATTGAGCCGGAGGCCAAAACGGCCGGTGGGGCGGCGACCGGTGCCGGGAGCGGAGGGGACGGTGCTGGGCGTTGCGTTCACGCACCCAGTCTGCCTCAGTCCGGCAGATGTTTGGGAGGCGGCATGGCGGCCTCCCGTGTTGCCCTGATGGGACTTTCTATGACATTCTTTTACAAAACGAACGGTCAGTTAGTAAACACGGCGATCAAAGGTGATGAAGCCATGCCCGAAGCATTCCTAGTTGATGGTGTTCGAACTCCTATCGGTCGATACGGCGGGGTGCTGGCCGGCATCCGCCCCGACGACCTGGCCGCCATCGTGCTTGCCTCGGTCGTGTCCCGGTCCGGGCTGGATCCCACCCTCCTTGACGAGGTCGTCCTCGGCGCCGCCAACCAGGCCGGCGAGGACAACCGCAACGTCGCCCGCATGGCCGTGCTCCTGGCCGGTCTCCCCGACAGCGTGCCGGGGATCACGGTCAACCGGCTCTGCGCATCCGGCCTGTCCGCCGTGCACCTGGCCGCCAACATGATCAAGGCCGGCGAAGCAGACCTCGTGATCGCCGGCGGCGTCGAATCGATGACCCGCGCACCCTGGGTTCTCGCCAAGCCGGAGAAGGCGTTCGCCAAGCCGGGCGAGATCGTCGACACCTCGATCGGCTGGCGCTTCACGAACCCGCGCCTGCAAGCGCGCGACAAGGCCACCTTCTCCATGTCGGAGACGGCGGAGGAGGTCGCCGCCCTCGACGGCATCAGCCGGGCGGATGCCGACACGTTCGCCCTCCGCTCGCACCGGCTGGCACTCGAGGCGCAACGTGACGGCATCTTCACGCCCGAGATCGTGGGTGTTCCCACCCGCGCCGGACTGATCGAGATCGACGAGGGCCCCCGAGCCGACACCACGCTCGAACGCCTCGCCGGGCTGCGCTCGGTCGTGCGGACGGGCGGCATCGTCACGGCCGGCAACGCCAGCTCCCTGAACGACGGGGCCTCCGCCATCGTTGTGGCGAGCGAGGCGGCCATCGAGCGTCTGGGGCTGACGCCCCGCGCCCGGGTGGTAGGCGGAGCCAGCGCCGGCGTCGCCCCGGAGACCATGGGCCTCGGCCCGGTCCCCGCCACCCAGAAGCTGCTGCACCGCCTGGGACTGACCATCGGTGACGTCGACGCCGTCGAACTCAATGAGGCGTTCGCGACCCAGTCTCTGGCCTGCATCCGCCGGCTCGGCCTCGACCCGGAAATCGTCAACCGGCACGGCGGCGCCATCGCCCTCGGGCACCCGCTCGGGTCGTCCGGGTCCCGTATCCTGATCACCCTGTTGGGGCGCATGGAGCGCGAGGGTGCCCAACGCGGCGTGGCCACCATGTGCGTGGGCGTCGGGCAAGGTTCCTCCCTGCTGGTGGAGCGCGTCTAGATGTCGCGCGAGTTCACGACGCTGCTGGTCGACGAGCGGCCCGACCGGGTGCATGTGCAGCTCGACCGACCGGCCGTGCGCAACGCCATCGACCAGACCATGATCGACGAGTTGCACCTGGTCTGCGCCGACCTCGAGCAGGAACCCCGCATCCTGATCCTGTCCGGCACGAACGGCGTCTTCGCCTCCGGGGCCGATATCGCCCAGTTGCGGGAACGCCGGGCCGAAGACGCCCTGAACGGGATCAACTCGACCCTGTTCGGCCGGATCGCCCGCCTGCCGATGCCCGTGATCGCCGCCATCGACGGCTGGGCGCTCGGCGGCGGGGCCGAGCTGGCCTACGCCGCCGACTTCCGGATCGCCTCCACGACCGCCCGGCTCGGCAATCCGGAGACGGCCCTCGGCATCATCCCGGCGGCCGGAGCGCTGTGGCGGCTGGCCGCGCTGATCGGCGAGCCCGTGGCCAAGGAGATCATCCTGGCCGGGCGCATCCTGAACGCTTCCGAGGCGCTGGCGGTGCACCTGGTCACCGAGGTGCACGAGTCGGACGTCCTGCTCGAGGCAGCGCACGCGCTGGCCGACCGGATCGCCAAGCAGGACCCGTTGGCCACCCAGCTGGCCAAGGAGGTCTTCCATGTTCCCGCCGCGGAGCATCCCGTGGCCGACAACGAGGCCCAGGCGCGCCTGTTCGAGTCCGACCAGAAATTCACCCGAATGACCGCATTCCTGGAGGGGAAGAAGCGATGACGCTCAGCACCGTGTCCGCAAAGGCCCAAGCCGCTCAGTCCGTGCCAGTGCCGCACCAGGTCGGCGTGCTCGGCGGAGGCCGCATGGGCGCCGGCATTGCGCACGCGTTCCTGATGGCCGGGGCCCATGTCACCGTCGTGGAGCAGGGAGACGACGCGGCTGCCGCCGCCCGCGACCGGGTCCTGACCGCCATCGACAAATCCCTCAGCCGCGGTAGCGTGACCGCGAGCCGCGCCGAGCTCGGCGACCGGCTGACCGTGACAACGGATGCCGCCGCGTTCGCCGGCTCCGGCCTCGTCGTCGAGGCCGTTCCCGAGATCGTGGCGCTGAAGACGCAGGCGCTCCGCCTGGTGGAGGCGCACCTCGCCCCCACCGCCTGGCTGGCGTCCAACACCTCCTCGCTGTCGATCACCGATCTGGCCGAGACGCTGGACCGCCCGGACCGGTTCATTGGACTGCACTTCTTCAACCCGGTGCCGGTCTCGACCCTGATCGAGGTCGTCACGGGGGAGCGCACCGACCCGGAGCTCGCCCGGCTCGCCCAGGACTGGGTCTCCTCGCTCGGGAAGACGCCGGTCCTGGTGCGGGACTCGCCCGGCTTCGCCAGCTCCCGCCTCGGCGTCGCGATTGCGCTCGAGGCGATCCGCATGGTCGAGGAGGGCGTGGCCAGCCCCGAGGCCATCGACACGGCCATGGTTCTTGGCTACAAGCATCCGGTCGGGCCTCTCCGCACGACCGACATCGTCGGCCTCGACGTTCGCCTCGGCATCGCCGAACACCTGCACGAAACCCTCGGCGACCGGTTCGCCCCGCCGCAACTGCTGCGCGACCTTGTCGCACGCGGTGACCTCGGACGCAAAAGCGGCCGCGGCTTCTTCGATTGGAAGGACGCATGATGACACTTCTCAGCAACGGCACCAGCACTGACACCGGCCCCGACACGAGCTCTGACACGGTCGTTCCCAGCTACGTTCTCGACTCCTGGTGGACCCCGGACACCGATGTGGTCGCCCAGCGTGTCCTCGACGCGAGCACCGGGGCCGAGGTCGCCCGGGTCAGCAGCGACGGGCTCGACCTGGCCGCCGTGGTCGAACACGCCCGCACTGTCGGCCAGGCCTCGCTCGGGGAACTGACCTTCCACCAGCGTGCCATCCTGCTCAAGAAGCTGGGACAGTACCTGGGCGGGGTCAAGGAGGAGCTCTACGCGCTCTCCGCCCGCACCGGCGCCACCCGCTACGACTCGATGGTCGACATCGACGGCGGCATCGGAGTGCTGTTCACGCTGTCCTCCAAGGGCCGGCGCGAGATGCCCAACAGTCAGGTTTACATCGACGGCGACGTCGAGGCGCTTTCCCGCGACGGCTCCTTCAGCGGTCAGCACATCTACACCCGCATCCCCGGAGTCGCCTGCCAGATCAACGCCTTCAACTTCCCGGTCTGGGGCATGCTTGAGAAGCTGGCCCCGGCGTTCATCGCCGGCGTGCCGACGATCGTCAAGCCCGCGACGCCCACCGGGTACCTGACCGAGGCGGTCGTGCGTCACATCCTGGCGTCCGGCATCCTGCCCCTGGGCGCCCTGCAGCTGATCTCCGGCAGCGCCAGGGACCTGATCGACCACCTCGACTACCGCGATCTGGTGGCGTTCACCGGGTCGGCCGGCACCGCCCGCACCCTCAAGTCCCACCCGAACGTGGTCGAGGGCGGCGTGCGCTTCACGAGCGAGACCGATTCGCTCAACGCCGCGATCCTGGGCCCGGACGCCGCGGCCGGCACGGCCGAGTTCGACGCCTACGTCGCCTCCGTAGTGACCGAGATGACCAGCAAGGCCGGTCAGAAGTGCACCAGCATCCGCCGGCTGATCGTGCCGGCGGGCCGCCGCGACCAGGTCGTCGCGGCCGTCTCCGAACGGATGGCCCGCCGCGTCACCCTCGGTGACCCGCGCGCCGAGGGGGTCACCATGGGGCCCCTCGCCAGCACCGGGCAGCGCGACGAGGTGCTCGCCAGCGTCGCCCGCCTGATCGACGGCGGCGGACGCATCGTGATGGGCTCGGCGGACGCCCCGACCGGAACCGACCCGGGCGGCGCCTTCGTCGCCCCCATCCTGCTGGCCTTCCACGACCCGGAGAGCCCGGCCGTGCACGAGATCGAAGCCTTCGGCCCGGTGGCCTCCATCATCGAGTACACCGACCTGGACCACGCCATCGCGCTGGCCGCGCGCGGCGGCGGCTCACTGGTGACGACCGTGGCCACTCACCACCCCGATATCGCGCGTACGCTCGTGCTCGGGATCGCAGCGCACCACGGCCGGGTGCTGATGCTTGACCGGGTCGATGCGCGCAGCAGCACGGGCCACGGATCGCCCGTTCCGCACCTCGTGCACGGCGGACCCGGGCGGGCCGGCGGCAGTGAGGAGCTCGGCGGCATCCGTTCGGTGCTGCACCACATGCAGCGCACAGCTATCCAGGGCTCGCCCGACATGCTGACCGCCATCACGGGGGAGTGGCACGCCGGTGCCGCGGTGCGAACGGGCATCCACCCGTTCCGAAAGTCCCTGGCCGAGTTGCGGGTGGGCGACCAGACCCAGGGCGGACCGCGCGTGGTCACTCTGGCCGACATCACGGCATTCGCCGAGGCCACCGGCGACAAGTTCTACGCGCACACGGACCCCGAGGCGGCGGCGGCGAACCCGTTCTTCCCCGGGATCGTCGCGCACGGCTACCTGCTGGTGTCCTGGGCGGCCGGGTTGTTCGTGGATGCGGCCCCCGGGCCGGTGCTCGCGAACTCCGGGCTGGAGAAGCTGCGGTTCGTCACCCCGGTGTCGCCCGGCGACAGCATCCGGGTCACCCTGACGGCCAAGCGGATCACCCCGCGCGAGACCGAAGAGTACGGCGAGGTCTGCTGGGACGCCGTGCTGCACAACCAGAACGATGAGGTCGTCGCCACCTACGACGTTCTCACCCTGGTCGCCAAGGAGTAACCCCCGGGCACCAGCTGAGAGCGCCACAGGCGGAGCGCCAGGTCGGGTGTCGAACGAATTCGACGGAGATTTTAAGGAATAAGCCGGTTTCCGGGCTGTTTTGGGCCGTTTCGCGCAAAATCTCCGTCGAACTCGTTCACGCTGCCGGCGGGGCGCGCGTACGGTGCGCGGCCGCTGTCGACGGCACAAGCGCGATCGGGCAGGCCTTCGATGCCGCACCGGAGCGCACTTCCCTGACTCGGTAGGTTTGCGGGTGAGCAGAGCATGACACCATGACTACGTGACTTCCGGGACAGATCCAGCGTTGGTGCCTGAACTTCTGGTGCGGGATCTTGAAGCCAGCATCGAGTTCTGGTGCGACTTGTGCGGATTCACGATTCGTTACGACCGCCCCGATGACGGCTTCGCTTACATCATGCGGGGATCCGCCCACGTGATGCTGGAACGGGCGGGAGCCGGCAGGAACTGGATCACGGGTCCCCTTGAGGTGCCGCAGGGTCGCGGCGTGAACTTTCAGGTGGCCGTGCCCGACGTCGATCCGATCCTGTCGGCCTTGCGAGCGGCCGGCGTTTCACTGTTCATGGCGCCCGAGACGAAGTGGTATCGCGTCGACGACGAGGAAGCCGGTGTGCGCCAGTTCCTGGTCACCGATCCGGACGGCTACCTGATTCGGTTCCAAAGCCCACTCGGCCGCCGGCCGGTAGTCCGGTAGTCCGACAGGCCGGTAGTTCGACGGATGTGCGCCCGGCGGCCGCCTCGGCGGACATCGGCAGATTCGCCAGTCGCCATTCCAACATCCCCTCGTTTAATCGCGTTGCGCGTCGGCCGCTCCGGCGCAGCACGGCCATGGCCTCGTAGGCAAGCACGCAGTACTTGCCGCGGCAGTAGGCGACAACCTCGCGGTCCGTCGGCAGTTCACTGAGCCGATCGCTGAGTTCCTCGAGGGGGATGGAGAGGGCGCCGGGAATGTGCGCAGCGTTATATTCCTGCCGTGGCCGCACATCCAGCACGGTGATAGTCCCGGCCGTCGCGCGTGCGAGAAGCTCTTCCCTGGTGATTTCCTCGTGCGTATCGTCGCCCGCCGCTTCGGGGTCATCGAGACCCAGATAGGCGATCCGGATGGATTCGACGTCTGCGAGATGGGTCTGCGCGACGCTGCGCACCAGGCTGTAGAGCCGGGCGACGTCATCCCCGGCGAGTCGGTAGTGAATCCGGGTGCCCTCCCGGCGAGTGCTGACCAGACCCGCATGTTTGAGGGTTTGCAGGTGGGCGGATGCGCTTGTCAGACCCAGGCCGGCCGCGTTCGCCAACGATTCCACCGTGCGTTCGCCCTGGGCGAGCAGGTCGACCAGCTCAAGGCGCTTGCCGCTGCCCAGCGCCTTGCCGACGCGGGCAAACTGCTCGAACAGCGCCGTTTTCTTTTCTCGATCGCCCATCTTTTTCCTCTCGGTTCCCTTCACACTAGTATCATCTAATAATCAATGGTTTTCTGGAATAGGATTCGGGCCCGTGCAGCGGCTCCCTCGCTGGAGAACGGACTATGAGTCAGACCCCGAACGCCGCAGATCAACCCAAAGGCGTGCGCCGCGGCATCGTCCTGGGCCTCCGGCAGAACTTCCCCCAGCTCCTGTTGCTCGTCGCGGTCAACGCGCTGGTCGGCGGCACGCTCGGCCAGGAACGCACTGTGCTGCCGCTGCTGGCGGACGAGGTCTTTCAGCTCGACCGCTATACGGGCGCACTGACCTTCATCCTCGCCTTCGGCTTCGCCAAGGCCGGCATCAACTATTTCGCCGGCACCTTCTCAGACCGCTACGGCCGAAAGCCGGTGCTGGTCGCAGGCTGGCTGATCGCCATCCCCGTTCCGATCCTGCTCATCCTGGGCCCGACCTGGGGCTGGATCGTCGCCGCCAACGTGATCCTCGGGATCAGCCAGGGACTGACCTGATCGACCACCGTGGTCATGAAAATGGGCCTCGTCGGCCCGAGCCGCCGCGGCCTGGCCATGGGCTTCAACGAGGCGGCCGGGTACCTCGGAGTCGCCGCGACGGCACCGGCCACCGGCTACATCGCGGGCGAATACGGGCTTCGTCCTGGCCCGTTCCTGCTCGGCGCGGTCTTCATCGCTCTGGGCCTCGGTCTGTCGGTCATCTTCGTGCGCGAAACCCATCAGCACGCCAAAGTCGAGGCCGTCAACCACCTGTCTGTTCACGCCCACGCCGGCTCCCTCAGCAATCGGGAGGTGTTCACCCTCACCATTTTCCGGGACCGGTCGCTGTCTTCGATCAGCCAGGCCGGGATGGTCAACAACCTCAACGACGGCCTCGCCTGGGGGCTCTTCCCCATTCTGTTCGCCGCCGCCGGACTCAGTATCGAATGCATCGGCATCCTGGCCGCCGTCTACCCGGCGGTTTGGGGAGCCGGGCAGCTCATCACCGGAGGGCTCTCCGATCGGATCGGCCGCAAAGGTCTGGCTGACCGCAGCCATCCTGCTCGGCGCCGGCGCCGGCACCGCCATGGTCTACCCGACGCTGCTCGCCGCGATCGGCGACGTCGCCCACCCCGAGTGGAGGGCCCGCTCGGTGGGTGCGTACCGGCTGTGGCGTGACGGAGGCTTCGCCGTTGGCGCGTTACTGTCCGGGCTGCTCGCCGACGCCTTCGGTATTCCTACGGCGGTCGCCGTGGTCGCGGCGCTGACCGCGGCATCCGGACTCGTCGTGGCCTTGCGCATGCGCGGAGACGACCATCTCCGTACCCGCAGCCGATGAGCCGTGCCCTTCGCTCCTGCGCACGCACCAACGGTGAACCCACGATGAGGCTTGCGGTCTCCTGAGTGCCGAATTGCTCGTTCGTTGACCACAAGAATGTCGATTCCGTCAACGTACTGGCCGATGAACGGTCGTTTTCTGGTCGGTGGAACGAGGATGGTCTACCGCCGGGTTATGTCAGCGGCAGGAAAAAAGGTGGGCAGAAAATTCTCTGCCCACCTTTTGACCTGAGGTGTCTTATTTGGCGGTGACCGTGATGAGAGGGCTTCCGACCTCCACGTGGCCAGACGCTGCCTGGTCGACCGATCCGAACTTCTTGGGGTTCGTCACGAGCACCGGGGTGACCAGCGAGTAGCCGGCATCCTCGATCACCTTGCGGTCGAAGGTCACCAGCGGGGTGCCTGCTTCAACGCGGTCGCCCGCGGCCACCTTGACCTCGAAGCCCTTGCCGCCAAGGTTCACGGTGTCGATACCCACGTGAATGAGCATTTCAACACCGCTGTCGAGTCGCAGCCCGAAGGCGTGACCGGTCGCCTGAGCGACGAGAACCTTGCCTGCTCCAGGGGCGTACACGGTGTCCTCGGTCGGATCGATTCCCACGCCTAGACCGACGATTCCCTTGCTGAACACAGGGTCCGGCACGTCCGTCAGTGGAACGACGATACCGGCGATGGGCGAACCAATCGTGGCCAGGACCGTGGCGGTGGCGGTGGCGGTGGCGGTTGCGGTGGCGGTTCCGGCGCCTGTTCCTGAGCCTGACGCACCGGCAACAACCGGGGTTGCGATGTCAGAGTCGGTTGCAGCATCGTCGCTCGCTACGGTTTCCGCAGCCAGAGCCTCGGCGAATTCCGCCTTCTGCTCCGGCGTCTTATAGCCGGAGAGGATCACGAGGATCATCGCGGTGAAGAACGACGCGGTAATGGCGCCCGCGTACAGGGGAATGTTGTCGAACGCGGGGATCGTCAACAGCGAGGTGAAGACGAATGCGCTGGTCTTCACGCCGCCGCCGAGGCCGAGGATGACGCCGCCGACGAGGCAGCCCACGAGCATCCGTGGGTAGATGCGCTTGAACCGAAGGTGGATGCCATAGAGCGAGGGTTCAGAAATACCACCTAGCAGGCCGGCCGCGAGCGCGCCCGTTGCGGTCTGCTTCATCTGACGGTCCTTTTCGCGGATGGACAGGAACAGCACGCCGGCAGTTGCACCGAAGCACGCGAAGTTCCACGCACCCATGGGGCCCTGGATGAAGTCATAGCCGAGGGACTGGATGTTGAGCAGCATGATTGCGTTCAGCGGCCAGTGCAGGCCGAGCGGAACCATGAACGGGTAGGCCAGCGGGATGACGACAGCGAAGATGAACGGCGAGAAGTCGTTGATCGACTTGAGGAAGTTACCGAGTGCGGCGCCGCCGTACACGCCCATGGGGCCGATCAGGAAGGCGGTCAGCGGGATCATGATGAGCATGCAGAGGAACGGCACGAAGATCAGCTGAACGCTGGACGGAATGATCTTCTTCAGATACTTGGTCAGCAACCCGAGAACGACCGCCATGATCAGCGGCGGGAACACCTGCGAGCTGTAGTCGGTGACGGTCAGAGGCAGTCCGAAGATCTGCACGACTGCAGCCTTGCCGCCGAAGACGGTCTCTGCTCCGTCGGTGAGTCCCAGCGCGTTGAAGCCGGGGAGCATGACGACGGCCATGATGCCGAAGCCGACCCAGGGGTCAGCGCCGAGCCGCTTGGAGGCGTTGTAGGCGACCATCAGCGGAAGGAAGACGAAAACGCCCTGCCACATCAGGTTGATGAACGCCCAGGACGGGTCGAGGGTGACGCCTGGTGCGTTCCACGACGGGATGACCCCGAGGGTTGCCATCAGAGCCATGAACGTGATGAACAGGGATGCGCCGAGCAGCGCACCCAGGATCGGGCGGAAGGAGTCGGACAGGATCTCGAAGAACGTGTCCAGCCCGGAGAACTTTCCGCGCGGGCCCTTCGCGCGTTCCGCGGCCTTCACATTGGCGATGGTATCGCCGGTGCCGTGGTCGCCCGCATGCTTCTTCATTGCGGGAAGCGCCATAATGTCGTTGTATACGGTATCTACGGCTCCGCCGACGACGATCTGGTAGCGATCGCCGGCCTGCGGAACAGCGCCGAGAACCAGAGGCAACGCTTCGACGGCCGCTTGGTCAATCCCCGATGCATCCTTCAGCGTGAAACGTAGCCGGGTGGCACAGTGGGTGAGGCCGACGATGTTTTCGGCCCCTCCGATACTTTCAATAATGTCTGCAGCGGGTTTCGATGCCACCTTGGACTCCTTCTGGTGTTGATGCGGAACTTAATGATTCCGCTTGTTACGGCTCAGCGCGAACCACGCTGGCTGGCTGAAGACCGTAATGGTCTCCACGCATCGTTAGCAACGATAACGGTTTTTTGGACACACTTAAGCATAAGGACAACGCCGGCCGTGCGCGGAAGGAATTATGCCGTCGCGAGTCAGCGATGAGTCGGTACCATCGCGGGATGGGGAATCACGAAACACATCCGCCGTCGCGAGCAGTCTTGTCCACACCAATTGAAGACCTGTGGCCACCTTTCGGGCTGAAAATCACTTGCGGCCCCGTTACGTTGTCTCCCGTTCGCGACGCTGACCTACCCGAACTCGATGCGCTCGCTGCGGCAGGCATCCACGCGCCGACGGAGATGCCGTTCTTCTTCCCGTGGACCGTAGGTTCCCCGGGCGAGATCCGGTTGCGACTCATGCAATACCACTGGGCACAACGAGCCGAGATGTCGCCGGCGGCCTGGTCGCTCGAGACCACGGTTCGCTTCGACGGTGAGATCGTCGGTTGCCAGAGCATCTCAACCAGGGACTACCTCGTCACGAGAACGGGGGAGACGGGCTCCTGGCTCGGCATGAAGCACCACGGCCGCGGGATCGGTACGCTCATGCGTCAGGCACTCTGCGCATTCATGTTCGATCACCTGGACGCCGCCGAGGTCACCTCAGCGGCATTCGTTGACAATCCCGCGTCCCTCGCGGTGTCGAGAAAGGTCGGTTACCGGGAGAACGGAATCGGTCGCCTGAAGAGGCGCGACGGCGAGATGGTCTTGAACCAGAAGCTGGTTCTGACTGCCGACACCCTGAACCGCGCCGAGCCCGAACTGAAAGTCGAGGGCGCACTGCAGCTCCGGGACTTCCTTGGCCTGAATGGTCGCGATCAATGATCAGGGCTTCTTCCTCCACATTGTGGGTGTGATCGGGTTATCCACAGACCGTTTCTTGGTGGGCGGATGTCGCGGGTAATGTCGGTGGGTGCCCGTAGCGTGTGTGTCATGAAGCCCTCATTTATTGAAGAGCAAGAGGCTCTCGGGGAGCATTTCGAGGCGATCGCGGAGGCCGAATTGGCCATCGCCGTGGCGTTCGCTCGGCGGGCGGAGTTGGTCGAGGCGGGCCG
>NZ_SOFV01000041.1:0-50199 GCF_004402465.1 Cryobacterium sp. TMT2-14 | reverse complement strand
GGCCGCCGCCGGCGCGGCAGCCGGCGCCGCGGCCGGGGCCCGAGCCGGTGCGGCAGCCGCATCAGCCGCGGCTTCAGCCTCGGCCGGGGCGGGATGGCAGACCGGCCCAGCGGAATCGGCAGCGAGCGGCAGCACATCGGGAACCACATTCGACGGAACAGGTGCCCGCGCCGGAACCGTCGAAGGCGATTCGGGATCCAACGCCGCCTCGACGCCCGACCCGCGTCTCGAGTCCAACCGGGCGCTGCATGAGGCCGACCTGGTGCTGAACGAGTTCCGTCAGCAGCTGCGCGCGGACCTGCGCCAGGCTGCCACACGGTCCGGCGTGCCGACCACGCTCGTGCCGGAACTTCGGGCTCGCCTGGTCGAGGTGCGCGCGGACATCCTCGCCGCCCTGCACCGGCAGCGCGGCCACTAGCCCGGAGCGGTGCAACAGCACCCCGCACACAGAACACCCTCGCCAGCTGCGCGGGTGTTCTGTGTGTCACCGTCGCAACCGGGTCAGACGGGACGGGCCGCGATCTCCTCGGCGGTGGGGTGGCGCGGTCGGTGCATCCCCCCGAACGGTCGATCGCGTGCAGGGACATCAGGGCGCCGCAGATCGGGCAGACCGGGCGCACCCGACACGCCCGCACGGCGGCCGACTCCCCTGGATTTGACAGAGGAATCCAAGGGAGTAGTGTCGTCCCTCGTGACACCAGAGGGAACCCCCCAGGCACCAGAAACACGTTCACCGAAAAGGTGGATCATCGGCGACCCGCTCTCGACCGAAAAGCTCGACGGCCAGTTGCTGCCCAAGCACCTCGCCCTCCCCATCTTCGCGAGCGACCCGCTGTCGAGCGTCGCGTATGCGCCGCAAGAGCTCCTGATGATCCTGACGCTCGGCGGGCTGGCCTTTCTCAGCTTCGCGCCCTGGGTCGCGGCGTGCGTCGTGCTACTGCTCGTCGTGGTCGTCGCGTCGTACCGCCAGCTGATCAAGGCCTACCCGTCCGGCGGCGGCGACTACGAGGTCGCGCACAAGAACCTCGGAGAGAAGGCCGGCCTCGTCGTCGCGTCCGCCCTGCTCGTCGACTACGTGATGACCGTGGTCGTGTCGGTGGCCAGCGGCGTGGACAACATCATCTCCGCACTGCCGGGCCTGGCGCCGTTCCGGGTGGAGTTCGCGGTCTTCTTCGTGATCCTGCTCGCGGCGGTCAACCTGCGCGGCGTGCACGAGTCGAGCAAGGCTTTCGCCATCCCCACCTACCTGTTCATCGCCAGCGTGCTGCTGATGGTCGTCGTGGGCCTCGCCCGGGTCGCCCTCGGCGATACCCCGATGGCCGAGTCGGCGAACTACGACGTAGAGGCCCAGAGCCTGGCCCAGTCGGCGTTCATCCTGCTGCTGCTGCGCTCCTTCGCGAGTGGGTGCAGCGCGCTCACCGGCGTCGAGGCGATCGCCAACGGGGTGCCCGCGTTCAAGCATCCGAAGGTCAAGAACGCCCAGCGCACGCTGGTGCTCATGGGCGGCATCGCCATCACGCTCTTCATCGGCCTGACCGCGCTCGCCCTGTTCTCGAAGGTGCACTACGCGGAGAATCCCTGCGACCTGATCGGCTGGGAGGAGTGTGCGACTTCCCCGCAGCGCAGCCTGATCGCCCAGATCGCGGCGGCCACCTTCGGCAACAACTCGATCATGTTCTTCGTGCTGCAGGCCGCGACCGCGGCGGTGCTGCTGCTGGCCGCCAACACGGCGTTCAACGGCTTCCCGCTGCTCGGCTCGGTACTCGCCAAAGACTCCTACGCCCCGAAATCGCTCAGCACCCGCGGCGACCGCCTGATCTACTCCAACGGTGTGCTGCTGCTGGCCCTCTTCGCCTGCATCATCCTGGTCATCTACCAGGCCAACCTGACCGTGCTGATCCAGCTCTACATCATCGGCGTCTTCGTCTCCTTCACACTCGGGCAGACGGGCATGGTGCGGCACTGGCTGACCCTGCTGAAGACGAACCCGCCGAACCGGGCATCCATCATCGCCAGCCTCTCGATCAACGGCTTCGGCGCGCTGCTCACCGGCGTGGTGCTGATAGTGGTCACCATCACCAAGTTCACCCACGGCGCCTGGCTCGTCTTCGTTTTGATGCCTGTGCTGTTCACCCTCATGCTCGGCGTCAACCGGTACTACCGCGACGTCGCCAAGGAAATCGAAGTGGATGCCGACACCATCTTCGGCTCGTCGGGCGACCACGCGATCGTGCTGGTCGGCAAGATGCAGAAGCCCGTTCTCAAGGCGTTGGACTACGCGATCGCGGCCCGCCACGAGAGCATCGAGGCCGTACACATCTCCGTCGACGTCGACGAGACCAAGGCGCTCAAGCGCGCCTGGGTGCAGCAGAATATCCAGGTGCCGTTGCGCATCGTACAGTCGCCCTACCGGGATATCAGCTGGCCTCTGATCAGCTACATCAAGGATCGGCGCGAGGACCACGGCTCCGAGGTCGTCACCGTGTACACCCCGATCTACATCGTGGGCCACTGGTGGGAGGGTCTGCTGCACAACCACAAGGCCCGGCGGCTGCGCCAGAAACTCATGCTCGTGCACGGCGTCACCATTGCCCTGGTGCCGTGGCTGCTCGACTCCTCCGAGCTCATCTACGGCCGGCGCTCCCGGCCCGTGCCCGGCCAGGACCGCCGCGGCGAGCCCGTGCGCCCCCGACCGATCCCGCGCCGCCCGCTCGCTCCGGCGACCAAGGACATCCCGATCCGACCCACGCCGGTCGTCGGCACGGTTCCGCCGAATTCCCGGCCGTCCGCCGCGCGGCGCCGCAAGAGGAAGTAACGGATGCGCCTTGCTCCCGGCGTCTTTCTCGGCGGCATGGTCGGCACGGGCCTTCGACTCGGCATCGATCAGGCTCTCCCGCACGCCGACACCGACTTCCCGGCGAGCACGCTGATCGCCAACACGATCGGCGCGTTCATCCTCGGCTGGCTGGTGGCCGGCCTGTGGACCCGCCCGGGCCTGTCGGCCTGGGTCAAGGCCGCCCTCGGCACGGGGGTGCTCGGGTCGTTCACGACCTACTCCGCCGTCATGGTGTCCCTGGTCGCGCTCGGCGCGGCCGGATTCCCGACTCTCGGCTGGATCTACCTGGCGGCCACTCTGCTGATGGGGTTCGGGGCCGCGGCCCTCGGCCTGCAGCTGGGGGCGCAGCTTCGACACCGCGTGTTGCCGGACATTCCGGATGCCGGGAGCACTCTGTGAGCACCTGGCTGGTCCTCGGCGTACTCGTCACCGGTGGCGCGGCGGCGGTCATCCGTTACTTCGTCTCGCGTGCCCTCCCCGTCGGCCCCGGGCGGCTGCCGCTCGGCGTGTTGATCGTGAACGTGGCCGGATCGTTGATCGGCGGCGTGGTGCTCGGTCTCTCCGAGCGTGCCGCGGTGTCCGCCGACGTGCAGCTGATCCTGTTGACCGGGGTCTGCGGCGGCCTGACCACGTTCAGCACCTGGAGCGTCGAGACCGTCGAACTGACGCTCACCGGGCGTCGGCGAGCTGGCATTGTCAACCTGATCGGCACTCTCCTGCTCGGGTTCCTGGTCTGTGGTGCGGGCTACCTCCTCTCCCGCTGAGGTACAGTGAAGGAACGCTGATTGTGAACGTGCTCGGCGAACCGCTGCTCAGGATTTGCATCCTCGGCCCGTTCGGCCCGCCATGCTAAACTGACGGCTAGTTTTCACCATATTCGGCAACTCCCGGGAGACGTTCCTCTCACCCGGCCTGGCATCGTTAGGGGGTCTCGCATGGGGCGCGGCCGTCAAAAAGCAAAGCACACCAAGGTTGCCCGCGAGCTGAAGTACTTCAGCCCGGACACCAACTACAACGCGCTTGAGCGCGAGCTCACCGGGCATCCGGCCAACGACCCGCGCCTCGATGAGGACCTGGCGAAGTGGCCGGAGTACGAGGCCGGCAAAGACGCAGACACCGACGACGAAGCCGAAGCCGAAGCCGCCGACCAATACGTCGACCATTACGCCACCGAAGACGAGCAGAAGCGCGCCTGACGCTCGGCTCATCTCGGCTCGGCTCGCCGAGCTTTGCTCCTCCGCGGCCCCGTGCCTCAGCGGGTGCGCGCAAATGGCCGCCATCGTTTCACCGATGGCGGCCATTTACGCGCACGGGGCGCCGGGCGGGGCGCCCGACGGGCCGCCCCGCCGGGCGGCCTGGCTAGAGCGCGTAGCCGCCGACCAGGCGCACGGCGCCGCCGTTCACGCCCTTGGCACCCTGCTCAAAGCCCGCGAGGTCGTGCGGGGCGGTCGAGACACGGCCGGCCACCCAGGCCGGCACTCCCTCGGTGGCGAGGCGCGCGATGACGGATGACGCCGATTCGGCCGCGACGACGGCGAACATGCCGACACCCAGGTTCCAGGTGCCCTCCGCGCTCTCGAGCGAGGAGCCGGCGAGTTCGCTGAGCACCCGGAAGACCGGGGACGGCGACCAGGTGGACCGGTCGACCTCCACCCAGGCGCCGAGCGGGAGCACGCGAGCGAGGTTCGCCGCGATGCCGCCGCCGGTGACGTGGCTGAGCGAGTGCACGACGCCGGCGAGCTCCGGGTCGGAGATCACGCCGAGCAGCGGCCCGGTGTAGAGCCGCGTCGGCTCGAGCAGGACCTCGCCGACCACGCCTCCGAAATCGGCGGACGTGTCGGTGTAGCCGATGCCGCGGTTGGCGAGGATGTGCCGCACGAGCGAGTAGCCGTTGGAGTGCAGGCCCGAAGAGGCCAGCGCCACGACGACGTCACCGTGGCGGACCTTCTCCGCGCCGAGCACCTGGTCGGCTTCCACCACGCCGGTGGCGGCGCCGGCCACGTCGTAGTCGTCAACGCCGAGGAGGCCGGGGTGTTCGGCGGTCTCGCCGCCGACGAGTGCGGTGCCGGTGGCGGCGCAGGCGCGGGCGATGCCCGCGACGATGTCCGCGATCCGCTCGGGGACGACCTTGCCGCACGCAATGTAGTCGGTCATGAAGAGCGGGCGGGCCCCGACGACGATGATGTCGTCGACGACCATGCCCACAAGGTCCTGGCCGATCGTGTCGTGCTTGTCGATGGCCTGGGCGATCGCAACCTTGGTGCCGACGCCATCCGTTGACGTGGCCAGCAGCGGGCGCGTGTAGCCGGTGAGGAAGGAGACGTCGTAGAGGCCGGCAAAACCGCCGAACCCGCCGAGCACCTCGGGACCGTGCGTGTTCGACACGGCCTCCTTCATCAGGGAGACGGCGAGGTCGCCGGCCGTGGTGTCCACTCCGGCCGCCGCATAGGATGCGTTGCTCATTCTTGTCTTCCTGGGTCGCCGATCGGGGGCTTACCCTGTGTGACCAAGGATTCTTCGCGCAGTGCTTCCTGGCGCAGTGAGGTGGGGGCAAGCAGAGGCTCGAATTCCGAGTCGGGGCCTGGGTCACATCCGTTCGAGGCGGCGGCCGGACGTTCCAACAGGTTCTTGCCCAGGTGTGCTGAGTCGGGCAGCGGGATCGGATAGACCCCGGTGAAGCAGGCCGTGCATAGGCGTTCGGGCGGCTGCTCGGTCGCGGCGATCATGCCCTCCGGTGAGAGATACCCGAGCGAGTCGGCGCCGATGGCCTGGCGCACCTCGTCGACGCCGAGGCCGGTCGCGATCAGTTCCGCGCGGGAGGCGAAGTCGATGCCGTAGAAGCAGGGCCAGGTGATCGGCGGGCTCGAGATGCGCACGTGCACCTCGGCCGCACCGGCCTCCCGTAGCATGCTGACCAGGGCACGCTGGGTGTTGCCGCGCACGATCGAGTCGTCGACGACGATCAGCCGTTTGCCCTTGATCACGGCCTTGAGCGGGTTGAGCTTGAGCTTGATTCCCCGCTGGCGGATGGTCTCCGACGGCTGGATGAAGGTGCGCCCCACGTAGGAGTTCTTCACCAGACCCTGGCCGAACGGAATTCCGGATGCCTGCGCGTACCCGATCGCGGCCGGCGTGCCGGACTCGGGGGTCGGGATGACGAGGTCGGCCTCGACGGGGTACTCCTGGGCGAGGCGACGGCCCATCTCGACCCGCGCCTCGTGCACGCCGCGGCCGGCGATGGTGGTGTCGGGCCGGGCCAGGTAGACGTACTCGAACACGCAGCCGGCGGGCTTCGCTTCGGCGAAGCGCTGCGTACGCAGGCCGTCTTCGTCGATGGTGATGAGCTCGCCCGGCTCGACCTCGCGCACGAAGCTGGCGCCCACGATGTCGAGGGCGGCGGTTTCGGATGCGACCACCCAGCCACGCTCGAGGCGGCCGAGCACCAGCGGGCGCACCCCCTGCGGGTCGCGGGCGGCGTAGAGGGTGGTCTCGTCCATGAAGACGAGGCTGAAAGCGCCGCGCAGACGCGGCAGAACCTCGAGCGCCGTGGCTTCGAGGGTGTGGTCGAGATCGCCGGTGAAGAGGGCGGTGATCACTGCGGTGTCGGTGGTGTTGCCGCGGGCGAGCTCGCCCTCCACCTTCGGGTAGCGTTCGTGCACGAGCTGCAGGAGCTCGGCCGTGTTGGTGAGGTTGCCGTTGTGGCCGAGGGCGACCGTGCCGCCCGAGGTTCGGCCCAGGGTGGGCTGGGCGTTCTGCCAGCTGGACGATCCGGTGGTCGAGTAGCGGGTGTGCCCGACGGCGATGTGGCCGATCAGTGTGCTCAGCGCGGCCTCGTTGAAGACCTGGGAGACCAGGCCCATGTCCTTGTAGATCAGGATCTTCGAGCCGTCACTCGTGGCGATCCCGGCCGACTCCTGGCCCCGGTGCTGCAGGGCATAGAGGCCGAAATAGCTGAGCTTAGCCACCTCCTCACCGGGAGCCCAGACGCCGAAAACGCCGCAGGCATCCTGCGGCCCCTTCTCTCCGGGGAGTAGATCATGGCCTAAAAGTCCGTCGCCGCCAGCCAAATCGGTGCCTCTTCTACTATCAGTGCTCGGGGAAGTGTGTGCTGAGAGTTGTGGGGTAACCGGGAGCTTCTCCGCTTCGGTCCGGTGAGCCGTGTTGTTGGGACGGGCGGGTTGAGCTAGCCCCGATCAGAATTCGACGAGTCGGATACGGCATCCGGAGACTCGGAATCGCTCGGACCGACAGCTGCCATTCTATCGACGACGACCGTCTTCCCGCGGCGGGAGATGACACGGTCGATGATGATGGCGACGACGGCACCCAGGGCGACGCCCAGCGTGAGGAACGCGAGCAACAGGAATCCGAAGACCTGGGTAGCCCCGAACTCGGCGTTCTCGGGAAACACGACCGTGAGAACCAGGGCCGCGATCGCACCGATCAGGGCGCCGAGGAGCATGAAGTTGAAGAAGCGGGGCGAGCGCCGCACGGTGACGGTGGACTTGTCGACGATCGATTCGCCGGCACTCTCAACGGTGCCGGAATCGGACTCCTGCTCGGGCTGTTGGTCTGAGATCACGCTTTCATTCTCGCACGCCTGGTCGGTCCTGCGGCTGTGTGTTGGCTCTGCCCGGCGGATGCCAGCCTGCCCGGATGAATGAGATTGCGGTACGCGGGAGCGCGAACATCGACCTCGTCGTGCGGCAGCCGCGGCGGCGCGTCAGGGTGGCGCGGTGGACTTCCGCGGACACGGAGGTTCAGTGTTCGGCGATCACCGCGGCGGCCGGTGGACGATCCACCACGGCAGAGCCGAGCGACCCGGTCGCGCCTGTCACAATGACCGCACCCCTCAGGATCCCTTGACCTGTGCGAGCAGTCCAGCGAGCTCGGTCAGTGCGTCATCGGTCAGCGTGTCGAACCATGGTGCGGAGCGTTCTATCGCGAGAGTTTCGAACGCCTCGACCTGGGAACGCGCGAATCCGGTGAGCCTGAGGAGCCGCACCCGTCCGTCCTGGTCGGATGCGAACTGCTCGACCAGGTCATGCTCGCGCAATTGGTCGACGAGTTGAGTGATGGCCCCCGGTGTGACGTGCAACAGTGCGGCAAGCCGGCCCGGAGTGACAGAGTCCTGCGCGTGAGCGAGGACGAAGAGGACATCCAGCTGGGTGCGTGTGAGGACCGTGCTACCGAACGGAGTCGATCGCGGGCTCGCGATCGACCGCGACAGACGAACGACCGCCGCCAGGACCTCCCCCATCTGCCTGGACCGGTGCGAGGTGAGCAGGCGCGCCGATTGTGTCATGCGCTGATAAACGGCATCTGCCCGATGAAGGTGCGATCCTCCACCTGGGTGAGGATGAAGTCCGCGAGATCATCTCGACTGATCTGGGTGCTCGCGTCAACGCCCACCCATCCCACCCGGTAAGTTCCAGCACCCGGCTTCTCGGTCAACCGCGGACCACGAACGACCGTCCACTCCAACCCGGACGCCTCGAGCACCCGAAGGTGCTGCTCCGCGTCGGCGAGAACATGCCCGGACAGGGTCTTCAGCAAGAACCTGATGACGCGGTCTGCGGGCCCGGGCCGGTCCAGTGGAGCGGTTAGCCCGCCGCCCGACAGGGTGACGATCCGCTTTACTTCGTGCCGCCCCATCGCGTCCACGATGAGCTGGTTGCCCTCGGTCTGCAGGGTCGGCGGCGACCCCTTGACCTGCCCGAACAGGCTGAGCACGGCGTCTGACCCCGCCACCGCCTGATCCACGGCATCCGCGTCCAACACGTCACCGCGAATAACCGTCAGAGCCGGCGACGTGGTGACGAGCTTGGCCGGATCACGCACCAGAGCCCGCACCTCGCATCCCGCGGCAAGAGCTCGCGTCAGCACGCGATGACCGGTCTTACCGGTCGCACCGAACAAAGCAATCACTGTCATGAGAATTAGTTTAGTCGCTAAATGTTGTGATCGGATGATGCTGCCACCGAACCACAACGACGGGGAAAACTAACGAGGGAGAAAAGGGGGAGTCGCGTCCGAGACGGAGGTGGGAGGCGTCAGAGAAGCGGTAGGTGCCCGACCAGGTCGGCGCGCTGGCCGGAGGCGGCGATGCGACCGGATGCGATGCCATCAGCCCACGAGAGCGTTCCGATGGCGAGGGCGAGCCAGGTGGGAGCATCCGTCTCAATGACGTTCGGCGGTGTGCCGCGGGTGTGGCGCGGACCGGCGATGCATTGCACGGCCCCGAACGGCGGCACGCGAACCTCGAGTGTGTTGCCGGTGGCCTTCTCGGCGAGCAGCTGCAGCGTGTACCGAACCGCCAGGGCACGGATGTCCCGGCTCGCCTCACCCTGCTGCGCCGCGTATTCGCGCACCGCCGCGCGCCCCACGCCGTCGTCAATCCTCGCTCGTGCCACGCCACCAGTCTGCCTCCTGTCTGCGGTCCGTGCCGGCCGCTCCTTGCGCCGCCAGCCCACCTCGCGCGCATGCTGCGCCGCTGCGCGCCTGGCACACCATGCGCGTATCAGCGCAGCACGGGCGCAGCGCTCTTGCGCCAATGCCCGCTGTCCGCCGCCCGCGCGGGGCTACGCGGCATCCGCTAATCTGACGGGGTGAAGATTCTGGTCCTCGGTTCCGGTGCCCGCGAGCACGCCATCATCACCGCGCTGCTCCGCGAGGAGCCGCGCCACGACATCGTGGCGGCGCCAGGCAATGCCGGCATCGCCCGGGATGTGCCGGTGATTCCGCTCGACCCGGCCGACCCCGAGCAGGTCACGAACTACGCGAACCTCAACGGCATCGAGCTCGTCGTGGTGGGGCCGGAGGCGCCGCTCGTCGCCGGGGTCGCCGATGCGCTGCGCACCCGGGGCATCCCGGTATTCGGTCCGGACCGGGCCGCAGCCGCCCTCGAAGGCAGCAAAACCTTCGCCAAACGCATCATGGACGCCGCGGGCGTGCCCACCGGACGCGCTGAACGCGCCGGGTCGCTCGCCGAAGCCACGTCCGCACTCGACGAGTTCGGGGCGCCCTACGTGGTGAAGGCCGACGGCCTCGCCGCCGGCAAGGGCGTGCTCGTCACCGTGGACCGTACGGCCGCGATCAACCACGCCACCTACTGGCTTCAGCACGGCAGCGTGCTGATCGAAGAATTCCTGGACGGGCAGGAGGTCTCCCTCTTCCTGCTCAGCGACGGCCACAGCGTGCTGCCGCTCTCCCCCGCCCAGGACTACAAACGCCTCGGCGACGGTGACCTAGGCCCGAACACCGGCGGCATGGGCGCCTATTCGCCGCTGCCCTGGCTCGACGCCGAATTCGGCAGTGAACAGACTTTCGTAGACGAGGTCATCGAAACGATCGCGTTGCCCACGGTGCGCAAGCTCGCCGCCGAGGACACCCCCTTCATCGGTCTGCTCTACTGCGGCCTCATTCTCACGACCGAGGGCATCCGGGTGATCGAATTCAACGCCCGATTCGGCGACCCGGAGACCCAGGTGGTTCTACCGCGCCTGGTCACGCCACTGTCGGGTCTGCTGCTCGCGGCCTCCACCGGCGGCCTTGGCGGCCTGGCCCGCCCGGTATTCTCGGCTGACGCCTGCGTCACGGTCGTGCTCGCGAGCGAGAACTATCCAGATGCGCCGGTCACCGGACGCGCTCTCACCGGCCTGGCCGCGGCATCCGCTGTGCCCGGCGTCAGTATTGCGCATGCGGCGACGGCCGTCGTCGACGACACCCTCGTGTCCACCGGCGGACGCGTGCTCAGCGTCGTCGCGGTCGGCGACGGCTTTGCGGATGCCCGCGCCCGCGCCTACGAGGCGCTCACCCTGATCACGCTTGAGGGTTGCCAGTTCCGCACCGACATCGCGGCCCGCGTCGCCGCTGTCGCCCGCTGAGCCCGCGTCGCCGGTGTCGCCCGCTGAGCCCGCGTCGCCGGCGTCGCCCGCCGAGCCCGCCGAACCCTCGTCTCACTGGCCCGGCTGAGCTGTCGCCGCCCGCCGTTTCCGTGGCCAACTCAGGAGATCCATTCGGCGAGCGCTGAGAACACCCGAGAACACCAGGCCGGATGACACCGGCAGCGCAGATCTCCTGAGTTAGCCCCTCCCCCTGGGATCCTCGGCGCGGAAGCGCGGCACGCCGCGGGCGGCACGAGCCCGGCACGAGCCCACACCGGCACCGCGTTGGCGCGGGCACCGGCCGGTGCGCAAGAATATAGCCGTGACCGCACTAGACCAGCCCGCCGCATCCGCTCTGCCCGACCTGCCGGGATGGCGTCACGCCTACTCGGGCAAGGTGCGCGACCTCTATGTTCCGGATGCCGCGGCCGACCTCGCGACCGCCGCACGCGTGCTCGTGGTCGCCAGCGACCGCGTCAGCGCGTTCGACCACGTTCTCGAGCCCGGCATCCCGGGCAAGGGCGAACTGCTCACCACTCTCAGCCTCTGGTGGTTCGACCAGCTCGTGGGCTTCCCCAACCACCTCGTGCCGGACCACACCGTCAACGGGGCTGTGACCAGCCTGCTCCCGTCCGCCGTTGCCGGGCGCGCCATGCTCTGCAAGACCCTCGACATGTTCCCGATCGAATGCGTCGTGCGCGGGTACCTGACCGGATCGGGCTGGAAGGAATACCAGTCCACCCAGACGGTGTGCGGCATCCAACTGCCTGCCGGCTTGCAGAACGGCGACCGCCTGCCCGAACCCATCTTCACCCCGGCGTGGAAGGCCCCGATGGGCGAGCACGATGAGAACATCTCGTTCGAGCGCACGGTGGAGCTGGTCGGGGCCTCCGTTGCCGACGAGCTGCGCCGCCTGTCGCTGGAGATCTTCGGCCACGCCTCGGCGATCGCCGAGAAAGCCGGGGTCATCCTGGCCGACACGAAATTCGAGTTCGGCGCCGACCGCCTCACGGGCGCCATCACGCTCGCCGACGAGGTGCTCACCAGCGACTCGAGCCGCTATTGGGACGCCTCGCTCTGGCAGTCCGGCACGACCCCGGAACAACGGATGGCCAGTTTCGACAAGCAGATCGTTCGCGACTGGCTCGCGGCCAACTGGGACCTGACCGGCACACCGCCGGCACTTCCGGCGGAGATCATCGGGCAGACCGCGGCCCGTTACCTGGAACTGCTGGCGCGGCTGACGCACGCGGCTTCCGCGGCCGGCGCGGCGTAGGCGAGGCCGCGGTGGCCCGCGTTTCTCCGCGGGCACCGCACCGTCGCTGGGTTTCCCCGCAGCCGGGCGTGCCGTCGCGAGGCGTCACGGCCCGGCGGCCACGGGCCGCAAACTGATACGCTCCGGCCATGCGAATCAAGATGTGCAGCGTCCACGTGAACGATCCGTCCGCCGCGTTCGACTTCTACACGTCCGTGCTCGGATTCGAGAAGCTGATATCCATGCCGGAGCACCAGCTGTACATCGTGAAGTCCCCGGAAGACCCCGACGGGGTCGGCCTCCTCCTCGAGCCGAGCGACAACAAGGTCTACCAGAAGTACGCTCAGGGCATCCGCAGCCTCGGGCTGCCGGCCATCGTGTTCGGCACACCGGATGTGCAGGCCGAGTACGAGCGACTCCGCACCCTGGGCGTTCAGTTCGCCGGCGCCCCCAGCACGGATGCCTACGGCACCTCCGTCATCTTCGACGACACCTGCGGCAACCTGATCCAGCTCCACGAAGACGAGCAGTAGCGAGCGCCCTGACTGCCGGGTCGCGTTCTGCGCTCCGACCCGCTCCCGACTCCCGATCCCCCTACAACTCCCGACTCCACCTCCCGACTCCAATCTGGGGCTAACTCAGGAGATCCCGACCAAGGCCGTCCCCGGGGCCACTGTTTCCGCGGCGGATGGCGTCCGATCGCGACCGTGCCGCCGGATCTCCTGAGTTAGCCCCCGCCACGCGGCGCACGGCCGGAATACCGGGCCCGGATCATCCGTTGGGGCCAGTGTGAATCGATTTGCGAACGATCTGCTGCCCGCATCCACCGGCATGGGCGCGGTGACCCTGCGGGTGGGCGACCTCGACGCCATGATCACGTATTACCGCGACGCGGTGACCCTCGAGCTACAGAGCCACGAGGGGCCGGTCGCCGTGCTCGGGCGCGGAACCACACCGATCGTTGTTCTGCAGCACGCCCCGGAGCTGGCCGCCGCCGAGCCCCGCTCGAGCGGGCTGTTCCACACCGCCATCCTCTTCGATACGCAGGCGCAGCTCGCCGCGGCCGTCTACTCGGTGGGCACAACGCATCCGGGATCGTTCACCGGCAGTGCCGATCACCTGGTCAGCCAGGCCTTCTACTTCACCGACCCGGAGGGCAACGGCATCGAGCTGTACTGGGACCGCGACCGCACCGAGTGGAGCTGGACCCACGGCCAGGTCGAGATGGCCACCCTCTACCTCGACCCGAACACCTTCATCGGCGAGCACCTGACCCGGGACGGTCAGGCGCATCCGTCGGTCGGCAACGCCATCGTCGGGCACGTGCACCTTTCCGTCGGCGACGTGGGCACGGCCCGCGAGTTCTACGTGGACCGCCTCGGCTTCGAGGCGACGGCGACCCTCGGCGGCCAGGCCCTGTTCGTCTCGGCCGGCGGCTACCACCACCACATGGCCATGAACACCTGGAACAGCGCCGGCGCCGGCAAGCGCCGACTGGCCCTCGGGCTCGGCGAGGTCGATATCATCCTGCCGGGCTCCGACGACATCGGTGCCCTCAACGAACGGATGTCCCACTTCGGCGTGCAGACCCGTCACGACGGGCAGACCCTCGGCTTCGACGACCCGTGGGGCAACCAGATCGTGGTGCGCACGAAGTAGCCCGCACGGCGTCAGCGCACGGCGTCAGCGCGGCTCACCCCGCCGACGCCGAACGCAGATGTCCTATGCGCCGGCCTCGGGCGCAGCACCGGCTCCCGGCGCCGCACCCGTGCCGCGGGAGGCCGCCCGGGTGGCACGGCGGCTCAGGCCGTGCACGGCCGCCTGGTATTCCTTGGCTCCCAGCGGACGTCCCGGCAGCTTGGGCCGGCCCCGGTCGACGGCCCGCAGCCCGTCGAGCACGATCGACAGCTGGCGCCGCCACTGGCCGGTGTAACCGCCGCCGAGGGTGCCGAGCGAGCCCACCATGGTGACGAGGACCGCGAGGTCGACCGCATCGACATCCGTTCGGAGGTCGCCGTCGCGTTTGGCCTGCGTGACGAGGGCCGACAGCACCGCTTTGAACGAGGCCGCCTTGCCGCGCGCTGGGTCGACCGTCTCCATGCGCTTGAGGATGGGCGGCAGCGACGGGTCGGCGACGAGCCACTCGGCGACGCGTTCGGTGTAGACGACGATGCCGTCCCACGCGGTGGGGGCAGCCGCGATCTCGTCGCGCACCGAGGCCAGCTCGGCGAGGGAGATGTCGTGCAGGGCCCTGACGAGGTCGTCCCGGGTGGAAAAATTGCGGTACAGCGTGGCCACGCCCACGTCGGCGCGGCGGGCGATCTCCTCCAGCGAAGCGTCAACGCCGTGCACCGCGATCAGTGCCCGCGCCTCAACGAGGAGACGCTCACGGTTCTGCCGGGCGTCACGCCGTCGAGGCTGCGCCCCATCCTGCGGGGTCGATTCGGGCGAAGTCATGACCCTGAGTCTAGGTCTCGAACCTTGGCATCGCGGAGGCTCACCTCCACGCCTCCCCCTGGCAGGTGTCAGCCAGTTGCGCCGGGCCGGGGCTGTCCCGCACAATGCAGTCAGCACCCGAACGAAACGGAGCACCATGTCGGTCGAGCACAACACCCGCGAGTTCGATCCCGAGATCGTGACGGATTTCCGGGAGCGGATGAGTTACGGCTCCTACCTCGATCTGGACACCCTGCTCGGTGCGCAGAAGCCGGTCAGCTCACCCGAGCACCACGACGAGCTTCTGTTCATCATCCAGCACCAGACCACCGAGCTCTGGCTGAAGCTCGTGCTGCACGAGCTGCGCGCCGCGACCGCGTTCCTGCGCCAGGACCAGATCGCCCCGGCCCTCAAATGCATCGCCCGGGTCAAGCACATCCAGCGCACCCTGACCGAGCAGTGGTCGGTGCTGGCCACGCTCACGCCCAGCGAATACGCCGAGTTCCGGCATTTCCTGGGCAACTCGTCCGGGTTCCAGTCGTATCAGTACCGGGCCGTCGAGTTCGCGCTCGGCAACAAGAACCGGCGCATGCTGAGCGTGTTCGAGAGCGATCCGGATGCTCACGCGCTCCTCTCCGAGATGCTTGCGGCCCCCAGCATCTATGACGAGTTTCTGCGCTACCTGCACCGGCAGGGGTTCGCTATCCCGGCACCCGTGCTGGAGCGCGACGTCACGGAGGCGTGGGTGCTGCATCCGGAACTCGTGGCCACCTTCCGCGGGATCTACGAGAACGCGGGCGAGCACTGGGGTGCTTACGAGGCCTGCGAGGAACTCGTCGACCTGGAGGACAACTTCCAGCTCTGGCGGTTCCGTCACCTCAAGACCGTGCAGCGCATCATCGGCATGAAGACCGGTACCGGTGGGTCGAGCGGGGCCACCTTCCTGCAGAAGGCGCTCGAGCTGACCTTCTTCCCCGAGTTGTTCGCCGTGCGCACCGAACTCGGCACATGAGGCACGGATGACCGGCGGCCGGCCAGGCGGATCGGTGCCGGGCGAACCGGTGCCGTGCGGATCGGTGCCGGGCAGGACGGTCGGCAGGACCGTCGGCAGGACGGTCGGCAGGACCGTGCTCCCGGGCTTCCTCGATGCGCATGTGCACCTCGCGCTGATCGACCCGGCCCCGCTCACCGCGGCCGGCATCGCCCGCGTGCTCGACCTCGGCGGGTGGACGCCGCCGAGGTCGACGCTTCCGGTCGAGTCCGACCCGGGTGCTCGACCTCGGCGGGTGGAGCTGGGCGCGGGAGAGCCCCAGCGAGCTGGGCGTCCCGCGAGCGCGGTCCTTCCCGAGACCGTGTTCGCGGGGCAGTTTCTCGCCGCGCCGGGCGGCTACCCGAGCGAACGGTCCTGGGCCCCGGCAGGCAGCGTGCGCTTCGTGGCCCAGGCGACGGATGCCGCGGCCGCCGTCGACGACCAGCTGGCGCTCGGGGCATCCGTGATCAAGGTCACGCTGAACGGCGACGCCGGGCCAGTGCTGCCGCGCGCGGTTCTCGCGGCCATAGTCGGGCACGCCCACGATCGCGGGGCCCCCGTTCTCGCCCACGCCGAGGGGGCCGGCCAGGCGCTCCGCGCGTTCGAGGCCGGGGTGGACGCCCTGGCGCACACGCCGTTCAGCGAGCGGCTGGGCGACGAGGTGATTGCGGCCATGGCCAGGCGAATGGCATGGATCAGCACCCTCGACATCCACGGCTGGGGCGAGCCGACCGACGACTTCGATCGCGCGGTCGACAATCTGCGCCGCTTCCACCGGGCCGGCGGACAGGTGCTCTACGGCACCGACCTCGGCAACGGCCCGCTGCCGCTCGGGCTGAACCGGCGGGAGATCAACGCGCTGCTCGGCGCCGGCCTGAGCGGCGACGACGTGCTGCGGAGCCTGACCATGGGAAACCTCGGCGGCTTCCGGACCGTGCTGCGCGGCCCAACAGGCACCGAGCGCCTGGTCACGGTGCTGCGTGGCAAGCGCCCGGCCGACCCGGCCGCGTTCAGCGCCTGGCTCGGCACCGCCCGGGCGATCAGCCCGGCCGACCTCGGCGACCTCGGCGACCTCAGCACCCTCGACCCGCCGGATTCCTGAGCGCACCCCCGACCGCATCCACCGCCGCACGGCCGTCCGCGCTTTCCGTAGTCGCGCGGTCACCCGCGTGGGTGGGATACTTCCAGCGCGGCACGGTGTCGGCGAGTCCCCGGGAAGCGCGCATCGCTGCGAGAGATGGCTGCCCATCATCCGTTCGACCTCGAGGAATCCAGATGACCCCCCACACCGACACCAGCCCCGCCGGCAACGGCAGCCAGGATGCCCAGCTCGCCTTCGCCCGCCGGATGGACCGCATCGACGGGCTCGGACACTACCGGCGGCAGTTCGTCGGCATCGAACCCGACAGCGCGACCGGCGCGACCGGGCACACCCCGAGCCTCGTCGCCTACCTCGACGGCAACTCCCTCGGCCGGCCCACCCGGGCCAGCGTGGCCCGCATCACCGAGTTCCTCACCCACGACTGGGGCACCCGCCTGATCCGCGGCTGGGACGAGGCCTGGCTGGACCTTCCGCTGAAAATCGGCGACGACATCGGCCGCGCCGCCCTCGGTGCCGCGCCCGGCCAGGTCTTCGTCGGCGACTCGACCACCGTGCTGCTCTACAAGTTGGCGCGGGCGGCCGTCGACTACCTTCGCGTCGACGCGGAACCGACGCGCACCGAGATCGTGCTGGACACCGACAACTTCCCCACCGACCGCTACCTGCTCGAGGGCATCGCGGCCGAACGTGGCATGACGCTGCACTGGATCCACTCCGACCCCGCGAGCGGCGTCACAGTGGAGCAGGTGCGGCAGGCCGTGGGCCCGCAGACAGCGCTCGTGCTGCTCAGCCACGTGGCCTACCGCTCCGGTTTCCTTGCCGATATGCGCGAGATCACCGCGGTGGTGCACGCCGCGGGCAGCCTCGTGCTCTGGGACCTCAGCCACTCGGTCGGCTCCGTGGTGGTCGAACTCGACCTGTGCGACGTGGACCTGGCCGTCGGCTGCTCCTACAAATACCTGAACGGCGGCCCCGGCGCCCCCGCGTTCGCCTATGTGCGCAGCGACCTGCAAGACGTTCTCACCCAGCCGATTCAGGGCTGGATGGGAACGAAGGATGTCTTCACGATGGGCCCGGGGTATGTGCCGGCCGACGGCATCCGTCGTTTCATGAGCGGAACCCCGCCGATCGTGGGGATGCTGGCCATGCAGGATTCGCTCGCGATGATCGAGGAGGCGGGCATCGACCAGGTGCGCGCCAAGTCGGTGGCGCTGACCGAGTTCGCGCTGACCCTCGTGGATGTCTGGCTTGCCCCGATGGGCGTGACTGTGTCGTCGCCGCGAGAGCCCACGCACCGCGGCGGTCACGTGACCGTGAACCACCCCGCCATGCGGCAGGTGACGCAGATTCTGTGGGAGCACGATGTGATCCCCGATTTCCGCATGCCCGACGCACTGCGCATCGGCCTGTCCCCGCTGAGCACAAGCTTCGTCGAGACCTTCGAGGGGGTCGCGGCGATCCGGGACGTGCTGCGCGGTGTGCTGCTCGGGCAGAGCGGGCTTGCCGGCGGAGCCAACGGTGGTCTCGGCACCGGCCTGGGCACCGGCCTGGCCGGTGCGCTCGGCGGCCCGGGGGTCGGCCTGTAGGATCGTGGAATCCACCCCCCGACGCCTCCGGAGTGAGCTATGCCAACAATCGTCGTAGAAGTTATGCCCAAGGCCGAGCTGCTCGACCCGCAGGGGAAGGCCGTCGCCGGCGCCCTGGGTCGCCTCGGCAAGACCCGTTTCACCAGCGTTCGCCTGGGCAAGCGGTTTGAACTCACCATCGACGGCCACGTCGACGACGCCGTGCTCGCCGAGGTGCAAGAACTCGCCGACACCGTGCTGTCCAACACGGTGATCGAGGATGTCATCGGCATCCACGTGCTGGAGGCACCCGCCGGAGAGACTCACTGATGCGCATCGGCGTCGTCACGTTCCCCGGTTCGCTCGACGATCGCGACGCCGCGCGCGCGATCCGCCTGGCCGGCGCCGAGCCCGTCGCCCTCTGGCACGGCGAGCACGACCTGCACGGCGTGGACGCGCTCGTACTGCCCGGCGGCTTCAGCTACGGCGACTACCTGCGCTGCGGCGCCATCGCGAGCCTCTCTCCGATCATGGCGGAGGTCATCAGCGCGGCCAACAGCGGCATGCCCGTGCTCGGTGTCTGCAACGGCTTCCAGATGCTGACCGAGGCGCACCTGCTCGAGGGCGGCTTGATCCGCAACGACCACGGCTCGTTCATCTGCCGCGACCAGAAATTGCGCGTCGAGAGCGCCCTCACCGACTGGACCGGTGGTTTCGCGGCCGGCCAGGAGATCACCATCCCGCTCAAAAACGGCGAGGGCGGCTTCATCGCCTCCGCCGACACGCTCGAGCGCCTCGAGGGTGAGGGCCGCGTGGTCGTGCGCTACGTCGGCATGAACCCGAACGGCTCGCTCAACGACATCGCCGGCATCAGCAACATGCGCGGCAACGTCGTCGGCCTGATGCCGCACCCCGAGCACGCGGTCGAGCCGGGCTTCGGCCCCGACACCGTCGACGCCATGCGCAGCGGCACCGACGGGATCACCTTCTTCACCTCCGTGATCGAACGGATGCTCGTCAGCGCGTAACAGCGTCCGCACCATGCGGTTGTCGGCGCGCCGGAGCGCCGGCGCGCTAGCCTGTCAGGGTGACGTCTAACAGCGGTGTGCGTGTGGGTGCCGCTGTCCGAGGGATGCCGCCTGGCTACTTCGCGTTGGTCATGGCCACGGGGATCATCTCGGTCGGGATGCACCTGATCGGCGTCCAGACGCTCAGCTTCATCCTCATGGTCGTGTGTGCCGCGGCCTACCTGATTCTCGTGGCGCTTACCGGGTGGCGGCTCATCGCCTATTCCGCGGCCTTCCTTGCGGACATGCACGATCCCCACCGCGGATTCCAGTTCTTCACTTTCGTCGCCGGCACCAACGTCCTGGCTGCCCGTCTCGCCATCGAGGGCTGGTTCGGCCTGGCGACAGTTCTCCTCGGGGTGTCCGGAATCACCTGGCTGTTGCTCGGCTACGCTCTCCCGTGGTTCGCGGTCCTGGGCCGCAGCGTGCGCCCCGTGCTCAACGCCGCGAACGGGACCTGGTTCATCTGGGTCGTCGCCAGCCAGTCGGTCGCCGTCGTGGCGGCCTCGTTGGAGCCCGTGTCGGGCGATGCCAGGGCACTGCTCGCAGTCCTCGCGATCTTGTCCTGGTCGGTGGGCATCTTCCTCTACGGTGCCGCGGGTGTTTTCGTATCCTTACGGCTGGTGCTCTATGACATCCGGCCTGAGCAGTTGGACCCGCCCTACTGGGTGTCTATGGGCGCGTGCGCGATCACGGTGCTGGCCGGTGCCCGCATCGTCGAAATGGCGGACGCCCCGATGGTGACCGCGACCCGGGGGCTCGTTGCGGGCGTCTCCGTCATGTTCTGGGCGTTCGCCACCTGGCTCATCCCCGTGCTCATCGCGGTGGGGTTCTGGCGTCACGTCACACACCGAGTGCCACTGCGCTACGAAGCGACGCTGTGGAGCATCGCATTTCCCGTCGGGATGTACGCGGTCGCCGGAATCTACCTGGGCCAGGCCGATGACCTTCCACTGGTCGGGCAGATCGGGACCGTCTCACTCTGGGTGGCTCTCGTGGTGTGGTTGGTCATGTTCACCGCGATGGTCCGCCAGCCGCTGCGGGCAGGTGGACTGTTTCGTGGATCCCCTGACCCGCGGCACCTGACCGTTGAGCCCGCAGTCACCGGCCAACCGAGAAAGTGAGAACCGACCCGTGCAGAAAATTTCGATCGAGGCGTTCGCCCGCGAACACCTGAAGGCAGCCGCAGCCGGCACCAGTGGTCGCGCAGCCGGAACGGTCTTCGGCGGCCACGAGAAGGTGATGCGTCAAACCGTCATCGCGCTGCTGGCCGGAATCTCCCTGAGCGAGCATGAGAATCCGGGTGAGGCGACGGTCTATGTCCTCAGCGGGCGCGTGCGGCTAAGAGCCGGCGACGACGTCTGGGAGGGGCGCGCCGGTGATTTCCTGATCGTTCCGGACGCACGGCACAGCCTTGAGGCGGTCGTAGATTCCACGGTCCTGATGACCGTTGCCAAGAAGGGCTAGAACGCCAGATCGAGGACCGCCGCGACAGGCGCGCAGCGGTCCCCCGTGCCGGTGATCAGGCGATGATCGTCCACGGGTTCTCGATCAGTCGGGTCAGCGTTTGCAGGAACTGTGCGGCCACAGCGCCGTCGATGATCCGGTGGTCCGCCGACAGGGTGTAGCGCATCCTGTGCCGGGCAACGATCTCGTCCCCGACCACGACAGCCTCGCGGGCGGTGCCGCCGACGGCCAGGATCGCCCCTTCGGGCGGGTTGATGATCGCGGTGAACTGCTCCACACCGAACATGCCGAGGTTGCTGATGGTGAACGTGCCGCCCGACATCTGACCGGCTGTGAGCTTCTTGGCGTTGGCCAGGGAGACGAGCTGCTTGGCTTCCGTACCGAGCTGGCTGACGGTCTTCTGGTCCGCGTCCTCGATCACGGGAACCACGAGGCCGTTGCCCGAGGCGACAGCCACACCGATGTTGACGCGGTGGTGCACCAGCATCTCGACGCTCGCGTCGTCGATGTAGGACGCGTTGACCTCGGGGTGCTCGCGGAGGGCGAGCGCGCTCGCCCGAATCAGCAGGTCGTTGATGCTCACCTTCGGCCGACCGGCCTGAACGAGTTGCGCGTTCAGCTCGGTGCGCAACTGCACGAGGTTCTCGGCGTCGGCCGCGGCGGTGACGAAGAAGTGCGGAATGGTGCGGGCGCTCTCACCCAGCCGCCGCGCGATGATGCGGCGCATGTTGCTCAGCGGGATCGCCTCGGACGCGCGCTTGTCGAGGGTGTCCGGTGAGGGTGCGGCGGCTGCCGCGCTCGGAGCGACCACGGTCGCGTTAGGGACGGCGGAGTCGGCACCGGGCGCGGTCGCCTGGGCGAGCAGTGCGTCGGTATCCGAGCGGATGATGCGGCCGCCGGGGCCCGTGCCGCGCACCTGGCTCAGGTCGAGATGGTTTTCCCGCGCGAGCTTGCGCACCAGCGGTGACGCGAAGAGGCGCTCACCGCGCCCGGCGGCGTTCCCGTCCGCATTGCCATCGATCGGAGGAACTGCCGGTGCGGCCTCGGCCGCCGGCGTAGCCGCCGGTGCGTCGGCAGCGGCGGCCGGCGTCGCCCCCGGCATGACACTCGGCTTGCCGTCGTCCAGCAGTGCGATGGGCTCGCCGATGGAGACCAGCTTCCCCTCTGCCACGAGATGCTCCGAGAGTGTGCCGGCCTCATAGGCTTCGTACTCCATCGTGGCCTTATCGGTCTCGATCTCGACGAGCAGGTCCCCGACCTCGACCCGGTCACCGGGCTGCTTGTGCCAGATCGCGATCGCGCCTTCCTCCATCGTGTCGGAGAGGCGGGGCATTGTGATTTCGATCATGATTTTTCACCCATCGGGTAGCGGCGGCGACCGACGGCGTCGAGGGTCTGACGGATGGCGCCGATGACGTCCTCCGCCGACGGCAACGCGGCCGTCTCCAAAGGTTTTGAGTACGGGAGCGGCACCTCTGCCATCGCGACGCGTCGAACGGGCGCGTCCAGGTAGTCGAAGGCGCCATCGGAAATCGTGGCCGCGATCTCAGCGCCGATTCCATAGGTCAGCCAGTCATCCTCGAGGATGACGGCGGCATGCGTCTTCTTGACGGACTCCACAACCGTTTCGCGGTCCAGTGGACGCAGACTGCGCAGGTCGATGACCTCGATGTCGAGGCCGTCCGATTCCGCGAGCTGCGCCGCGACCTGCGACGCGACGTGGGCCATCCGTGAATAGCCGATCAGAGTGATGTCGCTTCCCTTGCGGGTGACGGCAGCCTTGCCGATTTCGGCCGACACGTCGCCGTCAGGCACCTCGCCCTTGATGTTGTAGAGCGACAGGTTTTCCAGGAACAGCACGGGGTCATCGTCCCGGATCGCCGCGATCAGAAGCGCCTTGGCGTCGGCCGGCGTGCTGGGTGCGACGACCTTCATCCCGGGGACGAAGGCGTAGAAGAGCTCGATGTTCTGCGAGTGGGTCGCACCCAGCTGCTGTCCGCCGCCACCCGGCGTGCGGATGACGAGAGGCACTCGGGCCTGTCCACCGAACATGCCGTAGATCTTGGCGGCGTGGTTCACGATCTGGTCGAGCGCGAGCAGGGAGAAGTTGATGGTCATGATCTCGACCACGGGGCGGAGCCCGAGCATCGCGGCGCCGATGGCGGCACCGGTGAAACCCTCTTCGGCGATCGAGGTGTCCCGCACGCGCTTCTCGCCGAACTCGTCGAGCATGCCCGCGGTGATCTTGTACGCGCCTTCGAAGAGACCGATCTCCTCACCCATCAGGAACACATTCTCGTCACGCAGCATCTCGGAACGCAGCGTGTCGTGCAGTGCCTGGCGATAGGTCATGATGCTCATTGGTTGACTCCGTAGTCGGGGATCGGTGCCGGCTCGAACAGAGGCTGCCCGGGCAACCGATGGGAGTCATTGGCCACGGCTGTGGCGTAGGTGTAGTCGAACAGGGTCGACACATCCGGGAACGGGCTGTTCTCGGCGAACGCCGCCGCCTCGGTTGCCTGAAGGGTTACTTCCTCGTCGATCTTCGCCAGTTCCTGCTCGTCAAGCAGACCGTCTGCGACCAGCTTGGCGGCGAAGGTGTGCACCGGGTCTCGTTCCTTGACCAGGGACATCTCCTCGTCGGAGCGGTACTTGGCCGGGTCGACGACGGAGTGCCCACGCAGTCGTTCCGTCACGACCTCGAGAAGGAAGGGCTTACCGCTGCGAGCCTGAGCAACGGCACGCTGGGCGGCCTCGAACACGGCGACGGGATCGAGCCCATCGACGCGTTCCGACGCCATCCGGTACGCGGATGCGCGCTTGTAGAGGTCCGGCTCAGCCGAAGCCTTGTCGACCGTCGTGGCCATTCCCAACCTGTTGTTGATGATGACGTAGACGATCGGAAGGTTCCAGAGAGACGCGATGTTCAAAGACTCGTGGAATGCTCCGATGTTCGTGGTGCCATCGCCCATCGTGCACAGCACGATCTCGTCGCCGGCGCGGTAGTCGATGGCCAGGGCGGCCCCCGTCGCCAGCGGGATCTGGCCGCCGACGATGCCGTAGCCGCCCAGCATCCGCTTCTCGAAGTCGAACATGTGCATCGAGCCGCCCCACCCCTTGGACACCCCGTCGGATCGGCCGTACAGTTCGGCCATCACCCGGTTGGGGTGGATGCCGCGGGTGATCGCGTAGCCATGCTCGCGGTAGTTGGTGAAGAGGTAGTCGCTCGGGCGCAGCGCGGACATGAGCCCGACGACCGCAGCCTCCTCGCCGAGATTCAGGTGGCAGTAGCCGCCGATCAGCGCTTGCGTGTAGGCCCGTGCGGCTCGCTCTTCGAACCGGCGGATGAGCATCATCTGGCGATAGAACCCGGTCAAGAGTTCCCGGTCGGCCGGGGAGACATCGGGTTTTGCGCCCGGGGTCGGCCGACCCGGGGAGGTGGTTGGTCGGGACTGGGTCGCCACGGATGTACGCGCTCGAGTGGTCATGAAAGAACTCCCTGCTCGGCCTTCGTGAGGTCGGAGATCGAAGAGTCGCATCGAATTTTAATGATACGAATTAGTTTCATTCTACATCCGAGAGTACGTTTGCGTTTAACGTTTTTTTGAAGATCCGAAGGGCCGGACATGGACTCAGCGACCCCAGCGAGCCCGGTTCGCAAGCGCGGCCGACCCACGGAGGCGGGGCGCGTCGAGCGTCGAGGCCAGATCCTCGACGCCGCGTTGCCGGTCTTCCTCGAATATGGCTTCGGCAAGGCGACGGTGGACCGGATTGCCGCCGCGGCCCGCGTCACCAAGCGCACCATTTACACCTACTTCGGTGACAAGGATGGCGTCTTCACCGAGATGCAGCGACGCCTGGCCGCGAACGTCAGTGGCGAGCCTCTCCGCACGGAGACGCTGGAATCACTCGCCGCGCGTATCGTGTACGGGTTGCACTCGGCCCAGATGATCGGACTACACCGCCTCGTGATCGCCGAGTCGCTGCGTTTTCCCGAACTCGCCCGACGGCTGCACGACAACGGCGACATGCGCCACATCGCGCGCCTCGCAGACCACATTCGGGCCGAGCACGGCCAGGCGGCCGCTGCCCATGCCGAGCAGCTCTACGCACTGCTGCTGGGCGAAGACTACCGGCGGCGGCTGCTCGGGCTGCTCGAACCGGTGACCGCCGCCGAGGCCGCGGTCCACGCTCGGTCCGCGCTGGCCGTCATCCAGTTGACGACGGCGAGCACCCTGTCCGGCGCCGCATCGGCAGCGGGTGCGCCGAGTACGTGATGACGACCCGGTCGTCGATCCTGCCCTGGCGCATCTCGTCGAGGACGTCGGTCAGCTCCTCGAGGCGGCCAGTGGCGACAGCCGGGTGGAGCACTCCACGGTTGTGGAAATCAGGGCTTCGACAAGGTCACGGCGGGTGCCCCCGATCGAACCGCGAATGGTGAGGCCCTTGAGCACGATGTCGAAGATCGGCGCCGACAGCCCACCGCCGTCAGGCAGCGATGGGCCTCAGCTGCAGCCGCTCGTGCTGCCACAGCTTTCGCAGACGTAGCACGAACCGGCCGGACGCATGGCGGTGCCGCACGACATGCACAGCGGCGAATCCAGGCTGAGACCCTGCTGAGCCTCGAGTAGTTCCGCCGAGGAATGCACCGCTCGAGTCGCCCCTGCAGGCGGCTGGGCCGGAGGCAGCACCTGGCTCGGTGGCGCCGTTTCCGTTGCTTCAGAGCCACCCGCATCGAGCTGGGAAACGCGCTCGGCGGTCGTGAAGATCCCCATCGACGAGCGCGTAGCGAACGGCAGGTGGTCCAGGGCCAGGCGGCGGAAAATGTAGTCCATCATCGACTGCGCCATCCGGATGTCCGGGTCATCGGTCATCCCCGCCGGTTCGAAGCGCAGATTGGTGAACTTCTCGACGTAGGTCGGCAGCGGCACCCCGTACTGTAGGCCGATCGAGACCGCGATGGAGAATGCGTCCATGACCCCGGACAGAGTAGAACCCTGTTTGCCCAGCCGGAGGAAGATCTCGCCGAGTTCGTCGTTGGGGTACAACCCCGCCGTGAGATGCCCCTCGGCGCCGGCGACGGCGAAGGACGTGGTGATCGACGTGCGGGACTTCGGAAGTCGCCGCCGGATCGGCGACGCGGGCTGCACGACCGGCACGGACGCCGGGGCGGCCTTGCCGGTCGATAGGGGCTGACCGACCTTGCAGTTGTCGCGGTAAATGGCCACCGCCTTGAGCCCGAGCTTCCAGCCCTGGAAGTAGACCTCCTCCACTTCGTCGACCGTTGCGCTCTGCGGGAGGTTGACGGTTTTGGAGATGGCTCCGGAGAGGAACGGCTGAACCGCGGCCATCATGCGCACGTGGCCCATCGGCGCGATGGCCCTCTTTCCCATGGCGCAGTCGAAGATCGCGTAGTGTTCCGGTTCGAGCCCGGGGGCACCGATGACCTGTCCGTGCAGGGCGATGTGTTCGACGATCGCTTCGGCGGCCTCCTGCGGGTACCCCAGGCCGCGCAGCGCTCGGGGCACGGTCTGGTTGACGATCTGCATGGAGCCGCCACCCACCAGCTTCTTGAACTTCACCAGTGAGAAATCCGGTTCGATTCCCGTGGTGTCACAGTCCATCATGAAGCCGATCGTGCCGGTGGGAGCGAGAACACTGGCTTGCGCGTTTCGCCAGCCGGACACCTCCCCCAACATCAGGGCCTGCTGCCAGGCCGCCGACGCCCGATCATGGATCTCGCCGCTCATGCCACCCGAGGTCTGCAGGGCGATGTCGGCTGCCTCGTGCTTGCGCATGACTCTCGTGTGGGCCTCCGCATTGCGCGCGAAGCCCTCGTACGGGCCAACCACCCCGGCCAGTTCGGCCGAACGCCGGTAGGCGGTTCCGGTCATCAGGGAGGTGATCCCGGCGGCCACGGCCCTGCCCGACTCGGAATCGTAGGCGTGACCGGCGGCCATCAGGAGAGCACCGAGGTTGGCGTAGCCGATGCCCAGCTGGCGGAACGCGCGGGTCGTCTCACCGATGGCCGGCGTCGGGAAGTCGGCGAAGCAGATCGAGATGTCCATCGCCGTGGTGATCAGCTCGACCGCCCGAACGAAGGCATCCGTGTCGAACACGTCCTCCCCCGGGACGGCGTCGGCGCGCAGAAACTTGAGCAGATTGAGCGAGGCCAGGTTGCAGGACGAGTTGTCGAGCGACATGTACTCCGAGCAGGGATTCGACGCCGTGATCCGACCCGATTCGGGATTGGTATGCCAGTCGTTGATGGTGTCGTCGTACTGGATTCCCGGGTCGGCGCAGTCCCACGCCGCTTGGGCGAGTTGACGGAACAGGCCCGGTCCGTGCACTGACTCGATCTCGCTTCCGTCCTGCCGGGAGGTGAGGGAGAAGCTGGTGCCGTTTTCCACGGCTCGCATGAACTCGTCACTGACCCGAACGGTGTTGTTGGCGTTCTGGTACTGCACGCTCGCCATGTCCGCACCGCCGAGGTCCATGTCGTAGCCGGCATCCCGCAGAGCACGGATTTTGCCTTCCTCCCTCGACTTGGCCTCGATGAATTCCACGATGTCCGGGTGGTCCACGTCGAGCACCACCATTTTGGCAGCACGCCGGGTCGCCCCGCCGGACTTGATCGTGCCCGCGCTGGCATCGGCGCCGCGCATGAACGAGACGGGCCCACTGGCCGTTCCGCCGGAGGAGAGCAGTTCCTTGGAGGAACGCAGTTGGGACAGGTTCACCCCCGCCCCAGAACCGCCCTTGAAGATCATCCCCTCATCGCGGTACCAGCCGAGAATGGACTCCATTGTGTCCTCGACCGAGAGGATGAAGCAGGCGCTGACCTGCTGCGGCGATGGCGTCCCGACGTTGAACCACACCGGGGAGTTGAACGAGAAGACCTGATGCAGGAGCAGCCAGGTCAGTTCCGCACCGAAGACCTCCGCGTCGCCGTCCCCGGCGAAGTACCCGTTCGCCGACCCGGCAACCACATACCGCGTGACCACCCGGTCGAGCAGCTGCTTGAGGCTGGACTCCCGCTCGGGCGACCCGATGGCCCCGCGAAAGTACTTGGTGCTCACAATGGTGGAGGCGTTCGCCGACCAGGTGTCCGGGAACTCGACACCCTTCTGCTCGAAGACGGTTTCGCCATTCTTCCAGTTCGTCTGCACGACATCGCGAAGCTCCCAGACCACCTCGTCGTACGGGTGGACCCCGGGCGTGCTGAAGTGGCGCTCGATGGCCAGTCCGGCACTATGCGCACCCTGATCGCTTCCGTCAGACCCGGCTTCGGCGTTCTGATTCCTGCTACTCACGTTCGCTCCCCACTCTCGACACCCGAATGCCGAATTACTACCAGTGGGCGTCAACTCCTCAGTGAACCACTACATGTAGTGATTGTGTTTTTCTGCTTCGGCTCGGGCGTGTCCTCGACGGGCAGTGCTGCAGAAAAAAGCCCGCCTGGCGGTGCGGAGCAGGGCTGCACGCACAGGCCGGCCGATCAGTGCCGCGCCGTCGGCCAGGACGACGGCCCGCATCAGATCCCCACCAAAAAACGTTGCGCTGCTGAAGGGGAAAATCTGAGCCCCGCGGCGCAACCACGTCGATAGAGGGGTGGTGTTCCGTGCGGTGTGCAGCATCCCGACGGTGGCCGGGCACCCGCGCACCGACGGCAGACAGTCGCACCGGCACGCGAATGCATGAAACGATGGATTTGTCCGGAACCGGCCCAGCTTCGTCAACCTAGTCCGGCGATCAACGGGAGGCCACGAAATGGCAAGAATCTACACCAGAACCGGCGACGCCGGCAGCACCGGGATGCTTCATGGCGGCAGGGTCTCCAAGGGTGATGAACTCATGGACGCGGTCGGCGACATCGACGAAGCGGTGTCTGCCCTCGGTCTGGCGCGAGCGGGATGCGCCGAGCCCGAGCATGCCGCGATCCTGTTCCGCGTGCAGCGCGATTTGTTCGTCGTCGCAGCTGATCTGGTCGTGAACCCAGCTCACCGCGACCGCCTCGTCCCGCGCATATCGCTGGTCGTTCCGGACATGGTCACTGAGCTGGAGGGAATCATCGACGGGCTGGTGACCGCCCGGCCGCTGCGGCCGGTTTTCCTCATCCCCGGGTCGACGCCCACCGAGGCCGCCATCGATCTGGCCAGAACGGTGGTGCGGCGGGCCGAGCGGCACACGGTGCGGGCCGGTGTGGTCGGGCATCCGGTCAGCGACGACGCGCGGCACTACCTCAACCGGCTCTCCGACCTGCTCTACGTGCTTGCCCGGCACTCGGCGGGCCCCGAAACAGAGCCTGCCAGCCACGACTGAGGACGACTCAAAATTGAATTCTCTCCCTCGCCGGTTCCTCCTCCGCTTAGCCTCAATACCGTTCAGTTAAGCGGTTGAGTGGTGATTTCTGGCTCGTGGAGGGGTAGTACACGGTCGCGAGTTCTATCGCGGAGGCCTCGGCCGGATCAAGGATCGTGGTCAGCAGCCGGTCGGCGTCAGGGTTGTCGCGTCCGTCGTCGATCGTGTAGTCCACGACCCGCACGGTCAATGGTGGTGTCGACTGCCGCCCCGGGCCCGAGGTCGGGATGATCGTCGCCAGCCAGGACCCGTCAGCGAGGGTCTCCTGATGCCGAGGGCGGAGGTTCGTCTTGACCCACCAGAGCAGGTCAGCACCCGTCGCTGCCGCTTGAGCCCACAACCGGAAGCCGGAGAAGCCGCGGTCGGCGAGGACCACCATGCCCGGTTCAAAGCGTCCTGCCAGCTCTCGGGAGAGTTCAATTTCCGACGTCGTGCACGGGCCCATCACCGCGTCCAGAATGGCATGCGTTCCGCACTCAGCCAGGGCCACCAGGCGTGCTTGCGGGAAAGCAGATTGTTCGCCCCGGCTGACCGGCCCCCGGGGGCGAGCAGGCGGTACTCGATCTAGCCGCAGTGCTGCTCGTCACTCCGCTGCCGCGCACCCGTGCGCTCTGGGCAGCCACTCTTGTCACCGGAGTAGCGCGGCACCAAGCCGCGTTGATCGTCGTCTTTCACCACGTGCTCGCCGACGGCGTGGCTGGCCTGGTCGTGCTGGGCGGGCTCGTAAACCAGTCGGACGCTACCGGGACGCCCAGGGCCGTGGGCCCGAAGACGCGTGAATCCGATTTCCCGCGGCCGCAAGCCTCCATTCGCCAGCTTGCCATCGACGCCTGGACCCGCCGGCTAGGTTCACTGCGAGCTCTCCCCGCTCTGCTGCGCCGCCTCCGCGATGCGGCCCGGGAATTGCGGTCGGTGCGGTGGACGCGCCTGAGGTCAACCTCGCTCAACCGGCCGACCGGCCCGCGACGAAGCCTCGCTACGGTCACGGTGACGCTGGACGGGATCCGCAACGCCGGTCACGCCCAGAAAGCCACGGTCAACGACGTCGTGCTCACCGCGATCGGTGGCGCACTGCCGAACTCTCCTGCCACTGGCCAAGGCCCTGCACGAAGGTTTTACTGAGGCAATTTGGGAAAGTCGCGTCGGGGCCGCTGCCGGGTAACGTTCCGACGAGACCGCCCAGGATGCACCGGTCGATCGCGACGAGTCGCCCGAGTCCCCGCAATAAATTCCTTAGCCGACATTCAGCCCTAGAAGTCGGGCACGTCGGGCAGAAACTGCTGCGGGCGCGGGCTGTGCCATCCACCAATAACGTTGTTCCCGACGATCTGCACGACGCCAATGGTCGGCCGGGCGAGTCCGGTCAGTATCTAACGGAATCCAATCCTCGCAGAACCCTCAGCGAATATGGAGCGAGGGAGAGCTCCATCGACCGAGTCTCTGTTGCGCGCGGTTAGCCTCCGCGCAACAATGCCCCTCGAACGGCTTATCCGATTAGTCCTACGCCTGGTCTCGGAAATCGCGGATACCGTGCTCGCTCCGGCTCTTCAGCGCCAGCGTGAGCAGATGAATCAGATCGCGAAACCCCCGCTACCGGCGTCGGGTACTTGAACACTCGGTCCGTCCAGCCTTCTGGGCTCATCCGGCAACGAACGCGCAAGCCATGAGGTCAATTTCGCTTTCCGAGATGTTGAGTCGGCGGGCTTCCACGACCCACCCGGAAACAGCGGCCTTGACTTCTAACAGCAATGCGACGGCGTCTTTCACACGGAAGTACCGAGCCACGTCTAGGAGGGCGGCGGTGTCCGCGAAAAAGGTGTCGTAGTCGATGGACGTGGACAACTCCTTGGGTCCCGCTGCCGGGTTGGGGTTGAGGTCGAACGCGGGTGACAAGTCCCAGCTGCGTGTGGTGTCCGACCGGAGGAACCCGTGGTTTCTGAGATGGTCGTCGGTGTTAGAGATCAGGATTGAGAACGCGATCCGGCGCCACAGCTCGCGAAGGTCACGCGTCGCAGATGAGGATGACTGCTCAATGACCTCGGCGATTTCCAAGTAGCTGCGGTGCTCGCCATCAACTGCTTCGAGCATCGTCATAGCGCTCACATATCCGATGCGACGATCCCCGACTCTGTCGAACCTGTTGAGCAGCAGCACGTTCCGGCCTGCGACACTCATCAATTCAGTGCGCGGCGTTCGAATGCCTGCCCGGCTGGCCAGCGTCAGAGCAAGCTGCTCCCACGCCATGACGTCCCATTCGTCGGAGGCAACACGGGGGAACTTCGCAATGAGCAATGCACCCCGGCCGTTGACAACGGCAGCTTTGGGCCGGGCACCACCGATAGAGCTTCCCGCACGCAGGAGTAGCCGCAACGATTCGTCATCGGGATGGTCGCTCTCAACAGATTCAACAGCGTGGAGAAGTCTCGGCAGGCCGACCAGGTGCGGCACGCTTGCAGCCGCCGGCCCCAGCCAATCAGTGGTCCCCGGACGACGGAACCGGAAGGCGCCCTGACGAAGGTCGTCGCGAACACCGAGCGTGTAATCAAGTTCGCCGAATTTGCGTGCAGCTCCACCGCCTTGTGCGGCACGGTGGTGTTCGGATCTTTCGATGAGTTTGCGTCCCCAGCGGTCGGGAGCGCAGTCCGTGAACGCCCCGAAAAGGCGACGCCCGTCCGCAGTGTTGAAAGACCCGGATGAGAGGGGTAGTCCCGGATCGAGCGAGTACGCGTCTGGTCTGGCCAGATAATCGATGTCGTAGGTGAAAGTGGCGCTCTCGGAGTTGCGTCGACGATGCGCGTAGACCGTGCCCGCGCGGACGTCGACACCGTCTATTTGCACCCAGACTTCCGCGTCAGACATCGGCCTGTTTCTTCGGCCGGCTCTGACGCACACGCTGCGGGAGAAGTTCCTCGGAGCGAAGCCGGCCGATGTCGCTGCGATAAGGGTCGGCGCTCTCAACGACCGTGTCCATGATTCCAAGTGCCCGGAAGACACGCAGCGCGGTCTCGAGGCTGACGCCTCCCAGCCCCGATTCCAGCTTGTGGAGGGTTGCCCGGCTCATGCCCGCGCGATCGGCGACCTGCGCAGCAGTCAACCCGAGAAGTTTCCGCCACGTCTGAACGTCTGTACCAAGTTCACGGAGAGCACGCCGGACGGGGATGGGGGTTAATCGCTTCTCAACCATTGACTCTCCTCCCTAACGTCTATTATTTTATACACTAACGTTTATAAAGCATTTGATACTTCGCCTTAGATTGGTTTCCCGTCTGCGGCGGATCGCAGCGCACCGGACGAGTGTGCCGCGTGTCGGGCGTGTGGCGGGCAGACTCCGGTGCCTTTACGGGCGGAGAGGTTCACGCGTGCCCACATTTGGCAGGAATGTCGGGTGCGGCCCAAGCTCACACGACTCACAAATCGCACCAGACTCACAAGACTCACGAGGGACTGCCTCGAGTTCAGTTGACTCCAGGGGTGAGTGGTTTCAGGCGGCCGCGCGAGCCGGGCGAATGGCCCCTTCGATCTCCGCGCAGGCGCCTGATGTCTGGCATCGGCGAAGAGTTTCTTCATCCCGCCGTGGCGGAGCAGAGCCATGTCATCGATCGAGTCCGCGCCGGCGAGCATCCCCGCGACCAACGCGGTGACTTTCAACCCTGCGTTCGCCCCGAGGTACCCCGGCAACGTCAATCACCGGCTGGCAAGCTCGCCTAGGCCCGTGGAGGCGGCCAACATCATCGCAGGGACGAGTCCGGCGGCCGACACGAGATTGGTGTCATCGAGGGACGCTGACAAGGCCGTGGACCTACGGAAAAATTGCATCTACGAGATGCCTTTCGTGTCAGTCGAAATGAACCCTGAGTGAGTTCTATTTTTCCTGATCTGGAAGGCATTCTCTGTTTAACGCGCCGTCAACTCCCCAGCCTCACCGGTGGATTGAGGCTTAGGACACCGTGACCAACACCGGGGGGACCGGCAGACGAGGTGACGGCGTGCGTCGAGCACCCCAGGTTCGCCGCCATCCGGCACGGTCGGGACCGGATGCCGCCGACAGGCCCCCCGGTGGAACCGTGCGTGCTCGGGCGGTCGGCCGTGCACTGACGTCGGTGAACTCCGGGACCGCAATTTCGTGGTCGATGACCGCACCGTCGGCGATGAAAGCCCCACGGCCGATGTCCGTGTTGCTGGCCAGGCGCGCCTCGTTTCCGACAATCGCATCGGCCCCGACATGCACGTTCGCGCCGACGAAGACCCGCGCGCCGATGATCGCCCCGTGGTCGATCCAGCTCCCCTGCCCGATCCACGATTCAGGCCCGACCTGGGCGTCACTTTCCACATACGTTGCGCTCGACACGTAGGCGCTCGGGTTCACTTGGGCACCGGGCGACACCAGTCCACGCCCGTTCTCGTGACGCCGGTACTTCGTCACCTGGCCCTTCTCGAGTTCCACTTCCACACTCATTCTTGCCACTAGCAGTCTCCTCGATCTCATCGTGTGATTTATTAAAAGGATAACTCTGCTTTTAATAACCTGTCCAGGAAAGTTGCCCGGCGATCACGGCGCGGGCGCCGCAGCGGCCCGCCCGAATCATCCGTCGATGTCACCCGGGCTAGACGGCGCTGGACGGCTCCCACAGGTTGATGCCCATGTCGACGGCGTGCTCGTCGATCGCCGTGATCTCGGCGTCGGTGAACGCGAGGTTGTCGATCGCGGCGATGTTCGTCTCCAACTGCTTCACCGAGGAGGCGCCGACGAGCGCCGTGGTGACGGTTTCGCGTCGCAGCACCCACGACAGGGCGAGCTGGGCGAGCGACTGACCGCGGGCATCCGCGATCTCGGTCAGGGCACGGATGCGCCCCACCGTCTGGTCGTTCACCATGTCGCGGCTCATCGAGCCGGCCTGCGAGGCTCGGGACCCCTCGGGCACCCCGTTCAGGTAGCGGTCGGTGAGCAGCCCCTGCGCCAGCGGGGAGAAGGCGATGCAGCCGACGCCGAGGTCGTCCAGGGTGCCGAGCAGTCCGTCTTCGACCCAGCGGTTGAACATCGAGTACGAGGGCTGGTGGATCAGCAGCGGCGTGCCCATCTCGGCCAGGATCGCGGCGGCCTGCCGGGTGCGCTCGGGCGAGTACGAGGAGATGCCGGCGTACAGCGCCCGACCGCTCGTGACGGCCGTGTGCAGCGCACCCATCGTCTCCTCGAGCGGGGTGTCCGGGTCGGCCCGATGGGAGTAGAAGATGTCGACGTAGTCCAGGCCCATGCGGCCGAGGGACTGGTCGAGGCTCGAGAGCAGATACTTGCGGGAACCCCACGAGCCGTACGGGCCCGACCACATGCCGTAGCCGGCCTTGGTCGAGATGACCAGCTCGTCGCGGTGCGGGGCGAAATCCTGCGCGAGGTGCACGCCGAAGTTGCTCTCGGAGCTGCCCTTGGGCGGGCCGTAGTTGTTGGCCAGGTCGAAGTGGGTGACGCCTAGGTCGAAGGCGCGGCGCAGGATGGCGCGCTGCGTCTCCATCGGTGCGGTGCCGCCGAAATTCTGCCAGAGGCCCAGCGAGATCGCGGGTAGTTTGAGGCCGCTGCGCCCGGTGCGGCGGTAGGGCATGGAGTCGTAGCGGGTGTCCGCGGGAAGGTACGTCATCCCTTCAGACTCGCACAGTCGGCTGGGTAGCCCTCTGCCCCACTGATCCGCCGTGTCATCCGTTCGGCCGATGCGCGGCTCCCCCGCAACCCTGCGAAGATCGAAGCTCCCCCTTCTTTCGTCCCGTTCCCCACCCCCTGGAGTGTTCCCCCGTGTCTCCCCGCCTCTTCTACCGCACCATCGCCATCGCTGAGGCGGTGACCTGGACCCTCCTGATCGGCGGCATGCTGCTGAAATACGTGGCGGATGCCGGCGGCACCCCGGTGCGGATCGCCGGCTCCCTGCACGGGTTCGTCTTCATCAGTTACGCCCTGACCGCCGTGCTGGTGGGCCTGAACCAGCGCTGGCCGGTCCGGCTGATGGTGCTCGCCGTCGCCACGGCGATCGTGCCCTACGCAACGGTGCCGTTCGACATCCGTCTCGACCGCAGCGGCCGGCTCGACGGCGACTGGCGCCGCGTCGCCACCGACGACCCGCGCGACCACACCTGGGTGGGCACGCTGCTGCGCTGGATGCTGAACCGTCCGGTGATCCTGATCAGCAGTTTCGCCGTGGCCGCGGTGGCGATCATGACGGTGATGCTGTCGCTGGGTCCTCCCGGCGGGCGCAGCTAGCGGGCGGCCAGGCCGCTGCCAGGCTTTAGCCGGGCGGCCTCGGAACCGGTGCTGGAGCGGCGCGGCGGGTAGACTCGCCAGGTCAAGCATCCGTTATCTCTGGGAGAACGCCACTCGTGACCGCTGTTACCACTACACCCTCCCGCGGCATTGCCGACACCGTTGCAAACGCGATTGCGACGCCCGAGAAAGAGCAGCCGTTCGACGCGCTGGGGCTGACCCCGGGCGAGTACACCGAGATCCGACAGATCCTCGGCCGCCGCCCCACGAGCGGCGAGCTCGCGATGTACTCGGTGATGTGGAGCGAGCACTGCTCCTACAAGAGTTCGAAGAAATACCTGCGCTCGTTCGGCGAGAAGGTCTCCCCCGCCATGAAGAAGAACCTCATGGTCGGCATGGGCGAGAATGCCGGTGTGCTGGATGTCGGCGAGGGCTGGGCGGTCACGTTCAAGATCGAGTCGCACAACCACCCCTCCTACATCGAGCCGTTCCAGGGTGCCGCGACCGGCGTCGGCGGCATCGTGCGCGACATCATCTCGATGGGCGCCCGCCCCGTCGCCGTGATGGACGCCCTCCGTTTCGGACGTCTCGACGACCCCGACACCGCCCGCGTCGTGCACGGCGTCGTGTCCGGCATCTCCTTCTACGGCAACTGCCTCGGCCTGCCCAACATCGGCGGCGAGACCTGGTTCGACAAGGTCTACCAGGGCAACCCGCTCGTCAACGCGCTCTCCGTGGGAGTGTTGCGCCACGAGGACCTGCACCTCGCCAACGCCACCGGCACCGGCAACCAGGTGGTGCTCTTCGGAGCCCGCACCGGCGGCGACGGCATCGGCGGGGCATCCATTCTCGCCTCGGACACCTTCTCCGAAGGCGGCCCCACCAAACGCCCCGCCGTGCAGGTCGGCGACCCGTTCGCCGAGAAGGTGCTGATCGAGTGCTGCCTCGAGCTCTACCGCGAGAAGCTCGTCGAGGGCATCCAGGACCTGGGCGCCGCAGGCATCTCCTGCGCCACCAGCGAGCTCGCCTCCAACGGCGACGGCGGCATGTTCATCGAGCTCGACAAGGTGCTGCTGCGCGACCCCACCCTGACGGCCGAAGAGATCCTGATGAGCGAGAGCCAGGAACGCATGATGGCCGTCGTCACCCCGGAGAAGCTCGCCGGTTTCCTCGCCATCACCGCCAAATGGGATGTCGAGACCAGCGTGCTCGGCGAGGTCACCGACTCCGGCCGGCTCATCATCGACTGGCACGGCGAGGAGATCGTCAACGTGGACCCGCGCACCGTCGCGGTCGACGGGCCGGTCTACGACCGCCCGGTCGCCTACCCCACCTGGCTCGACGCGCTGCAGGCCGACAGCGCCTCCGCGCTGCCCCGCCCGACCTCACCCGAGGTGCTGCGCGAGCAGTTCCTGGCCTTGCTCGGCTCGCCGAACCTGGCCGACCCGAGCTGGATCACCGACCAGTACGACCGCTACGTGATGGGCAACACGGCCCTCTCGTTCCCCGACGACGCGGGCATGATCCGGATCGACGAGGAGTCGGGCCTCGGCTTCGTCATCGCCACCGATGCGAACGGCCGTTATTGCCAGCTTGACCCGTACCGCGGCGCGCAGCTCGCTCTGGCCGAGGCCTACCGCAACGTGGCCGTGACCGGCGCGGTGCCGGTCGGCATCAGCGACTGCCTCAACTTCGGTTCGCCGGAGAACCCCGAGGTGATGTGGCAGTTCGCCCAGACCGTCGACGGTCTGGCCGACGGATGCCTGGCGCTCGAGATCCCGGTCACCGGTGGCAACGTGTCGTTCTACAACCAGACCGGCGACCAGCCGATCCACCCGACCCCTGTGGTCGCCGTGCTCGGCGTGATCGACGACGTCGCCCGCCGCGTGCCCAGCGGCTGGCAGGACGACGGCCACAACATCTACCTGCTCGGCGTGACCCGCGAGGAACTGGACGGCTCGGCCTGGGCCGAAGTCATCCACGACCACCTGGGCGGGCTGCCGCCCGTCGTCGACCTGGCCGGCGAAGCCGCCCTGGCGGGGCTGCTGCACGCGGCGTCGATCGAGGCGCTCATCGACAGCGCCCACGATCTCAGCTCGGGCGGGCTGGCGCAGACGCTGGCCGAAGCGGTGCTTCGGTTCGGGGTCGGAGCCCGCGTGTGGCTCGGCGACATCTGCGAGCGCGACGGGATCGACGCATCCGTCGCCCTGTTCTCGGAGTCGGCCGGGCGCGTGATCGTATCGGTTCCTCGGGAAGACGACGTGAAGTTCCTCGGCCTCTGCGAGGGGCGAGGCTACCCGGTGCTGCGCATCGGCGTGACGGACTCGACCTCGGCGAGCCTGGAGATCCAGGACCACTTCACGGTGTCGCTCGCCGACTTGCAGACGCGTCACCGCAGCACCCTCCCCTCCCGTTTCGCGCAGTAGGGGTTCCTCCTCCGCCCGTTCTCCCGCTCCCCTCCGACCGACCGACCCCGTTTCGCCCCTGCGTGCGACCAATCGGCCGCCATCGCCGGGATCAAAGTGGCACTTTCCGCGCACGCGCGAGCGCCTGCGGTCGGCGCCTGTGGATAGAGCACCGTGCGAATCGCAGTGGGTGGCATCATCGTGCGATGAGACCGCCTTCTGAGCTGCCGGCCGAGCTCGGTGATGGGCCGTTTTCCGTCGCCGACGCTCGACAGCGGGGAGTCAATTCCGGGCGACTGCGGCGCAGCGACCTCGCGCGGCCCTTCCACGGCGTGCGGGCGCCTGTGGGGCGCGGCCCGTCACCGGCCCCCATCAGCGACGCGGACAGGTGGGCACGGATCCGTGCAGCAGCGCGCACCCGGGCCTATGACTACGCGGTGCGGATGCCGTCAGATCAGTTCTTCAGCCACGCGACGGCCGCGCTTCTCCACGGGCTGCCTCTCCCCGCGCGACTCCTCGAGCGGTCAATCGTGGATGTAGGCACAGGCATTCGGACCCGGCGCCGCCGGGGCAAGGGCGTGCGCGGACATCTGATTCCGCTGGACCGGGTGCGCGTCGTTTCGGTGGGACACCTCGCCGTCGCTTCAGCGGTCGACGCGTGGGTCCAGCTGTCGACGGTCCTCACCCTCGATGAGTTGATCATCATTGGCGACTCCCTCGTGCGCCGCCAGCGGCCTGCGGCCACGATGGCGGAACTTCACCTGGCCGTTGCGCGGCACGCGGGCTTGCCCGGTGCCTGTCGTCTCCGCGAGGCCCTCGCCCTGGTCCGTCCGCGCACCGATTCTGCAAAGGAAACAGTGCTGCGACTTCTCATCGTGCGGGCAGGCCTGCCGGAGCCGGAAGTGAACCTGACCCTCGTCAATCGATACGGCGCCTTCATGGCCTTGGGTGATCTCGCCTACCTGCGCTACAAGGTCCTGATCGAGTATGACGGCGGCCAGCACCGCGAAGACGAACGACAGTTTCACCGCGACATCGACCGGCTGGACGAGCCCATGGAAGAAGGGTGGCGGGTCATCCGTGTCAACAAATCCCACTCTCCCCATGCGGTCATCGCCCGAATTCGCACCGCCCTTCTCGATCGCGGTTGGATCCCCTAAATCCCACCTCCAGCCCCACACCCTCTCCAGGGGTCGCGTGCGCTAGAAACGCCGCCATTCCCCGTCGTATGGCGGCATTTTGAGCGCACGCGGGGCCGTGCAGCGGGGCGCCCGCTAGATCGAGAAGGGGGCGCCGAGGTGGAGCTCCGAGCGTGACCAGAGCGACTCTGCGACCGCGGGGTCGAGCGAGGTGCGCGTGGGCTCCTGCAGCGTCGGCAGGCCGCGCGTGAGATAGCGAGGGCCGTAGTAGTCGCCGCCACGGGCATCCGGGTCGACGGCCGCACTCACCGTGGGCCAGGCCCCGGCGTCCTTGCCCTGAGCACCGAAGGACTGCAGGGTGTCGGCGAATCGGCTCGCACGCGACGGCTGATTGACCCCGCGGATGCCCGGCGTCAGACCCGAAATCGAGTAACCGGGGTGTGCGACGAGGCTTTGCACCCCGTCAGTGCCGCCGGCTCCGGCCGCCCGCAGCCGTCGATCGAGCTCGAAGCCGAACACCTGCATGGCGATCTTCGACTGCGCGTAGGCCTTCCACCGGTTGTAGCCGGACTCCAACTGCAGGTCGAGCAGCGGCGAGTCCAGCAGCCGCGAAATCATCGACCCGAGCGCGACGACCCGGCTGCCGGGCGTGCGCCGCAGAGCCGGCAGCACCCGCGCGGTGAGCGCGAAATGGCCGAGGTAGTTGGTCGCGAAGACCAGTTCGTGCCCGTCGGGGCTCAGCTCGCGCGTGCGCGGCGGGTGCACGATGCCCGCGTTCAGGATCAGCCCATCGATCCGCGGCAGCTCCAGCAGCGCGTCCGCGGCACGGTGTACCTGGGTGAGGTCGCTCAGGTCCAGCGGTATCGCCGACACGGATGCCCCGGGCACCCGGGCGTGGATGGCCGCGACCGCGGCTTCCGTCTTCGCGAGATTGCGGCAGGCCAGCACGACGTGGGCGCCCGCGGCGGCGAGTTGCTCGGTGGTGAAGTAGCCGAGGCCGGCGTTGGCGCCGGTGACGACGAAGGTCTTCCCGAACTGGGCCGGAAGGGCGCGCGACGCCCCGGGGAGCGCGGAGGTCTGAGAAGTCATGAGGTGGCCGGCGACGTGGTGGCGGAAGAATCGGGGCTGGTGCCCACGACCGGCCGTGCGACATCCGTTCGTGCCCCCGCAGCTCGCGGCGCGGACCCGTTCGCCGACTCGGTGCCGGCGATCTTCTCGTGGTGGTGGATGACCTCGGCGATGATGAAGTTCAGGAACTTCTCGGCGAAGGCCGGGTCGAGCCGAGCCTCCTCGGCCAGTCCGCGCAGTCGCTGGATCTGCAGCAGCTCCCGCTCGGGGTCGGCGGGGGGCAGGCCGTGCGTGGCCTTGAGCCGTCCGACCTGCTGGGTGAACTTGAACCTTTCCGCCAGCAAGTGGATCAGCGCGGCGTCGATGTTGTCGATACTCTGACGGATGCTGCCCAGTTCGTCGATCGCTTCCTGCCCCGCGCCGGCGGGCAATTCCTCGTGTGCAGCCATGGTTCGACGATACCGTTTCGCGCGCGGTGACCGCACGACCGGCACTGCCCGCCGTCTTCGATGGAGGCCGCGGGCTACCACCCGGAAGCGGTCACCCGCTCCAACGCATTCCACGCCCGCTCCGCCGAGGTCGACAGTTCCGGTCGACTTCGCCCGGCGCGCGAGTCGATCTCGACCGGAAGTGTCGATTCCGGCGCCATACCGGTCGCCATTAACTCCGTGACCGCTGCAGCGGCGCGGGCGACTCCGCCGACCCGGACGACCCGGACGACCCGGACGACCCAGACGACTCCGCCGACCGGGCCGCCCTCACCGGCCGCGCCAACCGCCGCGCCGACCCCGCCCGCCCAGGCAAGCGCAGCCGCCGCTGGGTCAGCAGGATGCCGAGCAGCACCAGCGCCGCCCCGGCCGGCTCGTGCCACGAGAAGGTCTCCGAGAGCACGAGCACCCCCAGCAGCACCCCGACGACGGGTGTGACATACGTCACCGTCGACGCGTTCGTCGGTCCCCAGGCGCGCAGCACGTTGATGTGCCAGATGTAGGCCACGCCAGTGCCGAGCGCGCCGAGAGTGAGCAGTCCGGCCACGATCGGCACGGTCAGTGCCACCGGATGCGCCGCCACCACCGGGGTGGCCACAAGCATGATCGCCCCGGCGATGCCGATGTTCAAGAACGCGAAAGTCGCGGGGGCGATCGGCCGGCCGCTCAGGAACCGGCGGGTGTAGCCGAACGTGAAGCCGTAGCAGACCGCCGCGCCCAGGCAGGCCAGCTGGCCCCAGAGGTCGCCGGTCAGGGCCGCGTAGCGCCACGGCGCGATGATCACGACCACGCCGGCGATGCCCACGAGGATGCCTGCCACCTGCCCGCGCGCGAGCCGCTCCACCCGGAACGCGAGCGTCGCCATCACCGCGGTCATGATCGGCGTCACGGCGTTGTAGATGCTGGCCAGACTCGACGACACGTACTGCTCCGCCCACGCGAACAGAAGGTGCGGCACGACGCATCCGGTGATCGCGATCACCAGGAAATGCAGCCAGACCATCTTCTCGCGCGGCAGCACCGGCCCATTGGCCACACGCGGACGGCTGGTCAGCACGATCAGGCCGAGCGTGAAACCGCCGAGCACCAGCCGCGACCACGCCACTTGGCCGAACGTGACCCCCTCGAGGGCCACTTTCATGAACAGGAAACTGGATCCCCAGACCACACCCATGCCCAGGAACTGCAGGGTGACCCGGGTTCGTCCGGCGGCGGGAACGTCTCTCACCTGCCGACTGTACCGCGCCCCGCCGACACTCCGCACGGGTGCCGGACTGGTGCCAACCGCCGCGGCCGAAAGCCGCCGATCATTGGCAATGAGTGACCCGCCGCGCGCGCGAACGAATTCGACGGAGATTTTCACGAAAACGGATGCTGCGGGCCGGTTTTCGGCTCTTGGCGGCAAAATCTCCGTCGAATTCGTTCGGGCATTGAGCACGGAACCCACTCCGCACGGACGCGCTCGACCGCGGCCCGCTGCACACGCCGGAGCACGCCGGAACGCGCCGGAACGCGCCGGAAGACGCGCCGAAGCGCGCCGGAGCACGCAAACGGGCATCCGGCGGTGCCGCCGTCAGGCCACGTCTCTCGTCTCGAGCGGCCGCACCCGGTACTGAACCGAACGCGCGCCGTACCCGTCGAGCCGCGCCCGCAGCCCGGCCCGCACCCGAGGCCACTCGCTGTCGAGGATCGAGTAGATCACGGTGTCCCGCCAGCTGCCGTCGGCCCGCCGCCGCTCCCGGCGGATAATCCCCTCATACGTGGCCCCGATGCCCGCGATAGCCGCGCAGGACCGTACGTTCATCACATCCGCCTGGATCTTCACCCGCCCGAATCCATGGTCGAAGGCCAGCCCGAGCAGTAGTAGCTTCGTCTCCGCGTTGACGGCGGTGCCCCAGACCCGCGGATCGTAAGCGGTCCAGCCCACGTGGGCCGACTCGTGTTGCAGGTGCAGGTCGCCCAGCGTGGACATGCCCACGAGGTCACCGGCGTGCGGGCCGCCGGCCAAGCGCACCGCATAGGGCAGTCCCGCCCAGTGAACGTAGGCATCCGCCCAGTCGGTGAACTCGGCCGGGTCCGTGCGGAGCCCGCCCGGGCCACCGCCAAAACCGCCGTCGAAAACCATTGGATGCGCGATCGCGCCGTGCAGCTCGGACAGCAGCGCACGGGTGAGAGGTTCGAGCCGCACATAGTGGCCCACGATGGCGATGCTCTGAGGTCGTTCGGCAGTCATGCCGACACTGTGGCAGCGCCAGGTTGCCACCGAATGAACGGCAGCGGTCAGGTCGGCGCGAACGAATTCGACGGAGATTTTGGCGAAACCGGATGCCGCGGGCCGGTTTTCGCCCTCCAGCAGCAAAATCTCCGTCGAATTCGTCAGGGCACCGAGCGGAGGCCTTCAGCACCGCCCGCAGCCCGCCGTTCACAGCCCGTGGCCCGCGGCCCACAGCCGCGCTTGCCTCAGTCGACGAGATCGTGGCGCGAGATGATCTCCTCGCGGCCAGGACCGACGCCGATCGCCGAGATGCGGGCGCCGCTCATCTTCTCGATCGCGAGCACGTAGGCCTGCGCGTTCCGCGGCAAGTCCTCGAAGGTGCGGGCGCCGGTGATGTCATCGGTCCAGCCGGGGAAGTCCTCGAAGATGGGCTTTGCGTGATGGAAGTCGGACTGCGACACGGGCACCTCGTCGAAGCGCACGCCGTCGACGCTGTACGCGACGCAGACGGGAATCGTGTCCAGGCCGGTCAGCACGTCGAGCTTGGTCAGCACGAAGTCGGTCACCCCGTTGATGCGGGCCGTATAGCGGGCGACGGGCGCGTCGTACCAGCCGCAGCGGCGCGGGCGCCCCGTGGTGGTGCCGAACTCGAAACCGTTGGCGCGCAGGAACTCGCCCGACTCGTCGAACAGTTCGGTCGGGAACGGGCCGGCGCCGACGCGGGTCGTGTACGCCTTGACGACGGCGATGATCCGGTCGATCCGGTTCGGGCCGATGCCCGAGCCGGTCACGGCGCCGCCGGAGGTCGCGTTCGAGGAGGTGACAAACGGGTAGGTGCCGTGGTCGACATCCAGCATCGTGGCCTGGCCGCCCTCGAAGAGCACGGTCTTTCCGGCGGTGAGGGCCTTGTGCAGCAGCAGGGCGGTGTCGGCGACCATCGGGCGCAGACGCTCGGCGTAGCTGAGCAGGTCCTGGACAATTTCGTCGACCGTGATCGCGCGACGGTTGTAGACCTTAACCAGCAGGTGGTTCTTCTGGGCCAGGGCACCCTCGACCTTCTGGCGCAGGATGTTCTCGTCGAACAGGTCCTGCACGCGGATGCCGACGCGGTTGATCTTGTCGGCGTAGGTCGGGCCGATGCCACGGCCGGTGGTACCGATCTGGCGTTTGCCGAGGAAACGCTCGGTGACCTTGTCGACCGTGCGGTGGTACTGGGTGATGATGTGAGCGTTGGCGCTCACCTTGAGTCCGGACACGTCCACGCCGCGGGAGATCAGCGCGTCAAGTTCTTCGAAGAGCACCTCAATGTCGACGACCACGCCGTTGGCGATGATCGGCGTGACACCGGCGGTGAGGATGCCCGACGGCAGCAGGTGCAGCGCGTACTTCTCGGTGCCGATGACCACGGTGTGGCCGGCGTTGTTTCCGCCGTTGAATTTGACCACGTAGTCAACCCGGCTACCGAGGAGGTCGGTGGCCTTGCCCTTGCCCTCGTCGCCCCACTGGGCTCCGATTAGAACGATCGCTGGCATTTAGTTTTCTCCTCGGATAAAGAACGCCTCGGTGGGCGGGGCCGGGTCGGTGGCCCGGTAGCCGTCCGGTGTGCTGGTCTCCTGATCAAGGCGGCTGATCACCGTGGGATCGGCGCCGTTCAGGAAGGTGGTGAGACGGTCGAACTCGTTCTGTTCATTGATCTCGCCCGCGGCCCGGCGCAGCGCATAGAGCGCCCGCAGGAATCCGCGATTGGGTTCGTGGGTCCAGCGCACCGGGCCCTGGCCGTGCCAGCCTGCCTTGCGGAGCGCGTCGAGGCCGCGGTGGTAGCCCACGCGCGCATAGGCATAGGACTCCAGGGTTCGACCCTCGAGGTACGTGGCGTCGGCCAGCACGGCCCACGCCAGGGAGGACGTCGGATGGGCCTCCACCACGCCGGAAATACTGCCGCTATCGGCTCGGCGGAGCGCCTCGATCACCTCCGGTTCCGCGGGAAGAAGGGTCTCGGGCTGCTCAATCAAATTGTCGCCGGTCACACTCGATCCTAACAAGGCCCGGACCGCTCCTCGCCGAACAGGCCACCGGAGAGGGAACCGAGGATGGCCGCGGCGACCTCGTCCCGCGGCCGGTCCGGTTCGAAAACGAGCCATTCCAGGCCCGCCATCAGCACGGCACCGAACACGCTCGACGCCATCAGACCGCAGGTCGCGTCGGCACGGCTGCCCGGCTTCGCCTCCGCGATCGCGTCGGCGAACACGGCGAGGGCCTCGTGCCGTAGCGCAAAGAGCGTCTTTTGCCAGGTGCGGTCGGTGCGGAAGATCTCCGCCGCCATCAGCTTGGACAGTGCTGTGTTCGCCGCGATCCGGTCGAGCAGCGCGCGCACCAGCGCCTCGAGGGCCGCGCTGCCGTGCAGGCCGGCCGACGCGGCGCGGAGGGTTTCGGCGAGCGCGCCGACCCCCTCCTGCAGCAGTTTCTCAAACAGTTTGTCTTTGGAGCTGAAGTTGTAATACAGGCTGCCCTTGGCCACCCCGGCCCGCTCGGCGACCTCATCCATCGTGGTGCCGCTGATGCCCCTGGTCGCGGCCAGCTCCAGCGTGGCGTCGAGGATGGCGCGTTTCGTTCCGGTGGCGCGTGCCATTGGAGTTCCTTTCCACGGGCAGGTTCGGTGCCGGCAGGTTCGGTTCGGTGCCGGGGCCGCGCTAGATGGTCAGTTCGGGGTGCAGCCGGCCCACGGTCCAGATCCTCTGGCGGCCGGCGCTCCAGGCGCTGATCGCGATCGAGCCGACCAGCATCACGGCGAGGACGGCAACCGAAACCCACAGTCTAGAGTCGATGCCTCCGGTGATCAGTTCGCGCAGCCCGGTCACGACGTACGACGCCGGCATGAACGGATGCAGCACCTGGAAGAACACGGGCGTGGTCTCCACCGGATAGGTGCCGCCCGACGAACTCAGCTGCAGCATGAGCAGCACGAGGCTGACCACGCGGCCGGCCGCGGTGCCGAGCAGAATGATGAACATCTGCTGCAGAGCCAGGAAGGCGAGCGTCGTCAGGTAGAGGAACGCGCTCATCCCGAACCAGTGTTCGGGCTGCAGGCCGATGCCGTAGACCAGCACGAGCACCATGATCACGACCTGGGCGAGCCCGATGGCCATCGCCGGCAGGAAGCCGGTCATGGTCGAGCGCAGCCCGGAGGCGGCGCTGGCGAGGGCCCGGGTTGGCAGAGCCCGCAGGATCAGCCAGGTGATCAGCCCGCCGACGAAGGTGGCCAGGGCCAGGAAGAAGGGTGCGAACCCCTCGCCGAAACTGTCGGAGGCGTTCTCCCACTTCTGCACGAGCGTGACCGGGCTGGCGATTACGGCCGTCTTCTTTGCAATCTGGTCCGCGGTGAGGTCGGGCGCACTTTGCCCGCCCGTGGTGAGGGAGTCGGCGAGGGTGCCGCTGCCGGCGGCGAGTTCGGCGGCGCCGGTGTTCAGGCTCACGCCGCCGTCGACGAGCTGCCGGGTGCCGTCGGACAGTGACCCCGTGCCCTCGCCCAGCAGCTCGCTGCCGGCGAGTACGGAGTCCGCCCCGGAGGCCGCGGTGGCGGCCCCCTCGGCCAGGGAGGCCGCGCCGGCCGAGAGTTGCCCGGCACCGGTGGCCACCTGGGCGGCGCCGGAAGCCCCGGCGATCAGCTTGCCGGAGAGTTCCCCGGCTCCGGTGGAGAACTGGTCGCTGAGCCCGGCATAGGTCTGGGTCTGGGTGAGCGCGCCTTGGGCACCCGCGTTCACGGCGCCGGCGCCGGCGTCGAGGTGCTCCACGGCCGGCAGGAACGCCGACGCGGGGGTGCCTTCCGGTGCCGCCTGTATCTGCAGGAGCAGGTCGTGCAGTCCGGTCGACACCGAGGCGGTGCCGCCGGCCAGCGTGCCGGTTCCCGCGGCGATCTGGTCGGCGCCGTCGGCGAGCTGCACCGATTTCTCGGAGAGGGTCGCGGCACCCGTGGCGGCGGCCTGCATCCCCTCGGACACCTGCACGGTGCCGTCGGAGAGGGTCACCGAGGAGCCGGCGAGCGCCCGGGCGCCGTCGGACAGCGTGTCCAGTCCGGTCGCCAGGGTGCCGGCGCCGTCGGTGAGGCGCGCAACGCCGTCGTCGAGGGTGAGCGCTCCCTCGGCAAGGGCATCGAGGCCGACCAGGAGGGAGCCGGTCCCGGCCGACGCTGTGGTGAGCCCGTCGAACAGCCGGCCGGCGCCACCCGCTGCCGAACGGATGCCGTCACCGGCCTCGTTCACCCCCACCAGGAGCGCATTGACGGTCTGGTCGCCGATCTCGGTGGCGACCGCGTCCCGCAGTTGAACCATGGCCTGCTTGCCCATGGTCGTGGCGAGAAAACTGTTGCTGTCGTTGTAGTCGACCTGCACGGTGGCCGAAAGCGGGGTGTCGGTGCCGGCGGAGACGGCGCTGGCCGAGAAGTCGCTCGGGATGGTGACCGAGAAGTAGTAGTCGCCGTCCCTGACGCCCGCGGCGGCATCCGCCCCGTTCGTCACGGTCCAGCCGAGCTCGTGGCCGTCGACCAGCTCGTCAACCAGGTCCTGGCCGGCGGTGACCGGTTCGCCGTCCCGGCTGGCGCCGGCGTCTCCGTTGACGAGCGCCACGGGGAGGTGGTCGAGTTCGTGGTCGGGCGCCCAGAAGGCCCAGAGGTAGAGCGCCCCGTAAATGAGCGGGATGAACATAAGCACGACGAGGGCGATCTTGGGCATCTTGCCCTTGCCGAAGCGGTGCAGTTCGGTGCCGGAGGAGAGGAAGGCGAACATTCAGCGGGTCTCCTGATTCAATGGGAGGGCCGAGGTCATCCCGGCCTTGGTCATCACGACAACGGCCGGGTCGATGCCGAGCTCGGCCCACATCTCGGTTTCGGGCGCGGTCGCGGACGCGATCACGCTGGTTCCGGCGGCGGCGACACAGGCGAGGCGCTGCCAGAGGATGCGCCGGGACTCCGGTGCGTGCACCTGCTCGACCTGGTCGAAGAAGAGGATGCTCGGCTCGTTCATGACCGCGAGCGCGGCCCTCAGCAGCACGGTCTGCACCTCATTGAGGTCCCAGATCACGGTGTCGGCAGCCGGAATCGGCACGCCGCCGAACACGGGGGCGCAGACGCGGCGCACCTCGGTGTCGTCGACCGAGCGGATGAACGCCCACCAGGGGGAGATCCAGGCCGTGCGCTCACGGATTGCGGCGCCGACGGTGACCGATTCCTCGAGGGTGTCGATGTCGTGGAAGCCGGAGATGCCGGTGCGCTTCTGCACCCGGCGGGCCCGGCGGGGCAACTCGTGACCAAGCACCTCGAGGGTTCCCTCGCTCGGCTTCATGCGACCGGCCAGGGTCAGCATCAGGCTGGTGCGGCCGCTGCCGGTGGGGCCGCAGAGCACGGTGAGGCCGGTGCCGGCCTCAAAGCTCAGGGGCCCGTAAACCGAGCCCCGCTTGAATCGCAGGGCCAGGTCGTGCGCCCTCACTGTCGACTGCACGTCGATCCTCTCGTTTGTACTGACTAGTCAGTCTAGAACAAGGGATTGACGTGCCGCGTGCCACGGCTCAGGCCGGCGCGCCCCGGGTGCCGCCCGGACGGTGACGTGGCCTTCGCCACGTTGAACGCCGTTCTGGCCGCGGCTAAGACTCCGGAGTACCGGATGCTGCGCGGCGACGCGGGAATGTCACCGCGTCGCCGCGGCTGGGAAGCTTCGCGAGCTCGGCCTCCGCGGGGGTGGGAGCTTCGGCCGGGGCCGGGAGGGTCGACCAGCGCAGCAGAGCGGCGGCGCTCGTCTCCGCCGGAAGCTCCCCGGGAGACACCACCATCACCCGCGCATCCGTCAGCATCGCCGCCCGGATCAGCGCGTCGGCGGCCGGCACCGAGCCGAGCTCACTTGCGCCGAGGGCATCGGCCGAGGTGGCTGCCAGCCACGGCTCGCGGTCGAGGGCGATCAGAGTCGTCCCCGCCATCCGGTCCGGGGCCAGCATCAGCACATCGACCTGGCCCTGCTGCAGGGCCCGCACCACGGCCGCGAAGTCGAGCTCGGAGAGGCCGCTGCCCTGTCCCGTCCCCAGCCGCTCGAGGGCGTCGTGCTCCTCCTGCGCGAGAATTGCCGCGAGGTGGCGATTGAGGTCACCTTCGAGTTCCTCCTGCGTGGCACCATCCGGGCGGGTGTTCGTGGCAACGACGTGCAGCACCTCGCGGCTGGCGGGAGAGAGCTGGTCGACGAGCAACTGGCGGGCACGCACGTCGCCGGTGAGCACGATCAGCTCGGCCTTACTGTCCCGCACGACCTCGTCGATCGCGGCAGCGATCTGGCCCTCGTTGCGCTTCCACACCTCCTCGGTGCGGTGCTGATAGCGCCCGTTCGCAAGGAAGTCGTCTTCGGAACCCACCTTCGTGAGAAACTCCGTGTCGCCCTCCACCTTCACCTTGGAAACCGGGTGCGAGCGGCTGAGCCGGTAGAGGGTGACCTCGCCGCCGTCGCGCCCGGCCTCGGCCACCACGTACCTGAGGTCCCGTGGGCGGTGGATCAGCAGGGGGATCAGAGCGGGCACCGGCCCGTAGGAGACCAGCAACTCGCCGAGCGGCTCCCCCGAGAGCACCTCGTTGAATTCGACCACGCCCTGCCGCACGAACATCAGCCTGCCTATCGAACCGCCCACGCCCGGCGGCTCCTCAATCAGCTCGATGATGGTGCTGATGTCGATCTCCGGGGCACCGGCATCGGTCAGCGCTTCCCGCAGGGTGCGCTGGCGCAGGGAAGAGGTTCGCCGGGGGTTCTGCGCATCCTGGGTCACGTCAACGTAGGCACTCGACACCGAACCGGATCGACGGTATAAGTCCGCGAGCCCCTCATTACCGAAATCAGCCATTGCGGAGTCCTTTCTGTGGCAGTTTATTAACCACGGTATCCCCGGGTTCCGGCGTTCACAACCCTGCCGGACGGTCCGCAGCGGAGCGGAAAAGCTGCCCCTCTCCGGTCGTTACAGGGCGGTCTGCTGGTGCGTCGCGACGCACCAGCCGCCGTCGGCGAATACGTAGGTCGTGGCCGCGTTCGCCTCGATCACCTCGTCGCCGCGGTGGGCCAGGAGCCGGTAGACGAGCACCCCGGCGTGTTCGTTCTGGCGCACCACGGCCGGCTCGCGGAGCTGGTAGCTCGTGATGGCGGGCATCTCCTTGAAGAAGGCGATCGCTTCGTTGCGGGTGACGATCCTGCCCGGCAGGATCAGCAGTCCGTCCGCGGTCATCGTTCGCCGGTAATAGTCTCCGCCGCGGCCGGCGAGAATCGCCTGCCACCCTTCGTGCTCTTCGTGAAGGAGGCGGGCGGGCAGATCGTCAGTGATCGCAGTCATGACCCAACGCTAGCCCCTCAAAGCACCGACTGAGCCTCTGGGAGCGGGACTGAGTTCTGGATCTGCGGCCGGGCGAGCCGCCCGTCAGTACGGCGCCGGGTCGAGCTCGGGATCGGGATCGGACTCGGGCTCGGGCTCGGACTCAGCCGCAGGCGTGCGCGGTTCCGGTGCGGGTCTCGGCGCAGGCGACGCCGAGCGGATGACCGTGGCCGGCTCACTCACGAACGTGCGCCCGGTCGGCGACGTCCACTCAAGCGTGCCGTCACCGAGGTGCAACACCCGCCA